>CACXDI010000059.1 GCA_902766335.1 uncultured Ruminococcus sp. | reverse complement strand
CGACAGCCCATCTGCGCTTTTACGCCTTGATATTTTTTATTTTTGCCTGCGCCTTTCCGGCAAGGTTTAATTGGGGGAGCAATAGCACAAAAAAGGCGTTAAGGCAACATTTTTCATTTTTTCGGATTTTTTTCGGACTGCCGCCGCTTTTTGCAAAAAAGAGGTATCAAAACCCTGTCACAAGGTTTTGATTTGCTTTACTTTTTGCAGATAGTATGCTATAATACAAGTGTTGATGAAAATACACAGACGAACTTCGTCAAACCTGAAGGGGAGATCATTTATGACTATGACAGAAAGATACCGCTCGCCCGAACCCAGCCTGAAAGAGCTGACAGCGCTGATCCTGTCGTTGATTTTGCTTACGGGAGGAGCATATCTGCTTTCGGAATACTTCGGGACCTATTCTTCTCACATGCTGAGAGACACGATGACGGTGCTGATACTGTATGTGGTGTCCCTCTGCATTTTAACGTTATCCACCCGAAGAAAGAATTGCAGCTTTACCGCAGACGACTACAGCGTTACCTTTTCACGACGGTTTTCAAAGGACGAGACTATTTTCTACAGAGACATAGACACCATTGCGGTGTACAACAAATACGTCAGACGCGGAGGCAGGAACGGTCAGTCCTACTATGTGGAAACTATGGTGATAACCACTCTTGACGGAGAGGATCACTTCATCAAAGCCGTCATGGACATACGCCCCAACTCAAGGCTCATAGCGCAGGGGCTTATGGACAAGATGCTGGAAATGGGCAAGCTGAGTGTCCTGAAACGGTTTATCGAGGCAAGAGAAGTGTACTGAAGTAGTGAATAATGGATAATTAAGGTGTCGGCTTTGCCGATGATCGAAATAATAAGACACCTCTTTAAGAAGTGCGACAATAAAGAAGTTTTTAGGATTTGAAGATAAGGGGCTGTTGCAGCCCCAACAAAGAAAAAGAGCCTGGCACAGACCAAAAAGGTAGTGCCAAGCTCTTCTTTATGTTTCAAGCTTAGTTTACTCGATCCAGAAGACACGTCCGTCCTTTCTCGGAGCGGGCTGTGGCGCGTCGCCGTCGGCGTAGCCCAGAGCGCAGTGCCCTATGCCTTCCCACTCGCCGCTGATACCCAGATCGGCGAGCAGCTTCTTGTATTCCTCGGTCTCAAATTCCTCACGGGCACGGTGTATCCATATGCTGCCCAGCCCCAGCGAATGTGCCGCAAGCATAAGATTGCCCATCATCAGACTGCCGTCGTACATATATGTGCTGCATTCCTTGTCGGCAAGCACTATGATAATCACCGGTGCGCCGTAGAAGGGGTCAAAGCCCTCCTCCCAGCCGCCTATCCTGCGGTTGATATCGGATATCCTGTCGCGCATTTCCTTGTTGGTGACAGCTATCGCTATGGCAGCCTGCTTGCCTCTGCCGTTTGCGGCATAAAGCCCCGCTTCGAGCACCTGCTCTATGTCAGCCTTAGCCGGCATATCCGGCTTGAATCTGCGTATGCTTCGTCTTTCCTGCATAGCTTTGATGATGTCATTCATTTTTATCCCTCCAGAACGGATATGGTCATACGTTATTGTCATGGCGGCGCTTCTTGTCCGGGTTGAGGCGGTAGTACTCCTCCTTGTCGATATACATACGCTCGTCAGCTATCTGCATAGCCTGGACTATGTCATAGTCGCCGGTGAAGTGACCGAAGCCTATTGCAAAGCTCACGCCGGCGGTATTGTCCGAAAGCTTCTTGAACTCGGCGGTCTTGTTGATAAGCTCGCTCTCGGGGATATCGGGGCAAAGCACTACAAATTCATCGCCGCCCGCGCGGTATATCTCGTAGTCGCCGAATACCGTCTTGAGCAGCAGACCCGCCTTCCTGAGCAGCTTGTCGCCTGCGTTGTGACCCTGTTCGTCATTGACGATCTTTAACCCGTTGAGATCTGCAAACACCACGCCCATAGCCGAGGGCTTGTCGCTGCCGCCCTTGATGAGCTGGTCTACGCGCTTGTTCATGGCGTTGCGGTTGCTGACCTCGGTGAGCATATCGTTCATGCTCATGACCTCGAGCTTGCCCAGCAACTGGTGGTTGGCGATTATCGCACCGATAAAGTAGCTGGTAAGCTCCAGCGTCTCTTTTATCTTTATCATGTCCTCGATAGCGAAATTTGCCGCCCAGATAAAGCCTACCAGCTCTTCGTTGAAGCGTATCGCAAACAGGACTATGCTCTTTATATTTTTCTCCTGGAGCGAATTATACCACTTTATGTCGCGCTCCTTGATGATGCTGAAATCATCGAGTAGGAGGCAGTCGGTGCCGGCAAGGACATTCTCCCATGCGGTAGCCATTTCATATGGAGTGCGGTCCATGCCGCTTGCAAGCTCCCTCAGATAATCCTCGTGCTCGCCGTTTTCATTTATGAAGCTGCAGCTCTGGTCATTTTTGTCAACCAGCACTATCGAGCATTTCTCTGAGTTGCATACCTTCTTGATGTCGGAAACGGTCTCGCTCATGGACTTTATGAAGTCCTGCTTCTGGTGGAGCTTTATGCTGATATTCAGCACCGCATTAGAGACCTCCGCCGAGCGCTGGGTCATCTCCTCAGATCTCAGCTCGGGAGTGAACTTTATGATATAGCAGCAGTAGCAGGTGCCCTCCTTGTCGGACATAATAGGTATGTAAAGTCCGCTGAGCCAGGCTCCGTGCGCGTTGACGTAGGAATATAGCGCTTCTCTGGTGCTTCCACATTTGTAACAGAAAGCCTCAAAATTAACGTCCTGGAAAAAGTATCTGTAAGGCATTCCGGGAGTGAACTCGGGAGCATTTGGATTGAGCGCGAACAGCCCCGAAAACGGCTTGTTGACAGCCATAATTCGTATCTCGCTGAAGCTGCCGTCGGGCAGCACGTCAAATGAAAATATGCTCGCCATAGCTTCTATATTTTCAACAATAAACTGAAGATCCATAATAACCTCCTTTCAATTATAAATATTTTTATAATATCACAATATATTATACCACATCTTTTTTGATTTTGCAATATGTTTCACAAAAAAATATCCCTGATCAATAAAAAATGTGTTTAAATATCAAAAAAGATTTGACTTTTTAAAATAATAATGCTATAATATCATATGTAGAATATTATTTCTTTATGGAGGTACCGTATTATGGAAAATAATGATAAGAATCTGTTTGACGTGAACAAATATCTCAAGACAGGTGACGGCAGTATTGAGGCTGCCGCAGAGGATAATGAGGAGTTTGACGCCGAGCAGCAGCTTAACAGCATTTACGACATCGGCAGGAGATTGTATGCTCAGATGGGCACCGACAGCACCGTGGGGCATATAGCGGTGTTCACATACCTCACCGAGCTGGGCAGGACGCTTGTGGGCGCCGACAGAGCCAGCTTCTGGAAGTGGGATAAGGAAAAGCACGAGCTGTGGACTCTTTCCGCTACCGGCGTTGACAAGATAGTTATTCCCGATGACAAGGGTCTGGTAGGAAAGGCTCTTAAAGAGGAGCGCGTGATAATCACCAACGAGCCCTACAGCGATCCCGACTTCAATTCCGATATCGACCGTCAGACAGGTTATCTCACCATGTCTGTGCTGGTAATGCCCGTTGCCGATCTGAGCGGCGAGTATATCGGCGCTTTCCAGATAATAAACAAAATGGGCGCCGAGGGATTCAATGAGGAGGAGGACACCAAGAAGCTGTCTCTTGCGGCTTTCGTATGCGGTATCGCGCTGGAGTCTGAGACCTTCTATGAGTACTCGCATATCGACAGCCTCACCTCGCTCAAAAACCGCCTCGGTTTCTACAGCGATCTGGATCATAAGTACAGTGAGTTTATTGATACCGCCGCCGGCAAGCCTGTCTCGCTGTTCCTCTGCGATATAGACAGATACAAGAAGTTCAATGACAATTACGGTCATACCGTGGGCGATGACGGTATAGTATATGTGGCTGATATCCTGAGAAAGCACCTGCGCGACGGCGACTCCGTTTACCGCTGGGGCGGCGACGAGTTCGTCATGGTGCTGCCCGACACCGATCTGGAGGGCTGCAAGCAGATCGCCGAGGAGGTAAAGGCTGATCTCAACGAGAGCAGGTTCAAAGCAAGCGGTATCCCCGTAAAGATCACCCTGAGTTTTGGCTGCATACAGTATGATGTGCGCAAGAGCGTGAAGGATAACATGGCAGTTGCGGACGATTATCTTTTCACTGCTAAGGACGACGGCAGAAACAGAGTCTTCGGCGAATGAGTGACGGCGCAACTGTACTAAAAAACGGACTGCTTTTCTATAACGGCAGCTTTGAAAGGCTGGACGCCGCCTTTATGGACGGAGTCATTACCGGGGTGTCGGAGGATATCCAAGCCGGCGACGTCATAGACTGCACCGGGTGCTATCTGCTGCCGGGGCTTTGCGACATACATATGCACGGCTGCGCGGGCTATGATGTCTGCGACGGCGGCACGGAAGCGCTGGAAGCTGTTGCGGCGTATCAGTATGCTCACGGCGTGACCGCCTTCTGTCCGACAACTATGACCCTGCCGGCTGAAAGGCTGAAGGAGATACTGCACGGTATAAGCGCATACGCCCGCAGCTCCGGATGTAAACAGGGCGCGGAGATCGCCGGGATACATCTCGAGGGCCCCTTTGTCTCCGCCGAAAAATGCGGAGCGCAGAAGAGCAGCTATATACAAAAGCCCTCCGCAGAGCTGCTGAGCGAACTACAGTCGGCAGCAGATGGGCTTATCAGGCTCGTGACGATAGCCCCCGAGACCGGGGGCGCGGCAAAACTGATCAGAGCGTGGGCTGGGAGAGTGCATTTCTCGCTGGGACATACATCCTGCGGATATGACACCGCCCGGGAGGCTTTTGCGGCGGGTGCCGATCATGTGACGCATCTGTTCAACGCCATGCCGCCGTTTCATCACCGGGATACGGGAGTTATCGGCGCAGCATTCGATGACGGCAGCTGCTTTGTCGAGATAATATGCGACGGCATACACGTTTCACCCACCGCGGTGAGAGCAGCCTTTAAGCTTTTCGGCGATGACCGCATCGTGCTGATAAGCGACAGCATGGAAGCCGCGGGAATGCCGGACGGCGAGTACTCGCTGGGCGGCAATAAGGTGTATAAAAAAGGCAGACGCGCCGCCCTTTCCGACGGCACTCTTGCGGGGAGCGTATCAGACCTTTATGACTGCCTGCTGACAGCCGTCAGCATGGGCATACCGCTGGAGAGCGCTGTCAAGGCGGCGACGGTCAATCCCTGCCGCTCTGTCGGCATAGACGGAAGATACGGCAGCATAGAACCGGGAAAAGCGGCGCATTTTCTAATTCTTGACTGCAAAGACCTGTCAATAAAAAAAGTCATTTAATACTAATCCCTAAAAGAACAGCAGACAAATCTCGGCACTGACGGCTCATCACTCGTCGTCAAGCTCCCTTGCAGGGCTTAAACATATATATCATGACCCTTCAGTCGGGCAGTCTCACATAAGCTTTAGCTGACAACAACGAAAGAGTGTCATACACCTTAACAGTGTATGACACTCTTTTATTTAGGCAACACCGCACAATCATTGTGCGTCAGAAACGCCGTCAGATTTTTCGTCAGATTGCATAAAGTTGACGACGACGGGCTGGCGCCCGGCTAGGAAACTTTGTGTGATATGACGGAAAATATGCAAGTGCTCCTCTGTCAAGAATCCGACCAAGTTAAACAGACCAATTCATATCAGCTGACAAGTTTGAGATCAGAAATATGAGTTTTGTTG
>CACXDI010000058.1 GCA_902766335.1 uncultured Ruminococcus sp. | reverse complement strand
GCGTTTTTTGCTGTGTTTTCAAGGGGTGTTGAGAATATATAGCAAATTAGATTAGTACGGGTTAATTGGCTATTTTAATATCATATATTACAACTGATGTCAAGAAAATAAGGTGCGCTCCCGCGGAGTGCCGCATCAGCGTATCACTTGACTAAACTGCAAGAATGTGCTATAATAGACAGGTGGTCATTATAATGGCCGCAAATAATAATAGGAGCAGAGGATATGAAGGATATTTTCAAACGCATAGCGGCGGCAGAACTCGCGGCGGCGGCGGCTGTCACCATGCTCACCGCCTGCGGAACAAAGTCGGACGCGGACAAGCGCACCACCTTTGCGGTAGGCTTTGACGCGGAATTTCCGCCCTACGGCTATCAGGACGAAAACGGCGAGTACGTGGGCTTTGACCTGTCCCTCGCGGAGGAGGTCTGCAAGCGCCGGGGCTGGGAACTGAAAAAGCAGCCTATCGACTGGAACTCAAAGGACATGGAGCTTAAAACAGGTGCTATCGACTGTATCTGGAACGGCTTTACAATAAACGGACGCGAAAATGACTACACCTGGAGCACTCCCTATGTGGACAACTCGCAGGTGGCGATCGTGCGGAAGGACTCGGGCATCACCCAGCTTTCGGAGCTTGCGGGCAAGACGGTGGCGGTGCAGACCGACAGCTCGGCATTGGCGGCTTTTGAGGGCGACGACGCTACAGACGAGAACCGCGCTCTTGCGGAGAGCTTCAAGGAGCTCCAGCAGATGGGCGACTACAACAGCGCTTTCCTCAACCTGCAAAGCGGCGCGGTGGACTGCATCTGCATGGACATCGGCGTTGCCAACTACGAGATCAAAGCACGCGGCAGCGACTTTATCATGCTGGAGGAGCGCATATCCTCTGAGGAGTACGGTGTGGGATTCCTGCGCGGCAACACCGAGCTGAGAGACGAGGTGCAGGAGACGCTGATAGAAATGCTGAATGACGGCACCTTCGGCAGGATAGCCGAGGAGTGGGGTCTTTCGGACAGCGTATGCCTGAGCGCCGACGACGTGGTAGCCGACGGCGGAGAGGTCAAGAACGAATCCTTCGGCAAGCAGCTTGCAAACGTATGCGGTCGGCTGGTCAAAGGCGTCGGCGCTTCCCTTGCGATATTCCTGCTGACGCTGCTCTTCTCGCTGCCGCTGGGTCTGCTCATCGCATTCGGAAGAATGTCCCGGTTCAAGCCGCTGAGCGCTATTATAAAGCTGTACATATCCATTGTCCGCGGTACACCGCTCATGCTGCAGCTGCTGGTGGTATTCTTCGGGCCCAACTTCCTGTTCGGGGTCAGCACCTCGGCAAGCTACAGATTCTACGCGGTGATCATAGGATTCACCCTCAATTACGCGGCTTACTTCGCGGAGATATACCGCTCAGGCATACAGGCGGTGCCTGCCGGTCAGCACGAAGCCTGCCAGATACTCGGCTACTCCAGGAGCCAGAAGTTCTTCAAGATAGTATTCCCCCAGATGATGAAGAACATAATCCCCTCTATCACGAACGAGGTCATCACGCTGGTAAAGGACACCTCCCTCGCATTCGCTATCTCCTACACCGAGATGTTCACACTCGCCAAGCAGGTTGCGGCGTCAGAGGCTACGATAATGCCGCTGTTCATCGCAGGCGTGTTCTACTACGTATTCAACTTCATCGTAGCGTTCATCATGGAGCTTATCGAAAAGAAGCTCAGCTATTTCAGATAAGGAGGCACACAGAAAATGGATCTTTTGGAAGTAAAGGGCTTAAAGAAAAGCTTCGGTGACCTTCAGGTACTGAAAGACATCAGCATGAACGTGGGCGAGGGACAGGTGGTCTCGATACTGGGGCCCTCCGGTTCGGGTAAATCCACCCTGCTGCGCTGTATCTCCATGCTCGAGACGGCAGACGGCGGCAGCATAGTCTACTGCGGAAAGACCGGCTTCTCCGAAAAGGACGGCAAACCGGAATACGCCGGCAAGGCGGAACTGAAAGAGATAAAGAGTTATTTCAGTCTGGTGTTCCAGAACTTCAATCTCTTCCCCCACTACACCGTGCTGAAAAACATCACCGACGCACCGATACACGTCATGAAGCGCGACAGGGACGAGGTCATGAAGGACGCGGAGGGCCTGCTGAAAAAAATGGGGCTTGATTCCAAGGGAAATTACTACCCCTACCAGCTCTCCGGCGGACAGCAGCAGCGGGTAGCGATCGCCCGGGCGCTTGCCATGAAGCCGAAAATGCTATTCTTCGACGAGCCGACCTCGGCACTCGACCCGGAGCTTACGGCTGAGATACTCAAAGTGCTGAAGGAGCTTGCGGCAGAGAAGATGACCATGCTCATCGTCACCCACGAGATAGACTTCGCCCGCTCGGTATCTGACCATGTGGTATTCATGGACGGCGGCGTGATCGTGGAGCAGGGCAAGCCGGAGGACGTTATCGACAACCCCTCCAACGAGAGAACGAGGGCATTCCTCAAAAAGCTGGAGCAGTAATAAAGCTTCAGAACATACAAATGAAAAGCGGACAGTCCAAAGCGAACTGTCCGTTTTTTTGTATTATTTGAACTTTTCCTTCAGCTTGTCGAAGAAGGTGGAGCGCTTTTTGTAGTTCTTCTCGTCCAGCGAATCCTCGAACTGCTGGAGCATATCCTTCTGGCGCTTGCTGAGCCCCCTGGGTATCTCGATAGTGACCTTGAAGTAGCAGTCGCCGCGCTCGTCGCGGTTGCCCTTCTTGACGCCCTTGCCCCGCAGACGGAACTCGGTGCCCGGCTGTGTGCCCTCGGGGATATCGAAGCTCACCTTGCCGTCGATAGTAGGCACGCTCACCTTTGCGCCCAGCGTTGCCTGAGCGTAGGTAAGGGGCAGCTCTGTCCAGATGTCGTATGTATTGCGGCGCTCGAATATGGGGTCTGACTTGACGCGGACGTTCAGGAACAGATCGCCTGCGGGCCCGCCGTTGAGACCGTGGCTGCCCTCGCCCCTGATCTGGAGCTGTGCGCCGTCATAAACGCCGGCGGGGATATTGAGCGTCCGGGTGGTAGTCTTGCGGACTCTTCCGCGTCCCGAGCAGGTGGGGCAGGGATTCTCGATTATCTGACCTCTGCCGCCGCATTTCTGACAGCGTGCGGTCTGAGCGAAGCTGCCGAAGGGGGTGTTCTGCTGGATACGCACGACACCCGAGCCCTTACAGTCGGGGCAGGTCTTCTTTCCGCTGCCCTTTGCGGCACCCGAACCGCCGCAGTCGGTGCAGCGCTCCATGCGGGTGACCTTGAGGGTGTGCTGACAGCCCTTGCAAGCCTCCATGAAATCGAGGGTTATGTTCATCTCGATGTCCTCGCCTCGGCGGGGAGCATTGGGGTCTGCGCGTCTTGACGTACCACCGCCGAAGAAAGCATTGAGGATATCGTCTACGCCGCCGAAGCCGCCGAAGCCGCCAAAGCCGTCAAAGCCGGCGCCGCCTGCGCCGCCTGCGCCCGCACCGTATGTGGGGTCAACTCCCGCAAAGCCGAAGCGGTCATACTTCGCCTTTTTATCGGCATCGGAAAGCACCTCGTAAGCCTCGTTGATCTCCTTGAACTTAGCCTCTGCCTCTTTATCATCGGGGTGAAGATCGGGGTGATAGAGACGCGCCTGCTTTCTGAACGCCTTCTTTATCTCGTCCTCGGAAGCGCTCTTGTCAACGCCGAGCACCTCATAATAGTCTCTTTTTTCCTCTGCTGCCATATATTACTTTCCTCCGTCATGCTATTGCTCCCCCAATTAAACCTTGCCGGAAAGGCGCAGGCAAAAATAAAAAATATCAAGGCGTAAAAGCGCAGATGGGCTGTCG
>CACXDI010000057.1 GCA_902766335.1 uncultured Ruminococcus sp. | reverse complement strand
GGAATCCGGCTGCTGCGACAGAATCGCAAAGACCGCTCAAAACGAGCTTATGAACATAATCACCATATTCCTCGGCACCTCTGTAGGCGCCACCACAAGAGCCGACAACATCATCACCTTTGCATTCGGCAAGGTAATACTTCTCGGCGTAATTGCATTCTCGCTGGCTACAGCCTGCGGTATCCTGCTGGGCAAGCTTATGTATATCATTTCTGGCAAGACCATAAATCCGCTTATCGGTTCTGCGGGCGTTTCCGCGGTTCCTATGGCAGCCCGTGTTGCTCAGAAGGTAGGTCAGGAAGAAAATCCTACCAACTACCTGCTGATGCACGCTATGGGTCCTAACGTTGCAGGCGTTATCGGCTCCGCTGTTGCGGCAGGCGTACTGCTCTCCATCGTTCACATCGGCTAAGCTATTCAAACATAATAGAAATGACGGGATACATCTTCCCGTCATTTTTTATCGGAGGTATTTTTATGAGCGAAAGATTCTTTGCGGTGATATCCCGCATGAAGTACATAAACCGCTGGGCGCTTATGCGCAACACCATTACCGAGAACATCAGCGAGCACTCTCTTGAGGTGGCGTTCATCGCTCACGCGCTGGGGCTTATCCGCAACAAGAGGTTCGGCGGCGACGTAGACGCCGAGCGGTGTGCTCTGCTCGCCATGTTCCACGATGTCACCGAGATCATAACCGGTGACCTGCCCACACCTGTCAAGTATTACAACAAGGAGATCAGGAGCGTCTACGAGGAGATCGAGCACAAGGCTATAGACCAGCTGGTCTCCTATCTTCCCGAGGATCTGAAGGAGTACTACAGACCGCTGTTCTCTCACACCGACGCGGAGGCAGAGCTGTGGACTATCGTCAAGGCGGCAGACAAGCTGTCGGCATATATCAAATGCATAGAGGAGCGCAGAATGGGCAACGATGATTTCCTATCCGCAGAGCAAGCTACACTGAGTTCCATACACGCTCTTGAACTGCCTGAAGCGGAGGTATTCCTCGAAGAATTTATCCCCGCCTACACCCTGACCCTTGACGATCAGGCACGGCGGTAAATGTTAAAATCCTGTAATGTTTTAGTATATTTGCTTGACTTATGTCCCGGTTTGAGTTATAATGTATGAGTGAAAGTTAGGAGGTGCAGGGCTTGGAAACTATTATTTCTGCATCACTTCTGTCGGCAGATTTCAGCCGGCTGGGTGAGGATATAAAAAGAGCAGAAAACTCGGGCGCCGACTGGCTCCATTATGATGTCATGGACGGAATTTTTGTGCCAAGCATAAGCTTCGGAGAGCCGGTCTTGAAATGCGTCAGCGCCTCCGCTGAACTGCCAATAGACGTACACCTTATGATAACCGATCCTGTCAGATATATCGACCGCTACGCAGCTCTGGGAGCGGACGGGATAACCTTCCACTGTGAAGCCTGCGATAACGTTAACGAAGTCATAGACAGAATACACAAGGCGGGCTGTCATGCGGGGATCTCGGTAAAGCCGGCTACCCCGGTAAGTGAGATCGAGCAGTATATCGCCGATGTGGATCTGGTGCTTATCATGACCGTTGAGCCGGGCTTTGGCGGGCAGGAATTTATGGACTGCACCCTCGAAAAGATCGCTCAGGCAAGAGATATCGCCGACAGGACAGGACGCGATATAAATATCCAGGTGGACGGCGGCATAAATGACAAGACCGCACCTCTTGTAAGGAAGTACGGCGCTAATGTGCTTGTGTCCGGTTCACATTTGTTTTGCGCCGACGACATGGCGGAGCGTATCAAGGTTCTTCGCGGGTGATCATATCATACAAACGCTGAAACGGAGTATCGGAGAGCAATTCTCCGTACTCCTTTATTTTTGCGCAAATGTAAGGCTCCGTCACCCTTCTGCGGTCATATTCCCGCAGGATCAAAGCGTACCGGGAGCCATATTTATACAGCTCCGCAGACTCCGGCTCGGGGATACGCTGCAGAAGTCCTATCACCTGCTCCGGGGTATCGCAAAAGCAGAGCCGCTCCCCTGCACGTCTTTTCAGCCGCATTCCCTTCCCGGAAATGTAGATTATCAGCCCGCCGCCGCTTCTTTTGAATATCTCGGCTGTGAGCTTGTCGGCGGCGGCAGATGAAAGCTCCATTTCACGAATTTTCTCCAAGACAGACGCTATAAAAAGCCGTGAGGCTGTGTCGTTCCCCGAAAAGCTGTCGTAATCTATGCCGAACACCGCACACTCTTCAGAGGAAAGCTCTATCTTTGCGCAAGATTCATTTATTACCTGAATTTCCAAACAAACACCCCCGGGCAGACTGTCTTATACAGTATACTGTCCGGTGGCTTATTTGGTTACTCCTCAAGAGACGCCCATTCCTCGGTCTTTTCTTCGACTTCGGAGCGGAGTCTTTCCAGAGTATTGCATTTTTCTGTCATAAGAGCAAAATCTCCGGCAACGGCGGGATCGGATATCTCCTCCTCAAGCTCCGCGATCTGCGTTTCAAGGGAGTCTATCTCTTCCTCAAGCTCCTTGATACGCAGGCGGCGCTTTGCGTCCTCAGCACGCTGCTGCTTGGAGCGGTACTGCTTCTGCTTGCTGGCGGCATACTCCTCCTCGCGGCGGATACGCTTGTCCTCGGCAAGCTGCTCCTGCTCGGCACGCTGTTCCTCTGCAATAACGTTCATATAGCTGGAAAAGCTGCCCGGGAAGGAACGGACTCCGCCCTCTTTCACCTCTATGACGCGGTCAGCGATCTTGTTCAGCAGATAGCGGTCATGGGAAACGATCAGCATGGTGCCCGGGAACTCACGGAGCGCCTCCTCCAGCACCTCCTTGGTGGGGAGGTCTATGTGGTTGGTAGGCTCGTCAAGCATAAGGAAATTTCCGTGGTTCTGCACCATTATCGCAAAGCAGAGCTTCGCCCTCTCACCGCCGCTCAGCACCGATACAGGCTTGAACACGTCCTCACCGTGAAACAGCACCGAAGCAAGCGCCGAGCGTATCTCGCCGTCACTCAGCGACGGACAATTCCTCGACACCGATTCCAGCGCGTTGTCATAGGGCTCAAGCTGAGCGTGCTCCTGATCGAAATAGCTGAGCTTTACATTATTGCCCCAGACGATATTGCCCTTACTGTGCGGGATAGTGCCCAGTATAAGCCTCAGGATAGAGGTCTTGCCGATACCGTTATCCCCCACAAGCGCTACGTGCTCGCCCCGGCGGATATGAAGGTCAAGGCTGTCTATCAGCGTTTTCTGCTCAAAGCCCTCGCCTACGGTAAGCGGACAGCCTATGACCTGGACAATGTCCTTTGTCGGCTCGATAGAGTATTCCAGCTTGATCTTAGGCGGCTTGTCGAGCATCGCCGGACGATCCAGCGGCTCTATCCTGTCAAGCATTTTCTCGCGGGATTTCGCCATTTTAGCTGTAGACGCACGCACCTTGTTGCGGGCTATGTAATCTTCGAGCTTTTCTATCTCCTTCTGCTGCGCCTGATATTCCTTCATCTGACGCGCTGTACGCTGTTCGCGCTGCGTAATGTACTCGGTATAGTTTCCGCGGTAGCTTATCAGCCTGCCGTTTTCTATCTCGCAGATACGGCTGCAAAGCTTGTCCAGAAAATAGCGGTCATGCGACACTATGATGATCGCTCCGCGGTAGGTCTTGAGATAACCTTCAAGCCACATCAGCGTCTTGAAGTCCAGGTGGTTCGTAGGCTCGTCGAGGATAAGCAGCTCCGGCTGCTCCAGCAGCAGCTTGGCAAGGGCAAGCCGGGTCTTTTCACCGCCGGAAAGGGACGATATCACCCTATCGTAGGAGAGGTCTGAGAATCCCATGCCGTTGAGTATCTGCCTGATCTTAAATTCCGTATTGTAGCCGTCATGCAGCTCAAAATATGCCGAAAGTCTGCTGTACTCGGAGCCTGCAAATTCCAGCTCGTCGCCGACGCACTCGGTCATCAGCGATGTAAGCTCGTCCATGCGCTGCTTGACCTTTGTAAGCTTGTCAAAAGCGGCGTTCATTTCTTCTATAACGGTGGCGTCGGAGTCGAGACCCGTGTTCTGAGCCAAAAAGCCCAGCCCCACATCGCGCACCGTGACCTCGCCGCTCCCGTCAGGCGCCTTGTCATACTCCTCCTCGCCCATGATTATCTTCAAAAGCGTAGACTTGCCGCAGCCGTTGCGTCCCACAAGACCGATAGTTTCATTTTCATTCAGCGTGAATGAAATGTCCTTCAAAAGCGGTTCGCCGTTAAAATATTTATAAATATGCTCTATGTTGATTATCAAAAGAAGCACATCTCCTTCTTGTTCATATATTAAGTTAAATTTATTTGCATTTGTTTTATCGAAAAAAATAAATTTTGGACGTCAAATTGCATATTCACTCCCTTGAAAATCACCTGTTATTTGTATTATCCTACAATTTTTCCTCTGAAATTGTAAATTCAAGCCTGGTGCTATTGCATTTTAAGAAATAATTTGTTAAAATATAATTAGATTATTATTAATTTTAGAAAGCAAAATGCTAGGAGTGATAACAATGACCTTCAAAAAAAGAACGGAAAAACCCGCTCCTATGTCAGCAAATGCAATTTGCAGCTGCTGTTCGGGAGAAGTAAAGTCTCTTGAGAATATTTCCGATGAATTATTCCCTAGTATGTTTGTTGGCGATGGTTTTTGCATTGTTCCCTCAAATAACAAGTTTGTCTGTCCTGTCAGCGGCGAGGTAAAAGACGTGTCAGAGAACGGATTTGATGTGACTATCAAAACATCAGATGAGCTGATCGTTATCGTGTCGCTTGGCAGAGAAGAAAACAAACCTATTGAAGCTGAAGCCTGCGTCCAGAGGGGCGATATCGTTTCTGTGGGAAATGAACTGTGGAAAACAGACATCAACGACGGAACGCTTGTCTGCGCGGTAGTTGTTACCAACTGCAACGGAAAAGAGTTCAAGATCAAGTACGGCAGCGTAAAGCAGCCGGGACAGCCGATAATGGACATTTCAGTTTAATATTGTTCTACTTGACCCGGTGAGAGCCGGGTCTTTTGTTTTTATTCTCTCAGGCATATCGCTGCTGCAAAAACCTTTGCGGCTCCCAGCTGCTTCAGCAGACGGGCGCAGGCATCGACTGTCGAGCCGGTAGTGAAGATGTCATCGCATATGAGTATATTCCTGCCGTCAAGCCGCTTTGCGTCCTTACGGATGAAATACGTACTGTCCGCAGCCTTCGTCCTGCTTTCGCCGGAGCGCCTATGCTGGGCGATATAGCGGAACCGGTGCCCCAGAAGCGACGGATCATATTCTATACCCAGCCTTTCGGCAAGCTTTGAGGCAAACAGCTCAGCCTGATCGTAGCCGCGGTGACGGCGGTTTATCATATTCATCGGCACCGAAGTGACCAGATCTATCCTGTCGGATATGTCATTTTCAAGCTTCAGCGCCATACGCTCGGCACAGTAGTCGGCAAAGGACAGACACCTTTTGAATTTAAAAGACTTAACGGCAGCCCCGGCAGTTCCTCTGTAATAGAACAGCGCCGAACCGCAGTCAAAGCTCACTGGTCTTCCCGATATATTATCCGGGAAAAAGGTCTGCCACGGGAGATCCTCAAGGTATTCAAGCTCCTTCTCACATTCACCGCACATACAGCTGCCTCTGTCCACAACGGATCCGCAGCCGGGACAATGCTCCGGGAAGAAGATGTTAAGCACAAGATCAGATAATTGAGGTCTGCTGATCTCCATCGTCGTTCAGCTCCTTTAGCAGCTCTTTAAGGCAGGTATACCGAAGATCTCTCCTGTCGTTATCTATCATGTAATCTATCAGACGATTCTGCCCGATGATTATAAGCAGCTTCTTTGCACGGGTAACCGCAGTATAAAGCAGATTACGGTAATAAAGCTTTTCGTAGCCGTCAAAAATAGTAAGTATCACAGCGTCATACTCACTTCCCTGACTCTTGTGGACAGTCACAGCATATGCAAGCTCCAGATAGCTTATCATCTCTCCCGAATACTCAGCTATCCTGCCGTCGAAATCTATCGTCATCGTCCGGAGCACCTTGTTGCACTTGATTATCCGCCCGATGTCTCCGTTGAATATGCCGGCGCCTGTCTCCGTATTATCGCCCACCTGCTTCTTCCAGATGATCTCATAATCATTGTGATTCTGCATTACCTTGTCGCCGGTACGGAATGTATACAACTTGGTTTTAAGCTCACTTTTGCCGTCGGCAGGGGGATTCAGCTTCTGCTGCAAAAGCTTGTTCAGCTCCATAGTGCCGGAGGGACCCTTCCGGGTAGGGGAAAGCACCTGGATATCGTCAAAGGGCGAGTACCCGTAAGCATTTGGCAGCCTTTGGCTGCAAAGCTCTGCGGTAAGCTTCTGCAAGCCTTCAAACTCCAGCCGCTGGAAGAAAAAGAAATCCTTGTCCTTTACGGTCAGATCTAAATGCTCGCCGTTGACTATCTTATGCGCGTTAGTGATTATAGCGCTCTGCTGAGCCTGTCGGAATATCTGCGTAAGCCGTACCACCGGCATAACATTACTCTCGATTATATCCTTCAAAACGTTGCCCGCGCCCACCGAGGGAAGCTGATCGGAGTCGCCCACAAGCACAAGCTTGCAGGTAAGGCTTATTGCTTTCAGCACCGCCTCAAACAAAAGCGTGTCCACCATAGACATCTCGTCGATTATAAGAGCGTCGCAGTCCAGCATATTGTTTTCATCATGCACAAAGCTCATGTTGCCGAGCTCCGTAGGCTTTACCTCAAGCATACGGTGTATCGTCTTCGCCTCACAGCCGGTAACATCGGCAAGACGCTTTGCCGCACGTCCGGTGGGTGCTGCGACAAACACCGTCATCCCCTGCTGCTTGTACAGGTCTATGATCGCGTTGAGCGCCGTGGTCTTACCTGTGCCGGGGCCGCCGGTTATTACCAGGAAACCGTAAGAAAGCGCAAGGTTTATAGCCTCTCTCTGGAGCTCATCATACTCAACGCCGTTTTTCTCTTCCGCATTGTCAATAACATCTGAGAAATTGATCTTATTGTCATAGGAACATTCCTTCATGATTGAAAGCCGGCGCGATATATAATCCTCTGCACGGTAATAGTCATGCAGCATTATGTAACGGACGTTTTCCTTATCAAACGAATGGAGATTTTCCTCCTCCAGTTCCTCGGTAAGCACACTGTTAAAAAGTCTTTGATCTATATTCAGAAATCCGCAGCAGTCTTTTTTAAGCTTGTCCAGCGGATAACAGGTGTTTCCGGCGTAGGACATAAATTTGAGCCGGTACCGGATACCCGCCTTGACGCGATCGGTACAGCTGACGTCTATACCTAATTCGCGTGCCATGGAATCAGCCTTGTCAAACGGCACATTGATATTATCGGAGCAGAGCACATACGGATTTGAGCGTATCAGAGTCTCCGCATCGTCGCCCCATTTTTTATAGGCTTTGACGCCTACAGACATGGAAATCTCATACTCGGCAAGAAAGATCATAAGCGTGCGGGCTGCAAAGTTTTTCTTGAAATGCTCGGAAATGCTCTTAGCCTTGGCTTCGCTTATGCCATTGACCTCAACAAGACGCTCGGGGTGGTTTTCTATCACATCAAGAGTATCCTCGCCAAAGCGCTTCACTATCGCCTTCGCGCTTGCGGGACCTATCCCCTTTATCACTCCGCCCGACAGATACTTCTGTATCGCCGCCGCGGAGCGTGGAACGGGACGCTCACAAAGCTGACAGCGGAACTGCTCTCCGAAATTTCGGTGTGTGGTGTAAAAGCCCGTGCATTCCAGCTCCTCGCCCTCCTCGACATTTCCAAGAGGACCGACTACATTTATCAGCTCGTCGCCGCATATCATCATGACAACGCAGAATTCGCCGTCATCGCTCTTAAATATAATACTGTCGACTTCGCCGCGTATCGTTTCGGTTTTTCTCTCGCTCATCTTTTCACCTAACTGTCCGTAAATCTGTACTCTTTATAATTAGTGGATATATATTCCTCAAGCTCGCCCAAGCAGACTGCCGTAACGCCCTCAAGCTGCTCCGCAAGCTGCACTGCCGTTTTCTCATAACGGGCTCCCGTTATCACAATTATTATCTCGCTCTTATAACGCCCGTCGCAGAACATCTGCTCGGCGTGAAACGCCCTGACCCTCTGCTCCAGCAGTTCATCGTCACCGCAGGCGGGTATCAGTATCAGCGAGCAGGGAGCCCTGCTTGTAAGCCTGTTTATCGCCGCCGCTTTGATTATGACCGCCGCGATCACAAACAGGATAAAAAATGTCAGCACAAAATACAGCATATACGCACCACCCTTCCGGACAGTACATAATATGCATCGGCATAAGACACCGTTACTAGATATCATACCATATTTTTCGCTTGTTGTCAACAAAAGAGCGCCTTCGCCGCAACGAAAGCGCTCAGATAGATCAAGTTGTAAATCAGCCGTTAGCGCGCTTAGCAGCGATGTCTGCAAGAGCGTCCTTTCTGGAAAGGCTTATCTTGCCCTGGCTGTCGATGTCCATTACCTTGACAACGATCTCATCTCCGAGAGCTACAACGTCCTCCACCTTCTCAACTCTCTGGTTGTCCAGCTTGGAGATGTGGCAGAGACCGTCCTTGCCGGGAGCTATCTCAACGAAAGCGCCGAAGTTCTTGATAGAAACAACCTTGCCCTTGTAGATAGCACCGATCTCAGGATCGTGACCGATAGTGTTTATCACGCTGATAGCAGCCTGAGCCTTGTCAAGGTCCAGACCGGAAACGAACACGTTGCCGTCCTCCTGAATGTCGATCTTGACGTCATACTCAGCGGAGATCTTCTGGATGACCTTTCCGCCGGAGCCGATGACCTCACGGATCTTGTCAACAGGCACCTTAGTGGTGAGCATCTTGGGAGCCCACTTGTTAACGGTAGCTCTGGGCTCGGGGATAGCCTTGAGCATGATCTCGTCGAGTATGTAATCTCTTGCCTTGTGAGTCTTTGCAAAAGCTTCCTTGATTATGTCATAGGTCAGACCATCTACCTTGATATCCACCTGGATAGCGGTGATACCGTTCTTGGTGCCGCCTACCTTGAAGTCCATGTCGCCGTAGAAATCCTCAAGACCCTGGATATCTACCATAGTCATCCAGCTGCCGTCCTCCTTGGTGATAAGACCACAGGAGATACCTGCAACGGGAGCCTTTATCGGAACGCCCGCGTCCATAAGAGCGAGAGTCGAACCGCAGATAGAGCCCTG
>CACXDI010000056.1 GCA_902766335.1 uncultured Ruminococcus sp. | reverse complement strand
TGTCGCCCTGCAAGGGAGCTTGACGACGAGTGATGAGCCGTCAGTGCCGAGATTTGTCTGCTGTTCTTTTAGGGATTAGTATTATTTCACGGAAAAGCGAAGCGTTTTCCGTGCAAAAGCTGTATTATTTTGTAACTACCTTCTTGTTCTTGATGTACCCGCCGGCGTACTTGTAGCGCATACAGAAGAATGACCATATGCCGTCCTCTCCGTAGTTGCCGGCTTCCATTACATACTTCTTCTTGTTGACCTCTACCTCGCCCCAGAAGTGCTGCCACTTGTGCTTAAAGTCCTGACCGCGGTAGCCCATTATCAGCGTGGCGTCATAGCCGAGATATGCCATGGTCTCGATGAGAGCGCCGTTGTACTGAGCGCACTGTCCCCAGCGTCCGTCGAAAATGCTCTCGGCATAACCGGGTCTGATGTGCTTGTACTTGGTGTCATAAGTGACGTTGCGGTTTATCCATGTGAGGGTGTAGAGCACCTTCTCCTCGTCGCTCCAGCTGCTCTGGAAGTGGCGTGCTGCAAATTTCTCGATAGCCTTCTTGTCGGAGGCGA
Organism: uncultured Ruminococcus sp.; assembly: GCA_902766335.1. Classification (GTDB taxonomy): domain Bacteria; phylum Bacillota; class Clostridia; order Oscillospirales; family Ruminococcaceae; genus YE71. Next base: position 5,189 of record CACXDI010000056.1, on the reverse strand, counting down.
GCATCGTTCCCTTGCTGATAACGCTCTTTTTGGGCTGGGCGTTCTCGTTGGTGTATGTCATCTTGCTGCCGCCCTTCTTGACCTTCGAGAGAGTGGTGAGCTGTTCGGAGTAATACTGCCTGCATGATTCCATGTCCATGTATGTGTCGGTGGGAGAAGCAGCAGAAGTCTTTATGACGTCGTTGGCGTCGGTGGAGTATGCCTTTACATAGAACTGGGTGATAGGATTGTATTCTCCGTAGCTGTTCAGCTTCGTGAGGACTATCCTCGCCTTTGTCGTGTCGGGAGATTCTATGACGGCGGCTTTCTTCCACATGGTCTTGTCATATCCGCTGTAGCCGTCATATCCCGCGTAGTAGTATACGATGTAGCCGTCGCAGTCGGGCTGCTTTTTCCATTTCAGCTTGGCGACGTTCTTCATGCCCCAGACCTTGGTTATCTCCTTGACAGCCTCGGGTGCCGCAACGGTCTGCAAAGCCTTGCTCGCCTTGGATTTCGTCGGGGCGCTTACCGAGCCGCTGTACGCCTTTACCTTGTAGGCGTAGCGGGTGTTGGGAGTAACGTCGGTGTCCTTGTAGGTGACGTTTTTCTTGCCGCTTATCTGTGCCACCAGCTTGTACTTGCCCTTTCCTGCGGTCTTGCGCTATACCAGGTATCCGGAAGCCCCGGCGACCTTTTTCCAGCTTATCTTCACGTACTTCGCGGTAGATCTGTAGTTCTCGTCTAGTTCAGGCTTTTCCTCGGTTATATCACCGAAGCTGTAGCTGATACCCGTGCCGCTGCCGGCTGCAAAAATGCCTTCAGCCGAGGCGGGAAGTGCAGATACCGAACCCGCCAGCAGAACTCCTGCCGCAAGCATGGAAAATGACCTTGAAATGATTTTCTTCAATTTGCTTACCCCCTGTTTCATATTCCTTTGGTTTGGTGCAGTGAATAGAATTCCAGAAACTGCATAAAATAATTATAACAAACAACACGGAAATTGTCAAGTGAAGTCGAACATTTTAATGCATATTGACAAATGTCACATATTGGTGTATAATGAGACCGATATCATTTTGATCTGTAAGGAGGAAACGAATATGGATAAATGGGTACTTGTTACCGGAGCAAGCTCCGGCATAGGTGAGGAGCTTGCAAAGCTCTACGCCAAGCGCGGCTACTGCGTGGCTCTTGCGGCAAGACGCGCCGACAGGCTCTATGACCTCGCCATGAAGCTGGAGACCGACACCAGGGTGATCCCCTGCGACTTAGCGGACAGACAGGCTTGCTATGACCTCTACGCTTCCGTCGCCGATCTTAACGTTGAGATACTCGTCAACTGCGCCGGATTCGGTGCGGTGGGACGCTTTGATACCATAGACCTGGAGCGGCAGATAGAGATGACCGACGTCAACTGCACGGCGTTGATGATACTCACTCATCTGTTCCTCAAGGACTTCAAATACCGCGACTGCGGCGCTATACTCAATGTGGCGTCCTCTGCGGGACTTCTGCCGGGAGGCCCCAACATGGCGGTGTACTACGCCACCAAGGCTTACGTGGTGTCCCTCACCAACGCGGTGTTCGAGGAGCTGAAGCTGGCGGGAAGTAACGTGAAGATCGCCGCTCTCTGCCCGGGACCCGTGGACACCGAATTCAATAAGGTTGCAAACGTCAGATTCGCGCTCAAGGGCATAACCCCGCAGTACTGCGCCAAGTGCGCGGCGTGGGGTCTTGACCGGGGCAAGCGGCTTATAATCCCCGAGGAGATAATGAAGCTTACCCACGTAGCGTCAAAGCTGAGCCCGGAGCGCATGAGCCTTATTATAACAGCACACCAACAAAAGAAGAAAATATAAAAATATTCAATCGAGTTTTTTGATATTTATTCGCCTGTAATCGTTACCGAATACTGAACGATCACACGTTTATCAAAAAATTGTGCATAATTTATCATAAATGTACAAAGAAATATCTTAAAGTTTGTGTAATAATACGATTGAAAAAAAGCATAAAATCAAGTAAAATATTAGTATGGAGTTTTTATGTCCAAAAAGGGCAGCAAAACGAAATGGAGAAAATACAGTAAATATCTTTGAAAGGAAGTAATTACTATGAAATTAAAGAAGATCTTTGCCGGCATGGCAGCTTCTGCGATCGCTATGAGCGCATTCGCTATGGGTTCCGCACCCGCTGCTTCTGCTGACGCTACCGTTACCGGTAATGCAGGTATCACCTTCCAGACTGACGGTTCATGGAATTATCGTGACATCACCAATACTGCCGGTGATCATGCTGTATTCCCTCAGAAGGAAGTTGGAGTACAGGGTGGTGCTTATGGTTTTGACACTAACGTTGATTGCGGAGACACTGCTATCAACGGTAGTGGTACTTATACTGTGTCGATTCCGACCAGCGGTAAGATCAATACTGAACCTGATCTTAACAAGCCGGCTAACAAGAAGGCGTGGTTTGTCGATGATGAACAAACCTTGACCAGAATGGATTCTCCTTGGTCTATGATGCACAACTATGAGCCCGGTACTAGTGATGGCAGCGAAGAGATTACTGCTGAGAATCTTGTATGGAATAAGGGAGATGTTGAGGCTGAAAAGTTCAATATGCTGGATGTTTCCACCGATATCCCTGCTTACTATGACAAGGAGAACCACAAGTGCTACCTCGATGAGGCTCTGACTCAGGAAGTAACTGTTACTGACGTAACTGTTGATATCCCTGGCGCAGGCACTTTCACCGGCGACGCTGGCTGCTGGAAGGACGATGTAGATACCCTTTGCATCTCCCTGATCAACGTTTATGATGACACCGGCGCAAGCAACACTATCGACGGTTCTGCTTTCCCGTCTGAAGATGGTACTATAACTGTAACCTTCACCATCAATTTCCCCGAGGATTCTTCTAACAGTGAGGATTCTAAGGAGAGCGGCACTGAGTCCAACGAGTCCGGCACAGAGTCCGGCAATTCCAGCGCTTCCTCCAGCAGCTCCAGCTCGTCCTCTAAGGGCGGCAACGGCGGCGGCGGCGGAAATGGCGGCAGCGGCAACGGCGGCGGAACCACCAAGAACACCTCCACCTCCGAGAGCCTGGCTGACAGCGCTTCCGATGCTACCGAGAACGCTGAGTCCGGCGCACCTGCTGGCATCGCACTTGCACTTGCAGCAGTAGCTGGCGCTGTATTCGTAGTTTCCAGAAAGAAGTAATCTGCGGCTGATACAGCAATTGACTAAGTAACTAAAGAGACCTCGGATTCCGGGGTCTCTTTTTTACTGTTTGCACAAAAATGGACATTTTGACTTTTTTCGGTACAAAAATTGCTTTTTGGCTATAGACAAAAGCGGCAAATTATTGTATAATATTATTGTATACCAGATGATTGGAATGAAGCTTATGAGAGTTATTACAGGCTCCGCAAGGGGCAGAAAACTCAAGACGCTGGATTCGCTGGACATCAGACCTACGCCTGACGCTGTTAAGGAAGCGCTTTTCTCGGTGATACAGTTCGATATCCCGGCGGCTTCGGTGCTTGATCTGTTTGCTGGCAGCGGTCAGCTTGGGATAGAAGCGCTCAGCCGCGGTGCGAAGCATTGTGTCTTTGTGGACAAGTCCGCCGACGCGGTGGCTGTCGTCAAGGATAACATCTCCGCCTGCAAGTTCAACGATTGCTCGCGGGTGCTGCATATGGACAGCCTTGAGTATCTGAAGGTCTCTAAGGGCGGCTTTGATATCGCTCTGCTTGACCCGCCCTACCGTCACGGTCTGATAGAGCAGGCTATGCAGGGGCTGGCGCCGCTTATGACTACCGGCGGCTTTGCGATATGCGAGCATGAGTCGGAGCTTACGCTCCCCGACGAGTTCCCGGGCTTTATCCTGCATAAGAGATACCGCTACGGCAAGGTGGCGGTGACCGTATACCGTACACCCGATGCCGACGGCGAATAAACTACGAAAGGCTGGTTTTATGAGAAGAGTAGCCGTTTGCCCCGGCAGCTTTGACCCCGTTACATACGGACATCTTGACATAATCGAGCGCGCTTCAAAGCTGTTCGACAAGGTCATTGTACTGGTGTCCTTCAATCCTAAAAAGCGCAATACTACCGCTTTCACCATTGAGGAACGCATGGAGCTTATCCTCAGAGTGACAAAGCACCTGGACAATGTGTGCGTTGACTGCCATGACGGTCTGCTGGCGGAGTATCTTGAGCGGACGGGCGCCTGCGCGATAGTCAAGGGTCTGCGGGCTGTTACCGACTTTGAGTATGAATTTCAGATGGCGCTTGCCAATAAAAAGCTTTGTCCCGAGGCAGAGACGGTGTTCCTTACCACCAGCACCGAGAATATGTACCTCTCGTCAAGCGTGGTGAAGGAGATAGCTTGTCTCGGCGGCGATATTTCCGGCTTTGTTCCGGCGGAAATACTTCCGGATATAATAAAACGGCTCGCTGAATGAGCCGCATTACAGATGAAAACAATTCATGAAAGGATGTTAAATATGACTGTACAGGAAATAATCGAACTTATGGAGGAACTTCTCGATAACTCGTCTGCCGTTCCTTTTTCCAGCAAGAAGCTGATCGACTGCGAACAGATGAGAGATTACATCGACAATCTTTCGCTCAGCATGCCTGCCGAGATCAAGAAGGCTCAGGAGACAGAGGAAAACCGCGACAAGATAATCGCCGACGCTAATATCGAGGCTGACAAGATCCGCGCTCAGGCTGATGAGGCTGTTGAGGCTGCCAAGAACAAGGTCAAGGAGCTGGTGAGCGAGACAGAGATAATCCGTCAGGCTAAGTCGGACGCGCTGGAGCTTATCCGTCAGGCTCAGGCAGAGGCTGAGGAGATACTCGCTCAGGCAAGGGAGAAGGACGCCCAGATCCGCGCAGCCCTCACCGAAAATGTCACCAAGACCCTCACCGAGGCAAGGGAAGTGCTCCAGAAGAACTTAGATGACGTAAACAGCACTATCACCGCAGTAGAAAGCCTTAACGCCCCCGCCGCTCAGGAGGAGAAACCGGCTGAAGAAGAATGATCATTTTTCGGATATAATACTAATCCCTAAAAGAACAGCAGACAAATCTCGGCACTGACGGCTCAGCACCAATCTTTGTCTACTAACCTTTTAGGAATTAGTATAAAAAATCTCTGCGTTGTAAAAGCTTGAAGGGCGACAGCCCATCTGCGCTTTT
>CACXDI010000055.1 GCA_902766335.1 uncultured Ruminococcus sp. | reverse complement strand
GCGGCTTTGCTTGCAAGGAGTCCGAGGCGAAATGAAACAATAAAGCCGCGGACGCAAGTCCGCAAGACGGGCGTGAGCCCGGCAGCCCATGCGGAGCATGGGCTATGGTTTTATTATAGCACATAATGGCTAAAAGAAATATGCCTTGTTCAAAATATTCATATATTATTTACATTATTTGCAGAGTCAGGAAAAAATCCCGGTTTGGCACATTTTTTCAGCTTGGATTTATGAAGCTATCATTTTATTATCACAAAAAACGGTATAATATAATTTGTCAGAAGTAAAAGAGAAAGCCCTTTCTGCGGGCTTTTGGAGGATATATGATATAATGGACGATATGAATAATTTCAATAACGGAACCGGGGGCGGCTATCAGCCGCAGGGCTACGGCAATATCCCGCCGCAGAACTACGGTCCCTCGATGCAGAACGGACAGCAGAACAGAATGAATGACCCGTCGGTGACGGGGTTCGATCCATACAGCACGGGCTACAACGAATACTCCTATCAGCCCGCCGACAAGAAAAAGAAAAAGAAGGGCTCCGGCGCGGCGCTGGCGATAATCGCGGTGTGCGTGCTGGCGGCAAGCGGCGTGGTAGGCTACTCGCTGCTCTCGCCTAACAGCGTCCCCAAGGAAAGCGGAAGCTCTCAGGCAGAGACTACAGCCGCGAGCAAGGCTGACGGCACCAATGAAGAGCCCCGCCCCTCGTCAGAGAGGATAACTCTTGAACAGCTGGCGGCTCCCGAGGACGCTATGAGCATACCCGATATCGTTACCAAGCTGTCGCCTTCGGTGGTAGGTATATCCTGTATCACCGGTCAGGGACAGGTCTCCGGCACAGGTATCGTGCTGGACGACAACGGATATGTGGTCACCAACGCTCACGTTGTCGAGGGCGCTACCGCGGTGTCGGTGGTGCTTACCGATTCCACCGAGAAGAAGGAGCAAACGGACGATTCCTCGAAATCAGTTGCCGAACAGATACTTGAAGACCAGAACGGCGAACAGCAGGACAACAACACCATAGAGGCAGAGATAGTCGGGGTGGACACCCAGACTGACTTGGCTGTGCTCAAGGTAGACAGGACTGACCTCAAGCCGGCAGAGTTCGGCACATCGAGCAATATAATGGTGGGCGAGCTGGCTATAGTTATCGGCAACCCGCTGGGCTTTGACCTTGCGAATACCGTTACCTCGGGTATAATTTCCGCCACCGGCAGAAAGCTTACCATAGAGGACAGGACGATGACGCTTATCCAGACCGACGCTTCGATAAACTCCGGCAACTCCGGAGGGCCGCTGATAAACGCCTACGGACAGGTCATCGGCATCACCTCGGCTAAGGTGTCCTCCACCTACGGCGAGGGTCTGGGCTTCGCTATACCGATAGACGACGCCAAGAAGATAATCGAAGACCTCACCGCCTACGGCTATGTCAAGGGCAGACCCACGCTGGGTATCAGCGGACAGAACATCAACGCATTCTACGCCCAGTATTACAACGTGCCCCAGGGATTTATAGTGAAGAACGTGGAGAGCGGCAGCGCCGCGGCTCAGGCGGGCATACAGGTGAACGACATCATCGTCGGCATCGAGGGCAAGATGATAAGCTCCATTGAGGAGTTCAACGAGATAAAGAGCGGCTACAGCGCGGGCGACGAGATATCGGTGTCCGTCTACCGCAACGACAACATCATGGACATCAAGGTGACGCTGGGCGAAGCCACCAACACCTCTGCCGAACAGCAGGGAACAATGGACGGCGGCAGCAACGGCTACGACGACTTCGGCGACTTCTACGACTACTACAACCAGTTCATGAGATAACCAAGCTTTCTTCTAATAATTTTTCATATTCTTTTACTTCATGCAAAACGACCGCAGGGACTATTCCTTGCGGTCGTTTTGTCTTTCCTGGGGACGCTGTCCCCAGACCCCTGCCAAAGACCCCCTTTTTGGAGAAGGGGGTCTCTGGACTCTACCTAAACCTCTTTGTTATTTTTGGGAATGGGGCTTTCAGCTTTTAAAGAAAAACAGCATCCTATTGAAAAGGGTGCTGTTTTTGTTAGTATGTGTATGCCCCATTCCCCAAAATAATAAGAAGTTTTAGGAGGGGTCCGGGGAGACCCTTTTTCAAAAGGGTCCTCCGGCGGGAGTCTGAGGGCAGAGCCCTCAGAAAAGCAAAGCACCATCAAAGCATCGAAGCTCTCAGCTCGTCGCCGGTCTTGGGGGAGAGGTAGGCGGGGGCTATGTCGAATACGGTCTTGCAGCCGGAAACGCCTTCCTTGTTGAGTCTGTATGCGGCGCGGGCGTATGCTACCAGAATGCTGGAGGTGAACTCGGGGTTGGAGCCCAGCTTCAGACGGTACTCGATGATCTGACTGGTCTCGTTGTCCTTGCCGGTGTGACCGCTTCTGATAACGAAGCCGCCGTGGGGGATACCCTTGTGATCGCGGTCAAGCTCCTCCTGGGAGATGAAGTTCACGGTGGTGTCGTAGTCGGCAAAGTAGTTGGGCATGGTCTTGATCTCCTGCTCTATCCTAGCCTTGTCGGCGCCTTCCTTAGCTACGACATAGCACTCTCTGGTGTGCTTCTGGCGGGTGGTCAGCTCGGGATTCTGACCGCTTCTTGCAGCCTCAACGGCGGTGTCAACAGGCACGGTGTACTGTCTTGCGTCGGCTACGCCTTCGATGCGTCTGATAGCGTCCGAATGACCCTGGGAAACGCCCCTGCCCCAGAAGGTGTAGTCCTTGCCGTCGGGGAGTATGCAGCTGCCGTAAAGACGCGCCAGCGAGAACATACCGGGATCCCAGCCCACGGAGATCAGAGCCACGTTGCCGCCCTCTTTTGCAGCAGCGTCAACGTTAGCGAAGTGCTGAGGGATCTTTGCGTGGGTGTCGAAGCTGTCAACGGTATTGAAGAGCTTTGCCAGCTCGGGAGTCTGCTGGGGCAGATCGGTAGCGCTGCCGCCGCAGAGGATAAGCACGTCGATCTCGTTCTTGTGAGCGGCGATGTCCTTAACGCTGTATACCGGCACGCCCTCGGTCATTATCTTGAGGGTGGAGGGATCGCGGCGGGTGAATACCGCTGCAAGCTCGGTGTCATCGGTCTGCTTTATCGCAAACTCGGTGCCTCTGCCCAGATTTCCGTAGCCTACTACGCCAATACGAATCTTACTCATATTACAACATTCCTTTCCAAAAACCCGTCCGCTGCATATTTTGCAAGTCCGTCGGGATAATCCTGCATTTTTTGCGGCATTTCCCGGTCAGACCGAAGCCGCTTTTTTTATTGTATCACACTTTTATCCATTTGTAAAGTACTGCCGCGAAATTTTTGCGAAATGAATAATTTTGACCGACCGCGCTGCAAAAACATATAATTATATGAACATATAGCCTCAGGGTAATTTGTTAAATAGTTAGCATCGGTTAACTGTTTATATACATTTTGTTACGAAGCGTTAAAATTACTGTAATATTTGCCTGTGACCTATTGAAATATTTTATTTTCCTGCTATAATATTAACAGAGGGGAGTATCTATTCCCCCGCGGTATTAATTTTTTCATATGAATTAGGAGGTATTATCATGGCTTATAAGATCAGTGACGATTGCATTTCCTGTGGTGCTTGTGCAGACCAGTGCCCCGCCAGCGCTATTTCCGAGGGTGACGGCAAGTACGTTATCGACGCAGACGCTTGCATGGATTGCGGTGCTTGCGCAGGCGTATGTCCTGTTGGCGCTCCCCAGGCTGAGTAATTAATCACACAAAGAACATAAAGCCCGCCGGCTGTTTTGACCGGCGGGCTTTTTTCGCTGAGTAGACTACCTAGCTTTAGGATCAAAAGGTATCTTGATAAACATTGTTCATATGGGAGAAAACAGGTTACGCTGTTTAAATATGTATCTGCTCCTCACCCACCCGCAAGGGGTGGATTCGTCGCAGATTTTGTATTAGTACCTGCCGTACTTTAGGAATGGCTTGCGAATTTTCGCAAGAAAATTCGGCGAACCGAGATGAAACCCCTAAAGGGGTTTCTGAATCGGCGAGCAAAAGCAGTTGATATTTTCATCCATCAAAATATATTGACATTCAGTCCCAGATATGTTATACTATTATTAACAAAAAAAACATCGATTGGAGGTAGAATTATGGCAAAAAGTAAAAAGGCAAAGTCCAACAAAAAGATAATACCCAAGAAACCTGATCAACTTTCTATTGAAAAAGCAAAAGATTCTGTTATAAAAGCTTTGGATAAAAACGGAGATGGACAGATAGAGATAGACGATATCATTCTGTTAGCTCTTGATACCCCGGGTGTAAGTATAAATAGAGAATTATTTCTTAGAAAAGAATTCTATCAAAAGTACCCTGAAGAGGTGATCAAAAAAGCCATAGATACTACTCCTGCACAAGCCGGAATAGATGTTAAAGATATAGATAAAATAGCAGACGAAGTAATTAAATTTGAACGTACTTGTGTATCGGGAATATCAACAGCACTCGGAGTTCCGGGCGGCTGGGCTATGGCTGCGACTATACCTGCTGATATAGTGCAGTATTATGGATATACATTAAGAGCAGCCCAGAAACTGATGTACCTTTATGGTTTTCCGCAGATCGGTGCGGAAGGGGAAAACATCTACATTGACAGCCAGACCACCAATCAATTGATCCTCTGTTTGGGAGTCATGAATGGTGTGGCAGGCGCTAATAATGCAATAAAGGGAATGGCCAAAGCCCTCTCCGTCGGAGTGGAAAAGAAGCTTCTAAATGCCGCTTTGACCAAGGGTACATTCTACCCTATGGTAAAGGCCATCTCGAAGTGGTTTGGGATAAGAATGACAAAGTCCATTTTTGCCGGATTTTTCAAAAAAGCAATACCGGTTGTTGGTGGAGTTATCGGAGGAAGTATTACCTTTTTCTCTTTTAAACCTTGCTGTACCAGATTACAAAATGCCTTACAAGACACGATGCTATCAAATCCTAACCATAAATCAACAACGGAAGAGGACGAATTTGTCGATAGCATAACCAATGGCACAGTGATAGAAGTTGATGTTGATGACATTATTTCTGATGACGAAGTAATAGAAAACGAATAATAACAGCAATAAAGACCCGGTCTCCCGGGTCTTTATCTTTTATTCAGCCAAACAATCCTTTTTTATAAGCCTCGCAGCTGTAGGACTTCATCTCGTATCCTGCTTCGGCCACGGCAGCTTTCAAGGCTGCTTCTTCAAGCTGGCTCTCGGCGATGATGACCGTCTCATTCTTTTCGTGGGAAGAGGTCACCTTTTTTACCGGGAAAGCCTTCTCTATAGCTTCGTTCATGTGCTTTTCGCAGTTGCGGCACATCATGCCTTCAACGGCCAGAGTTATTTTTACCATTGCTGCTCCTCCTGTTTCGGTTGCGCCTGCGGCGGGACTTGTTCTGTACGGGACTCTCTTTCCGCTTATCGGGTACAGCCGCTTTTTCGGCAGGCTTTTCTTCCGGCAGGTCTTCATCCGGCTCCGGCTGGGGTATCGGCTCCGGCTCGGTAAAGTCGGCTATCACATCTCCCAGCAGCCAGTCGGGCGGCTCCGAGAGATCGTCCTTCATGGTGGGTATCACCGAAGCCTTGCGGGCGTTGCGGCTGTCCACCGAATCTCTTATCAGACAATACAGCACCGACATTATCGGGACTGCCAGGAACATTCCCATGATACCGCCTACGCTGCCGCCCACCGTAATGGCGAACAGTACCCACAGGCTGGGCAGTCCCACGGATTTTCCCACCACCCTCGGGTAGATGAGATTTCCCTCTATCTGCTGGAGTATCACCATGAACACCACGAACACCACCGCCTGCTTCAGCGAGGTTATCAGTATCAGGAACGCGCCTATGGCTATTCCGAGAAAGGCGCCCACAATCGGTATGAACGCCGTCACCGCCACCAGCACGCCGATAGTCGCAGCATAGGGCAGACGGAGTATGGACATACCCGTCATACAGAGAGACCCCAGTATCAGCGCCTCGAGACCCTGTCCCGAGATGAAGTTCGAGAAGGTGGACTTGGAAAGCACCGCTATGTGTATCGCCTTTTTAGCTGCCTTGTGGGGCAGGTAGGCGGTGCAGATGCGGGTCATCTGGTTTTTGAGCGTCTCCTTCTGCGAGAGCATATATATGGCGAACACCAGTCCGATAAGGATATTCACCATAGTTGTCAGCGTGCCGGAGGCGAAATCCACCATGCCGCTCCAGGTGTTGGAGAGGAACTCTCCGTCCTGTATCTTGTCGGTTATCATGGTTATGACCTTCGTTGCCGAAAGTCCGCTTTTCTTGATGTAGACGTTCAGCGTGGGGTTTGAAGTCGCAAGCTTGAAGGCGCGGTTGATAAAGTCCGGCACCTGCTGATAGAGCTGCACCGCCGTGTCCCTTATCGAGGGTATCAGCAGCGACAGCACCAGCGTCAGCAGTCCCGAGACTCCCACCAGAGTCAGAAGTATCGAGACGGGGCGGGCTATCTTGTGCTTTACCTTCCCGCGTGAAGCGCCCAGGTGCGGATCACCGAACAGCTTGCGCTCAAAGAAGCTCATAGGCACGTCCAGCACCAGCGCCATGATACAGCCCAGCACGAATGAGGCAAATATCTCCGCGAACACCGCTATCCAGTGCTCCACCGTCTTGTACTTGTTCAGCCCCCAGTAAAGCAGAACCCCGAAGGTCACCAGCATGAGCGCCTGGTAAAAGCTTCTGTTGTTTTTCTTGTTGTTCATTTACTTTCGTTGTTCCTTCTCTAAGCAATCGTCGCATAGGCAGGTGTACCAGTCATTGACGTTGTATATCATACCAGACCTGCCGCATTTTTCACAGACGGTCTCCGACTTATCCTCGTACTCCGAAGCGAGCGCCGTTATCTTCTCATACGCCGCACTGTAAGCCGCTCTATAGGCTTCATCGTTATCCCATTCGTCGGTCATCTGAGCGTCGCCGCCCCATTCAAACCTAAGCGTGCCGTATTTTTCCTCGACCGTTAAAACAACGATATCCGGCTCCAGACCAGCTTCGGCATAAACGGCGGTTATCTTCTCACACAGCTCACGAACAAGGTCAAACCAGCCGTAGCCAAAGCCGCACCAGGTATTCTGCATAAAGGGGAAATCCTTTTTCAGCTTTTCACTAGCCGCGATAATTCTGTCATCCGGCTTCCATACATTAGTCTCACTCATCGAGCGTCACCTCTTTTTTCTGCTTCACCGCCGACACTATCCACGCAATTATCTCAACCATCAGCGCCACTATCATGAGCAGGCACAGGAAAATGAACCTGCCCAGCTCCTCCATTCCCGGCATAAAGCCGCCGCCGACGAATATAAATTCCTCGTATATAGCGTATCCCAGCACGATACCGCTGGCGACGCAGGTTATTATAAATGCCACCTTGTATCTGTCAAAGAACTCCGCCTTGTAGCCGACGATGCCCTTTCTTCCGATAAGTATCATGACAGCCGCGATGACGCACTGTGCTATCGCCGAAAAATACGATTCCGGTATTGCGGGGCTGCCTGTGTTGGGGTCGATATAAAGCGTGACCTCGTCGCCGACCTCAAGCTGCTGCTCTTCCTCGTAGGACATTCCCTTGGCACTGGAAGCAGAGAAGCTGCACTCTTGCTCTACACCGTAATATAAATATGTGGCGCTGGGAGAGTTATAAGAATGCTGCTCGGCAGGCGCGTCCTTGCTCGGATGGTAGTCGTAGGTCTCGGTCTCTATCTTCGAGACCACGGCTGTCACGGTATCAAATACCGAGTTGTGGTAAAACAGGTCGATGAATAGAAACAACCCCGCCGCAAGCGCCAGCACGCCGAAGGTCAAGAGTATCCGTCTGAATGTCTGCATAGTAGTCACCTCGGCAGTAATGCCTGTATCAGTCTATCTCCAGCTCCATGATAGGCTTGAGCACGTCACCGCCGGCGGGCACCATAGGCAGAACGTTTACGTCCTTGTCGATCACGCATTCCACCAGCACCGGTCTGCCCTGCTTTGAAAGCTCCAGAGCCTTTTTCAGACCCGGCTCGATGTCCTCCTTGTTCACGATACGCACGCCCTCGATACCAAACGCTTCGGCGAGCTTCATGTAGTCGGTGCCGCGGTCAATGGTGGTCTGGGAGAAGCGCTTGTCGTAGAACAGCCTCTGCCACTGACGCACCATGCCCAGAACGTTGTTGGTGAACACCAGCTCTATGGTGGGTATGCCGTGCTTTGCAAGGGTGGACAGCTCGTTGCAGTTCATGAAGAATGAGCCGTCGCCCGCGATGTTTACCACCGTCTTGTCGGGGTTGCCGATCTTGGCGCCGATAGAAGCGCCCAGTCCGTAGCCCATAGTACCAAGACCGCCCGACGAAGCGAACTGTCTCGGCTCGGTGAAGTCGTAGAACTGAGCAGCCCACATCTGGTGCTGACCTACCTCGGTGGTGATTATCGCCTTGGCGTCGGTCAGCTCGTTGAGCTTCTCGATGACCTCGTTGGGCAGCACCTCGTCCTCGCGGGTGATAGGATGCATGGTGAGGGGATAGGTCTTTTTCCAGTCCTCCACCTTGGCTATCCACTCGGGGTGGCGCACCTGGGGAAGCACTTCGTTCAGTCTCTGGAGCACGTATTTCAGATCGCCGTTCACATAGCAGTCGGGAGTCACGTTCTTGCCTATCTCGGCAGGGTCTATCTCTACGTGTACTACCTTAGTATGCTTCGCAAAGGTCTTGGTATTCAGCGCCACTCTGTCGGAGAAGCGTGAGCCTAAAACTATCATGAGATCGCACTCCTTGAGGGTGAGGGAAGCGGTCTTGGTGCCGTGCATACCCAGCATACCCACAAAGCGGGGATCCTTGTTGTAGAAGGCAGCCTGACCCATGAGCGACAGCGCTATCGGCGCGTCGATACGGCTGACGAACTCGCCCAGCGCACCCTCGGCGCCGCAGGAAACGATACCGCCGCCCGCGTAGACGAAGGGTCTCTCGCTCGCCTTGATAAGCTCAGCGGCGCAGTCTATCTGTTCGTTTATGTCATCGGGATTGTGATTGATTATCTGAGCCGGCTTCTTGGGCGTGTACTCGGTGACAGCGGCTGTCACGTCCTTGGGTATGTCTATCAGCACAGGACCCTTGCGCCCCTCGTTGGCTATGTAGAACGCCTTGCGGACGGTATCCGCAAGATCACGCACGTCCTTGACGATAAAGTTGTGCTTGGTCACAGGCATGGTGATACCGCAGATATCCACCTCCTGGAAGCTGTCCTGTCCCAGAGACGCTGTACCCACGTTTCCGGTGATAGCCACCAGCGGGATAGAGTCCATGTTTGCGGTAGCGATACCGGTGACCAGGTTGGTAGCTCCCGGCCCGGAAGTGGCGAACACAACGCCGGTCTTTCCGGTAGTGCGGGCAAAGCCGTCAGCCGCGTGGCAGGCAGCCTGCTCGTGGGCGGTGATGATATGTCTTATCTTATCGGAATACTTGTAAAGGGCGTCATAGATGTTGAGCACCGCGCCGCCGGGATATCCGAAAACGATATCAGCGCCCTGCTCCAGCAGGCATTCCAGCAATATTTCAGAACCGTTCAGTTTCATTTTCATTACCTCCGTTTATACTTCCAAATCATATCCGAAAGCTCCGCCGCGAAAAAAGCCGGGGCGGATTTTCGCTATAAATTTCATTATAGCACACTTTTTATAAAAAGTCCAGTATATTTGAGGCATTTTTAAAAATTTTGCCGCCCCTCTTGACAAACCGTCCGAAATAGTGTAAAATATAGTAGTTGACGAGCCGAAAGGCAGTCGCGATGCCGCCGTGGCGGAATAGGCAGACGCAAGGGACTTAAAATCCCTCGGGTGATTTTGGATTTTTCGTCTTTCTTGATTTTTTTACGTTGTGCTTACGCCGCATTTTCAAGGCTTTTTGGGATTTCTGGTAGAAATGACCGATTGGTTCACTTATTTTTCTACCAAATTCTTCTACCATTTTCGTCATTCCTCGTTCCCGATTTTGGGGTTCTTAGCAGATCGAAAATGGTTTACAATTGAATATGCCGCTGTGGTGGAATAGGCAGACACAAGGGACTTTGATGTTTGTACTCATAGAAATATGAGTCTGTGGTTTACCTGCAGAGAGTGCCCGCAGAGAAATCTGCGGAGTAGAAGTCGGCTAAAACGGCGAAGGCACAAACAGAACGCCGTGCTAACCCATCAGGGTGAGTGTAGAGACTTTACACCGACTACCTAAGTCCGAAAGGATATGGTAAAGACCAAGTCCAGACTACAACACACGTTTTAGTGTGGCTATGGTAACATAGAGTAGTACGAAAATCCCTCGCTGGCGACAGCGTACCGGTTCAAGTCCGGTCAGCGGCACTAACTTACAAAAATCGGGACTTATTTCAGTCCCGATTTTTCATTTTCAGCTTCAGAGTATTTCCCACCAGATCCCAGAGCGTCAGATATGGCTTTTGCTGCATCTTTTTTAGATTCATAGTCAAGATGACTGTAAAGGTCTGCCGTTGTCTGGTATGTCGAATGCCCTAACCATTCCTGAATTGACTTCATTGGCACGCCATTGGCGAGCAGTAAGCTGGCGCAGGAGTGCCTGAGGTCATGGAAACGAATCTTCTTCAGACCATTCTTTTTGATCATGTATCTAAAGTGGTCAGTTATGTACCGAGGGGTAATCATGTTCCCCATGTCATCTGTACATATCAAGTCATCATTATCATGATTAAATCCTTTTCCAAGAAGCTCAGCGTACAGGGCATTACGTTTTCTCTTTTCTTGGAGAAGATCTTCGATCTCCGGTATTAGTGGGAGAGTACGATAACTTGAATCGTTCTTCAAATCCTTGACGATCTTGACCTTGAACTCCCCATCAACCTTAGTTTCCTGAGCTTTTCTCTTCACCGTGATAGTACGTTCTTCTAAATCAATTGCATCCCATTTTAACCCCACTACTTCACTGCGCCGAAAACCGTAATAAACAGCTATACTAATTACTAAGAATAGCCTGTCATTCTTGAAGAGCGCGAATAGATCCATCAATTCTTTTTGATTATAGTAATTGCCCTCGAACTTCTCCATCTTTGGCAGTTCAGCCTTATCCGATTCGTTCTTATCAATAAGATCGATCTTCACAGCGTATTTCAGTGCTTTATGAATATTAGCATGATAATGCTTGATAGTGTTAGCCGACAGTCCATCCTCATACATGTCATTGTAGAAGCCTTGAATCTGCATCACACCTACATCTCCGAGTTTGATATAAGGATAAGTATCCTCAAAGTACCGCTTAATACTATTGATTTTCGACAAATAACCGTCGTATGTAGACTCGGAAATCGTGGGTTTGATCGTTTTAAGCCAAAAACCCAAAAAGTCGGTGAACTTCATGTCGCCGCTGACATCAGTCGGCTTTGACGACTGATGGGTTTGTAGTGCTAGAATAAAAATAGTCCATGGCAAACAGACCAGTGATATGAGCAGGAAGCCCAGCGCTCGAAATGAGCGTAGCGAATG
>CACXDI010000054.1 GCA_902766335.1 uncultured Ruminococcus sp. | reverse complement strand
CCTTTCGGCGGTGCGGCGACTTGTCTCGGCGGCGCTATCCGCGATCCGCTGTCCGGCAGAAGCTATGTATATCAGGCTATGCGTGTGACAGGAGCGGCAAATCCCCTGGTGCCTGTTGAGGACACCATAGAGGGCAAGCTTCCCCAGAGAAAGATCACCGTGGGCGCTGCGAACGGCTACAGCTCCTACGGCAACCAGATAGGTCTTGCAACCGGTCACGTATCTGAGGTTTACCACCCCGGCTATGTGGCTAAGAGAATGGAGATAGGCGCTGTTATCGGTGCGGCTCCTGCTTCAAACGTAAGGCGTGAAAGACCCGCTCCCGGCGACGTTGTTATACTGCTGGGCGGCAAGACGGGACGTGACGGCTGCGGCGGCGCTACCGGTTCCTCAAAGTCCCACACCCTGCACTCGCTGGAAAGCTGCGGCGCAGAGGTGCAGAAGGGTAACGCTCCCGAGGAAAGAAAGCTCCAGAGGCTGTTCCGCAATCCGGAAGTCACCTCTATGATAAAGCGCTGCAACGACTTCGGCGCGGGCGGCGTATCGGTAGCTATCGGCGAGCTTACCGACGGTCTTGTGATAGACCTTGACAAGGTAACAAAGAAGTACGACGGTCTTGACGGCACCGAGCTTGCTATCTCCGAATCCCAGGAGAGAATGGCGGTAGTCATCGCCGCCGAGGACACCGAGAAGTTCATGGCTGAGGCTGCAAAGGAAAACCTTGAGGCTACCCTGGTGGCAGTGGTAAAGGAAGAGCCCAGGCTCAGGATGAACTGGTGCGGCAATCAGATAGTTGACCTGTCGAGAGAGTTCTTAAATTCCAACGGCGCCAAGAAGCACACCACCGTCGAGGTGGGTCTGCCGATGATTGGCAACGACAAGGCGGGCGAGGACAGCGCTGACCGCTGGGACGCTATGATATCCAACCTGAACATCTGCTCGCAGAAGGGTCTGGTAGAGAGATTCGACTCCACCATAGGCGCGGGCACCGTGCTCATGCCCTACGGCGGCAAGTATCAGGAGACTCCCACCCAGGCTATGGCGGCGAAGATACCCGTGCTGAAGGGCGACACCACCACGGCTTCGATAATGGCGTGGGGCTACGATCCTTACCTCTCCTCACAGAGCCCTTACCACGGCGCTATGTCGGCGGTGGTACATTCGATAGCGAGACTGGTAGCGGCAGGCGGCAGGTATGAATCCACCAGACTTACCTTCCAGGAGTATTTTGAGAGAACGCAGAACGATCCTCAGCGCTGGGGCAAGCCCTTTGCAGCTCTGCTGGGCGCTTACAAGGCGCAGATCGCGCTGGGCTGTGCGTCGATAGGCGGCAAGGACTCTATGTCGGGTACATTCGAGCACACCGACGTTCCGCCCACGCTGGTATCCTTTGCCGTTGACGTTACAAAGACCAACAATATAGTATCCAACGAGTTCAAGAAAGCGGGCTCAAAGGTAGTTATCATCAAGCCCGAATATGACGAGAACAAGCTGATAGATTTCGACTCGGTGAAGAGCGTATTCAAGACCGTCGAGGGGCTTATCCGAGACGGCAAGGTGCTGTCCAGCTGGGCTATAGGCTTCGGCGGCGTTTCCGAGGCTGTTGCAAAGATGTCCTTCGGCAACCGCATAGGCTTCAAGTTCACCGACAAGCTCACCGCAGAGGAGCTGTTCAGACCCTGCTACGGCGCGTTCCTGCTGGAGCTTGCGGAGGGCGCTGAGACAGAACTGAGAGTCATCGGCGAGACCACCGAGAGCTTTACCATTGACAACGGCTACGTTATCGACGGTATGCACCTTGTGGAGCTGTGGGAAGGCAAGCTTGAGCCTGTATTCCCCACCGCAGTTGCAGAGCCTGCCGAAAAGCCGGAGGTATACAGCTTTGAGGCTGAGAGCAGAGTTGCTCCCGCTATAAAGGTAGCAAGACCCAAGGTTCTTATCCCGGTATTCCCCGGCACCAACTGCGAGTATGACACCGCGAAGGTATTCGAGAACGCAGGCGCTGAGGCTACCGTATTCGTGGTACGCAACCTCACCGGCGATATGATCGAGGAATCTGTTTCCGAAATGGAGAAGCTCATCAAGCAGTCGCAGATAGTTATGCTGCCCGGCGGATTCTCCGGCGGTGACGAGCCCGACGGCTCCGGCAAGTTCATCGTATCCTTCCTGAGGAACCCGAGACTTACCGACGCTATACACGATCTGCTGAAGAACCGCGACGGTCTGATGCTGGGTATCTGCAACGGCTTCCAGGCGCTGGTAAAGCTGGGTCTGGTGCCCTACGGCGAGATAGTTCCCATGCGCGACGATTCTCCCACGCTGACCTTCAACACCATAGCCCGCCACCAGTCCAAGATGGTGAACACCCGCATAGCTTCCAACAAGTCGCCCTGGCTTGCAGACAGCAATGTAGGCGACATACACAACATCGCTATCTCCCACGGCGAGGGCAGGTTCGTGGCTTCTGCCGAGGAAGTGGCTAAGCTTGCGGCTAACGGACAGATCGCTACCCAGTACGTTGACTTCGACGGCAAGCCCACCTATGACATTCAGTGCAACCCCAACACCTCTGTACAGGCTATCGAGGGTATCACCTCTCCCGACGGCAGAGTTCTGGGCAAAATGGGTCATTCCGAGAGAATGGGCGCGGGCGTTGTGATAAACGTTCCCGGCGAGAAGGATCAGCACATCTTCGCAAACGGCGTCAACTACTTCAAGTAATAACATTTTAATTTAACATAACGATACCGCACCCTTTTCGTGCGGTATCGCTGTATATACATGGAAAAACATGAAAGAAGCATTTATATCACTTACGATCCCGCTCAGAGTTTATCTGGTCATTACGGCGGTCATGGGACTTATCACCCTGATAATGTTCGGGCTGGACAAGCTGCTGTCAAAGGCAGGAATAGACCTGGGTGCCGTCAGGTACACCCCGAAGCGTATCTCCGAGAGGACGCTGCTCACCCTTTGCTTTTTCGGCGGCTCACTTGGCGGGATGCTGGGGATGCTGATATTCCGCCACAAGACGCTGCACCTGAAATTCAGGATACTTGTGCCCCTTTTCCTGCTGATATGGATATTCCTGGGACTGGCGGCAGTCGAATACGGCGAAGTGCTTGAGAGCTTTATATTGCGGCGCTCATAATATCCGTGGGCTTTGACTGGATAACAGGCGTACACCGGTTCGATCTGGGGATATCCTTCTCCGCATACATCGGCTTGCAGCGGTGGACATCGGTGATGTATTTTATCTTCGCCGTCATCATCGTATCCTCTATGACATACTATACGTTTAAGGCAAAGACAGCCCTTGTCAAGAAAATAGTCTACGGCGTGATATTCCTCGGCATTTTCGGGACGGCGTTCTTCCCCTTCAACACATTCAGCAAGTCACCCACAGCCTTTACCATTAATATACACAACGACTTCGGGATAGTTCTCATGCTTGCGACAACGGTGTCGTTCATTCTTTCGATCATCCTGTCAAAAAGCAAAGCGCACAAGCTGACGGCGGGGCTTTCGCTTATATATGCGGGGGTGTTCATCTTTCTGTATTTCACCGGGATACCGCTTATGTTCAGCACATTCTTCATCTGGGAGAACCTGTTCATAGGTCTGCTATTTCTGGAAATGTATATGGAGAGATATGAGTAAAAAAGTATACCTCTCCGAGCGCTTCGCGCCCACCTCACCTGTGATGGGAGGCATAACAGCCGGGGCATGACGGAACGCCCGTCTGTCAACACGATCAATGATAATAAACAAAAGGAGGCAGCACACATGGACGCATTACTGGAGCTTTTAAAAACCAACGCCCGGCTCTCTGTGCAGGAGCTGGCGGTAATGCTGGGACAGAGCGAGGGGGAGATATCCCGCAGACTGTCGCAGTACGAATCTCAGGGAGTCATCAAGGGCTACGCCGCTATCATCGACGACTCCGCCCTTGACCCGGATTACGTGGCGGCGCTCATCGAGCTTAAAGTCACGCCCCAGTCCCAGTCGGGCTTTGACGAGATCGCGCGGCAGATCGCCGAGTACGAGGAGGTAGAATCGGTGCGGCTCATGTCCGGCGGATATGATATAATCGTGTCCGTCACCGGCAAGGATATCCGCACGGTATCGCGGTTCGTTGCCGAAAAGCTCGCCGCCATTGACGCTATCACCTCTACCGCCACCCACTTCGAGCTGAAAAGCTACAAGAAAAACGGCGTGATGATCTGCGACAAGGAGACCGACGAAAGAGGGATAATATCGCCATGAGCAGAGATATGAGCAAGCTGCTGAATCAGACGGCGGTGAACATGAAGCCCTCGGGCATACGCCGCTTTTTTGACATAGCGCAGCAAATGGATGACGTTATATCTCTCGGTGTGGGAGAGCCGGATTTCAAGACTCCCTGGAAAGTGCGGCAGACGGCTATCGACACGCTGCAAAAGGGACGCACCTGCTACACGGCTAACGCCGGGCTGAAGGAGCTCCGGCAGGAGATCGCGGCTTACATAAACAAGACGATACACACCGCCTACGACCCCGACCGTGAGATAGTAGTGACGGTGGGCGGCTCTGAGGCTATCGACCTGGCGGTAAGGGCTATAGTTTCCCCCGGCGACGAGGTGCTGGTGGTGGAGCCCTGCTTTGTCTGCTACGCGCCTATCGTCGAGATGTGCGGCGGCGTGCCTGTGAGCATAGAGACTAAGGTAGAGAACGAGTTCCGGCTGACGGCGGAGCAGCTCAGGGAGCATATCACAGAGCGCACCAAGCTGCTGATACTCCCCTTCCCCAACAACCCCACCGGGGCGGTAATGACCCGCGAGGATCTGGAGCCTGTTGCCGAGGTGCTGAGAGACACGGACATTTTCGTACTGAGCGACGAGATATATTCCGAGCTTACCTACCGGGGCAAGCACTCCTCGATAGTCGAGCTTCCCGGTATGAGGGAGCGCACCGTGGTGGTCAACGGCTTCTCCAAGAGCTTTGCCATGACCGGCTGGCGGCTGGGCTTTGCCTGTGCTCCGCGCTACATCATGGAGCAGATGTTAAAGCTTCACCAGTACTGCATAATGTCGTCGCCGACTACCAGTCAGTACGCGGCGATAACCGCTCTGCGGGACTGTCTGCCGGACACGGTGAAGATGAAGAACGAATACAACATACGCCGCCGCTTTGTGGTGGACGGCTTCAACAAGCTGGGGCTGACCTGCTTCGAGCCGCAGGGGGCGTTCTACGTCTTCCCCTGCATACGCTCCACGGGAATGACCAGCGAGGAATTCTGTGAAAGGCTGGTACATACCAAGCGGGTGGCGGTAGTTCCCGGCAACGCTTTCGGCGAGTGCGGCGAGGGCTTCGTGAGGGTAAGCTACGCATACTCGGTGGCGCACCTGCGGGAAGCGCTCAAGCGTATCGGAGAATTTCTTGAGGAACTGGGAGAGAGCAAATGAACAAGCTTACGATAAAGGCATACGCCAAGCTGAATCTGTACCTGGACATCACCGGGCGGCGCAGCGACGGCTATCACGAGTTAAAGACTGTCATGCAGTCGGCAGACCTGTATGACCTGCTGACCTTTGAGCTTGCGCCGGGCACCGGCATAGAGCTGACCACAGACCGGAGCGATCTTCCGGTGAACGCGGACAATCTGGTGTGCAAGGGGATACTCGCGGCGCTCAGCTTCGGCGGGGCGGGACACAGCGGTCTTGACTGCAAGATAAAGGTACGTCTGGAAAAGCATATCCCCTCGCAGGCGGGCATGGGCGGCGGCAGTGCCGACTGTGCGGCTGCGATAATCGCCATGAACCAGCTGTTCCACCTGGGGCTCGACGAGAGCGAGCTCATGCAGGTGGGGAAGATGTGCGGCGCGGACGTGCCCTTCTGCATAAAGGGCGGCACCGCCCTCTGCGAGGGCATAGGCGACAGGCTCACTCCCCTGACGCTGCCCGAAGGCATATGGTTTGCGGTGAGCAAGCCCACCGACGCGGTATCCACGCCGGAGGCATACAAGCTGTTTGACCTCTGCGGCAAGCCGGGTGCGGGCAGCTATGACGACTTTGAATCGGCGCTGAGTTCGGGAGATATCAGCGGGCTGGGCGGACAGCTGTACAACGCCTTCACCGCCGTCTGCGCCCCGGAAAGCGTCAGAAACGAGATAGAAAGACTTAGATCCGCAGGAGCGCTCGGCGCGGAAATGACCGGCAGCGGCTCGGCGGTATTCGGGATATTTGACAGCAAGGACGCGGCTGAAAGAGCTGCGGGAGCAAGTCCTCTGCCCTTCTCGGGAACATTCAGACCCATAGGCAGCGGCACAGAAATAGTGAGGTGACAACAAATGGCATACAGATGCAAAGTCTGCGGTTATAAATTCAAGAGCACCGACGACGATCTTTGTCCTCAGTGCTTTACCGCGCGAGACGACGTAAAATGCACCGACGGAATCGGGCATACACACGGCTTCGACACTTCCAAAGAGCGCAACAGCTTTCTTGAAGAAGAGGAGCTGCGCGAGAAGATACCCTCTGTTTCCGAACTGAGCGGTCAGGCACACCGTGCCGCCGATGAGCTGAGCAAGAAGTATCAGACCTACCGGAACGATCAGCACAAGATGAGCGGCAGCTCCCGCACATCGGGGACGTCGGGATACACACGGCAGCAGAGATCCCCTTATCAGAGCAGCTCCCCGAACAGCGGTGCGCTGGACTCCTTCCAGAAAAGGGCAAACTACGCCGCATACAGCACTTTCATGAACCAGAATCAGGCTAAAAATAAAAAGGGAGCGCAGGGCTGCCTTGTGGTGTTTATACTGCTGTTCTTCGCCCTCCCGATATTAGCGACTGTGTTAAGCTCAAGTTCCGTGTTAAAGAAAGCGATAGAGGGAGCCACAAACGAGGAGAACGGCAACAAGGCGTACACGATAGACCCGCCGGACATTGATATGCCCAGTATCCCCGATTTCTCCAGCCTGCTGGACAACATCTACGATTACGACTACGACAACAGCACCTTTGACCTGGACTTCAAGCAGGAGGAGTTCTCTGACCCCAACAAGAGGTTGGTCTACGATTCCTGCTACACCTATGACGACGCGGTGCTGAGAGAGGCAGACCGCTTTGAATTCCTCGATCACTCCCTTGAAGATGAGGAGATACGTCAGTACTACATAGATTTCGCTGACCCCGACGGCAACCAGCTGGACATCAAGGATCCGAAGATAAAGCTCAGCGGCATTGACGCCCAGGGACTTCCCGTCTACTACTACGACAACGACGGCGACGAGATATATCTGCTCGTGGTGGAGAAGGTGAAGTTCTACTCGCTGAACGTGACCTATTTCGACGAGGACGGCAATCAGAAGGATATGTGCTTCGACTTCCGTCTTGATGACCTGTCCAGCTACGGAAGATGACCGACATACTAAAGCACTGCACCCTCTGCCCCCGCGAGTGCGGAGTCAACAGGTACGAGACCCGCGGCTTCTGCGGAGAGGGTGCGGCGGTTCGCATAGCCCGGGCGGAGCTGCATATGTGGGAGGAGCCCTGTATCAGCGGCAGCCGGGGCGCGGGGACGGTGTTTTTCAGCGGCTGCGATCTGCGCTGCTGCTTCTGCCAGAACTACGAGATATCGCATCTCGGCAAGGGCTTTGAGGTGAGCACCGGAGAGCTTTGCGATGCCTTTCTGCGGCTGCGGGACATGGGGGCTCACAACATTGACCTTGTGAACCCCACTCACTTTCTGCCGCAGATAACCGAAGCTCTCGACAGGCTGGACGGAAGTCTCGGCATACCCGTGGTGTACAACTCCGGAGGCTATGACAAGCCGGAGAGCCTGGAGCTGACGCGGGGACGGATAAGCATTTTTCTGCCCGATCTGAAATACCTCGACAGCGGCATGGCGGCGAGATACTCCGGGGCTAAGGACTACCCCGAGCGTGCCTTTGCGGCGATACACAAAATGTTCGAGCTGGTAGGCAGACCCGTCATCGGCGGGGACGGGCTCATGAAAAGCGGCGTCATCGTGAGACATCTGATCCTGCCGAACCACCGGCAGGATTCCATAGCGCTGATAAAGCGGCTGCGGGAGGAATTTGACCCCGGGGATATCCTGGTGAGCCTGATGAGTCAGTACACGCCGATATACCGTGCGGGAGAGTTTCACGAGATAGACCGCAGGCTCTCCACCTTCGAGTACCGCACCGTCGCGGAGGTACTGGAGCAGAGCGGCTTTGACGGCTACGTTCAGCAAAAGACCTCGGCGAGCGAGGAGTTTATCCCGAAGTTTTACGGGGAGAAGTACTAATGACGGGGCTGCGGTGCGGAATACACCGTGCCTGCGAGTGAGTTATCGGGTACAGCGCCGCGGCAGTCACGCGGTCATTGGTTTATTATTTTACGAATTTCCAAAAATTTTCAGCTGCCTTTAAGCGATTATTACTAAAAATACACTTTGCTGTAATAGTTCGTTCTTAAATGTCTGCTATACTATTGTTAAGCGTGAGGTAATGACCGCAAGAGCTGCGGCCGCCCGGGCGCGATGAAAGAGGACGATGCCAATGTCAAAAGCTATCGGTTCGAGATATATTGTTGAGCTTTCCCCGCAGGCTTCCGGCTATCACGAGGCGGTGAAGGACGTGCTTACCAGCGATGAGGTGCAGGAGCTCAAAGCCTTCCGCCACCACAAGTGCATGACCCGCTTCCAGCACTGTCTGAACGTTTCCTACTACAGCTATCTGCTCTGCCGCAGGCTGGGCTTCAATGCCGATGAAGCGGCGCGTGCGGGAATGATACACGATCTGTATCCCGACTGTCCGAAATGCTCTCACGATCACCTTGTGACCCACCCGGAGGTGGCGCTAAGAAACGCCCGCAAGGCTTTTGAGATCTCAAAAGTCGAGGAGGACGTTATCTTAAAGCATATGTGGCCTATCAGGCGCGGCAGACCCAAGTACCCCGAATCCTACGTTGTGATGATAACCGATAAGTACATCGCGTTCTTTGAGTTCTGTCTGTACCTCAAGAAAACGGCACAGGGTACGCTGAAAAAATATATCTGAACTTTTTGGGGGCTGCTGAGAAAACAGTCCCCTTTTGCTATTTGATACCTGCAAGGGAGCTTGACGACGAGTGATGAGCCGTCAGTGCCGAGATTTGTCTGCTGTTCTTTTAGGAATTAGTATTAAGGCAGAATGGCGCTGAAAAAATAAGGCAGGAGTTTACGCTCCTGCCTTTTCTGTACTTTTGCTATCACGCCGATCCTGCTCAAAGAGACATGAACTCCACTCACACTTCCCAGCTGTTGAGGTACTTCTCCTGCTCGGGGGTGAGCTTGTCTATCTCCACGCCCCAGAAGCCGAGCTTGCGGCGTGCGACTTCGTTGTCGATCTCCTCGGGAACGATGATGACCCGCTCGCCGTCTGCGGAGGGAAGACTGTCACGGTTGTTCGCAAGATACGCCGCCGACAGCGCCTGTATCGCAAAGGACATATCCATGATCTCGGCGGGGTGTCCGTCACCTGCGGCAAGGTTCACAAGTCTGCCCTCGCCTATGGTGAACACCGTCCTGCCGTCCGGCAGCTTGTAGCCCTGGATGTTGTTGCGTGCTTCATATACCTCGGTGGCTATCTCCTTAAGCTTCGCCACCGCCACCTCGCAGTCGAAGTGACCTGCGTTGCAGAGGATAGCGCCGTCCTTCAGGTTGGCAAAGCTGTTCTCGGTGATGACGTCCTTGCAGCCGGTAACGGTCACGAACAGGTCGCCTATCTTTGCGGCTTCCTCCATTTTCATCACCTTGAAGCCGTCCATAACAGCCTCCATAGCCTTTACGGGATCGATCTCGGTGACGATCACCGAAGCGCCCAGACCCTTGGCACGCATAGCCACGCCCTTGCCGCACCAGCCGTAGCCCGCCACTACCACGTTCTTGCCGGCTACGATGAGGTTTGTTGTGCGGTTTATGCCGTCCCACACCGACTGACCCGTGCCGTAGCGGTTGTCGAAGAGATACTTGCAGCGTGCGTTGTTTACCAGCACCATGGGGAATTTCAGCTCGTGAGCCTTGTTCATCGCCACCAGACGGATAATGCCGGTGGTGGTCTCCTCACAGCCGCCTATGACATTCCCGATCAGCTCGGGGTACTTGTTGTGTATCATGTTCACCAGATCGCCGCCGTCGTCTATGATGATGTTGGGACCCACCTTGACCACCTCAGCTATGTGACGCTCGTACTCCTCGGGAGTAGAGCCGTGCCATGCAAACACGTTGAGACCGTCATGCACCAGCGCCGCCGCCACATCGTCCTGAGTGGACAGCGGATTGCTGCCGGTAATGTACATCTCAGCGCCGCCTGCCGCAAGCACCTTGCAGAGATAAGCGGTCTTTGCTTCAAGGTGTATCGACAGAGCGACTTTCAGCCCCGCAAAGGGCTTGTCCCTCTCGAACTCCTCGCGGACGCTGTTCAGCAGGCTCATGTTGCGGCGCACCCATTCTATCTTGCGCGCACCCGACTCCCACAGACCGGGATCTCTTATCTCACTCATTTTTATAACTTCCTTTCTTATTGGCAAATGCCGTCGATCTGACGGCGCTGCCTGGTCTCAGTCGAACTTGTACTGCGTATACCTCTGTATCACCCTGCCGTCGTAGTCAAGCTCCATGATGTAGCTCAGCTCGGGGGTGACGCTGTAAACTCTGTAATCGTCGTCTTCGGTAGACATAAGCGGCTCGCCGTAGGCTTCCTCCGCCTTTGCGGCGATGCTGTCCCAGAGGTCTGCCTTTTCAGCAGGAATAACAAGCTTCAGTTCGCCGAGCTTGCTGTCGAAAAAATTGAATCTGACATATTCGTCCCTGTCGGGATCCTCATAGCGGAATATCGTATACCCGAAGTAGGCTCCGCCGTCCGAGTCAAAATCGTCCTCGCTCATCTCGTATTCAAATCTTTTGCATATCTGCATATACGACTGCCCCATGAGCTCCGGGCAGTCCTTGCCGAAAAAGCCTTCATCGACGTAGTAGCCGATATCGTCCTTGTATCTTGATATGAACTGCTGGTGTGTCCTGCCGTCCTCGGGGAGCCACACCCAGTAGTCGCAGCTATCGTCATTTACAAAGCAGCACTTGTTTGTCTCTTCATCATAGCTGAACATATCGCCGTACTTCTCCTCGGCAGCACTGAGGGCTTTGTCATAATCCTCGGCAGCCGAATAGACGGCTACTCTGTAAAGCTCGTTGTTCTTAAAATGAAGATCTACCGTCACATCGCAGTCGTATTTGACGATAAAGTAAAACCCATCGCAGCCGTCGGAAAAATCCGCGTCGGAGGCTGTGTGCCCGAACAGCTTGCAGGCTTCATCATACCTCATGCCGAGAAGCTCCGTTGCCTCGCCCGTCAGGTAATGGTCGGTAAACGGGAAATACTTCTGTATGACTTCATCATCGGCGGAAAAAGACTTCTGCACGTCCGCCCCTTTCTTATTGAAAAGCTCTCTGCCCTTCCCTGTCATCATTTTTATTTCAAGGAATATAACAGCGACAAAGAACAGCACAGCAACCGCACCGACGATGACATACTTAAAAGCGGGGCGTTTCTTTTCGGCAGGTCGATCGGAGTTCTGAATGTCCTGCTCGGCGATATTATCCTTCACTTCACTCATTCAGCTTTCCTCTTTCCGCCTGTCGCTTACCCTGACATCTATCTCCTCATCATCGGGCGGCTCGAACAACTCCGCAGACTTTTCCGCAATTCCCTCGTCAATGTAATAAGCCGAGCATTCTCCCGCCGCGACCATGCCGTTGCGTTTTTTTATTCGGCGGTGCCATTCATCGTCGGGAACGTCTATGTAATGCAGACTGCACTTTATCCCCCTTGAGGAATAAAACTCATGGGCATATCGGCGCTCTTCCTTAGTCCAGTATCCCCAGTCGAGGATAACGTCTATACCGCCTGCGGCTATCTGCACGCTTTTCTCAAAAAGATAATTCTTGGTGCGTTCAACATATGTATCGTGCATATCTCCCACATCCTGCCCGAAAAGCGCAAGAGTGATCTCGTCCACCGAAAGCACCACAGCACCAAGCCGCTTTCGCAGCTCTTCTGCATATGTGGATTTCCCGCTGCATATCCGTCCGCAGGTCATTATAACCTCAGCCATGCTTCACCTCACGATATCGTCTTAGGCTTTTTCTTCTTTTCCTTTTTGGTCTCTTTGGGTTCGTAAGCACCCATGTCCTCGAACAGCGCTTCTTCATCGTTCTTGAGGTAATCGAACTCGGGGTTCTCCTCGCCGCGCTGGTCATAGTAGGGCTGGATAACGAACTTGCGTATCACCGGATAGCAGTTGAAGCAGTTTACAAAGCAGAGAAATGTAAAGGGAAAAAACAGCACGATAAACAGCGACGCCGGGAAAGCCATGACCAGGAAAAACGCCATAACTATCCAGACGATGAGCGTCCACAGGCTGTTCTTTATTCCGAGACTCACCAGGAAGAATGCGTTCTTCAATATCTTCCCGAGAGACAGGTTGGTGGAGACTATCATCAGATAGATGTAGAAGTGCATCATAAAGAACACGATACAGCAGGCAAGGCTTATGACAAGCGGAATGTACATCATATCCGTCTGCTTCGCCCACTCGGAGTATGAGGGTATCGCCACCGAAAAGCCCGCTACGCAGACTATGTCTATGATACCCATGATAAAGCCCTGCTTGAAATTCTTCCTGAAGGCTTCCCAGTAATCCGCCCACATAAAGGCGTTGCGCTCCTGTGACCAATTGCGGCAGACCTTGGTCATAGCCGCCGTCGCCGGTCCAAAGGTAACGACAGGTATCAGCGACAGCAGGTAGACAAGGTTCAGTCCCATAAGCTGCCACATTCTCCGTCCGTATATCTCTATGAACTTGAATATGCCTTTTTTCTCGTAAGGAGTGCGGGGTACGCCGCCCTCTTTTTTGGTGCCAAATGCCATCAGCTTTTTACTTCCCTTTCCTTTTTTGCATCAGCCTTTGCCGAACAGCATCACCGCCAGAAGGCAGTCGATAAGCGCCGTAACAGATGTGGCGGCGAGCAGCTCCGCAAAGCTTACCGAGTAAACCACCGAGTGCCTGAGCAGTCCGTCATAAAGCCTGTCGTGAAAACATATATCGAACAGCCGCGAGGACATATACACCGCCTCACGCGCTGCCAGGATTATCAGAATTATCGAAATAAGTATCCCCGGGAACACCGCCGCCGTCATCATGAGGGTGCCCTTGTCCGCGCCGCCGCCGTATATCGAGGTGAGCACCACCCCTGCCGTCATGCCGCGCAAAAAAGGCAGAGCCAGCTCAAAGGGCTGCGCCAGCGCGGAGAATCCCAGCACATACGCTATCAGCAGGTAGAAGCCTGTTGACATGAGCGACGAGCCTATCATCTTTACCAGACTGCCGCTCCGGCGGATATCCATGCTCGTCTGCCGTGCCGTCTCCAGCAGGTCTGACAGCCTGCCGTCGGTGCTGATATAGCAAAGAGCTCCGAACAAAGCCCCGAACAGAGCCGACGCGCAAAGCGCCGCAAAAAGCGTAAGGCGCTTGTCCGCACGTCCGTCACGTGGTGACACCGGGTCTCTTCTTGTCTGCATTTAACATCACTCCCTTTGGGTGATGTATATGCGGACAAGGCGTCTTTTATTACTTGCTCAGCTCGTATGCACGCTTGGTACACGCCTTGCAGCAGTTGTCCACCGCTTCGGCAAGACCGCCCTCGCGCAGCTTCTCCAGACCGGCTATAGTAGTGCCGCCCTTTGAGGATACCTTCTGTATCAGCGTGTCGATATCGTCGCCGCTGTCGGTTATCATCTTAGCCGAGCCAATGAGCGCCTGAGCGAACAGTCCCTTTGCGGCGAACTCGTCGATACCCACGCTCCTGGCGTACTCGATGAACGCCTGGGCGTAGAGGTAGATAAACGCGGGAGAAGAACCGTTTATGGCGATTATCTCCTTCATCTTGTCCTTGGGGATAACGGCTATCTTTCCGCAGCTGCCGAAGATAGCGCATACGTTGTCGAACTCCTCTGCGGTGACGGTATCCGAGCAGGAGAGGGCTGTCGCACCCTCGCCCAGCAGCAGCGGAGTGTTGGGCATTACCAGCACTACCTTTGCGCCTTCAACCGTTTTGGAAGCGATATACTCGTCGCCGATACCCGCGCATATGGACACGAACACGGTGTCCTTGGTAACAGCGGGAGCAAGGGCTTCAAGAGCCTCGTCCAGCTGCTGGGGCTTTACCGCTAAGAATACATACTTAGCCTTTGAAGCCACCTGAGCGGCGTCGGCACAGACATTAGTGCCCAGCTCACCGGCACGCTCTGCCGCGGGAGCATAGCAGTCATAGACGAATATCTCCGCCTCCAGACCGCTTTTTTCCTTTATACCCTTCATTATGGCGTAGCCCATGTTGCCGGCGCCGATAAATCCGATCTCTAACATAACAAATACTTCCTTTCGTATAAATAAACTGCAACAGCTTATTATACCACATTATATACTATAAATCAAGTGTAACTTCTTAATACTAACCTTTTAGGGATTAGTATAAACTTTTACCAGCCCATTATCCGGCGTATCTCGGCGGCAAGAGCCTTGCTCGCCTTGGTGTGAGTCACATCGGTGGGGTGATAATCCGCCACCAGACCGTCATTCTCTGAGTCCTGCTCGTCAAACATCATGGTGGATATCCTCTTGTCGCCCGTCTGCTCCGCGTAGTCTGCCACAGCCTTTTCCAGCGCGGGGAAGATACGCTGACCCATTATGCCTACTGTGCAGAGTATGTAAGCGCCGGGATTGTGAGCTCTGACTACCTTGAGGAACTCCGTGTAGTTCTCGGTGTAGTCTGCCTGTCTGTCGGCGTGCTCACGGCAGTAGGCGTCATCGTTGGTGCCCAGGTTCATCAGCACGAACTCCGGCTGATAGCGGGAGAAATCCCACTTGACAAGGTGAGGCTCGTGAGTGCCCGCGAACTTGCCGTAGGAGAAGCCGTAGCTCTCGTAATAAAGCGGTATCCGCTGCTCGGGGATCTTCTCGTCGCCCTCGGTGTAGCCGGTGATTATGCCGTAGCCGCTGGTGGAGAACATACTGTACTCGGCGTCCAGCAGCTTCGCGGTCTTGAAAGCGTAAGCCCGGGTAACGTCCTCGGTGCCGGTCTTGAAGTGGTGGAGCGGATCCTCGTCATCCACGCCGTAGCCGCAGGTGATAGAGTCGCCGATAAATTCTATAGTGTGAGCCTTCGGGCTTGTAGGCGCAAGCTCATCGCCGTCGTCGGTCTCGGCGCAGGCGATACCCAGGGTAGACATAGCGCACTCGGACAGCTTGATGATACGCACCACGCTGTCATGCTCGCCGCCGTCAAAGACTGTCACCTTCTTTTCGCTGCCGTCCACAAGAAGATCGGCAACACGCTCGCCGTCGGCGTACACCGCCACGCGGGCGTAATTCTCCTCGTTGTCCGGCTTTTCGGCAACATCGTCGCCCAGGAAGGCAAGCTCCAGCCGGCTGCCGGTGAACCTAAACTCCGCGCCCGCACCGGAAAGTGCGAACCAGACCGCGCCGTCCAGCTCCAGCGTCCTGCCTATGAAGCGGCAGTTGTCATTTGTCAGTATATGTTTTTTCATTCTGTGACCTCCGTTTTCGGTAAAAAACTACCACGTTTAAGTATAGCATATTACGGCGGGATTGTCAATCGGGGGAGCACATCATAAATATTAACATTTCACCCCTTTACAAATATCACTTTAGTGTGGTATAATATAGCAGTAGTCTGTGCTGTGCATGGACTGCACCTGTTTCAGATAAGATACACCGAAAGGAAGTAATTACATGGGAATGACAATGACACAGAAGATACTCGCGGCTCATGCGGGACTCGATGAGGTCAAGGCGGGACAGCTTATCATGGCTGACCTTGACTTCGTGCTGGGAAATGACATCACATCGCCTGTGGCGATAAACGAGTTCCACAAGGCGGGCTTCACCGATGTGTTCGACAAGGACAAGGTGACTATGGTAATGGATCACTTTGCCCCCAACAAGGATATCAAGGCTGCGACTCAGTGCAAGCAGTGCAGAGACTTCTGCGGCGAGCACAACGTCACCCACTTCTATGACGTGGGCGAAATGGGCATTGAGCACGCGCTGCTCCCCGAGAAAGGTCTCGTGGGTCCCGGCGACTGCATAATCGGCGCCGACAGCCACACCTGCACCTACGGCGCTCTGGGCGCTTTCTCCACCGGCGTGGGCTCCACCGATATGTGTGCCGGCATGGCTCGCGGCAAGGCGTGGTTCAGAGTGCCTTCCGCTATAAAGTTCAACATCGTGGGCAAGCTGCCTAAGTACTCCGCTGCAAAGGACGTTATACTGCACATCATCGGCATGATAGGCGTTGACGGCGCGCTCTACCGCTCCATGGAGTTCTCCGGCGAGGGACTGAAAAACCTCACCATGGAGGACAGGCTCTGCATGGCTAACATGGCTATCGAGGCGGGCGCAAAGAACGGCATATTTGCGGTGGACGATGTTACCCTGGAGTACGTTAAGGGCAGATTCAAGAGAGAGTACAAGATATTCGAGGCTGACCCCGACGCTGAGTACGACGAGGTCTACGACATAGATCTGTCTCAGATAAAGCCCACCGTGGCTTTCCCCCACCTGCCGGAGAACGCAAAGACCTTCGACGAGATCGGCGATGTGAAGATAGACCAGTCGGTGATCGGCTCATGTACCAACGGACGCATCGAGGATCTCCGCGCCGCTGCCGAGATACTGAAGGGCAGGCACATCGCAAAGGGCGTCCGCTGCATAGTTATCCCCGCTACCCAGGCTGTTTATATGCAGGCTATGGAAGAAGGTCTGCTGAAAATATTCATCGAGGCGGGCTGCGCGGTGTCCACACCTACCTGCGGTCCCTGTCTGGGCGGCTACATGGGCATACTCGCAAAGGGCGAGCGCTCGATAGCTACCACCAACCGCAACTTCGTCGGCAGAATGGGTCACCCTGAGAGCGAGGTCTATCTGGCTTCTCCCTACGTGGCGGCAGCCTCCGCTGTTACCGGCAAGATCTCCCAGCCCAGCGAGGTAATGTAATATGGTAAGGCACGTAATAATCTGGGACTTCAAGGACGAGCTTACGCCCGAGCAGAAGCGTGAGGCGGCAGCCCGCATGAAGCGCGAGCTTGAGGCGCTTTACGGCGTTGTGGAGGGACTGAAAAGCATTAAAGTAGTGACCGAAATTCTGGACAGTTCCAACGGAGACATAATGCTGGACAGCGAGTTCGAGGACAAAGCCGCCCTTGCCTACTACGCCGATCATCCGGAGCACGTAAAGGTGAAGGAGTTCGTCAGAACGGCAGTAAAGGCACGCAAGTGCGTTGATTTTGAAATATGACCGAAAGGACAGATAGACATGATAGCAAAAGGCACAGTACACAAGTACGGGGACAACGTTGACACCGACGTTATCATTCCCGCAAGATACCTCAACACGGCAGACCACAAGGAACTGGCGAGCCACTGCATGGAGGACATCGACATCAACTTTGTAAAGAACGTCAAGGAAGGCGACATCATGGTAGCCCACGAGAACTTTGGCTGCGGCTCATCGAGAGAGCACGCGCCCATTGCGATCAAGGCGAGCGGTATCTCCTGTGTTATCGCGGCGACGTTTGCGCGTATCTTCTACCGCAACGCGATAAACATCGGTCTGCCGATCATCGAGTGCCGCGAGGCGAGTGAGAAGATCGAAGCGGGCGATCAGGTAGAGATAGACTTTGAGACAGGCGTTATCACCAACGTCACGAAGAGCGAGACATATCAGGGACAGCCCTTCCCCGAGTTCCTCATCAACATCATCAACAAGGGCGGTCTGCTCAATTCGCTGAAATAATGTAAAAAATGCTGCCGCACTTGCGGCAGTTTTTTTTATGCGCCGCTGCCGCTACACGGAACCAAAGCAGCGGGTGCAGCCGCGCGAGGCTGCCGAGGTTCTTAGGGCGAGGAGCCCTAAGCTAGGGTTTGGGGACAGAGTCCCCAAT
>CACXDI010000053.1 GCA_902766335.1 uncultured Ruminococcus sp. | reverse complement strand
TTGAAGGGCGCCAGCCCGTCTGCGCTTTTGTTCCTTGATATTTTTTATCTCTGTCTGCGTCTTTTCGGCAATGTTTAATTGGTGGAGTAATAATCACTAAAAGATTTGTCTGCTGTTCTTTTAGGGATTAGTATTAATACAAGAGCGAGCAAAGCGCTCGCTCCCTTTGTTATATGTTTATTGTTATATCAGAACAGACCGCTGATATTTCCGTCGTTGTCAACGTCTATGGCGAAGGCGGCGGGCTGCTTGGGCAGACCCGGCATCGTCATGATGTCTCCGGTGTAGACTACGATAAAGCCCGCGCCGGACGACAGCTTCATGTCGCGGACGGTGATCTCAAAGCCCTCAGGCTTGCCCAGCTTGGCGGGATCGTCGGACAGCGAGTACTGTGTCTTTGCAACGCAGATCGGCAGATCGGTCTTGCCCAGCGCCTCGATCTCCTTCAGCGCCTTTTCAGCCTGTGCGGTGTAGATAACGCCGTCGGCACGGTATATCTCGCGGGCGATAGTCCCGATCTTCTCCTTGACGGGCAGCTTCACATCGTAAAGCTGGTGGAAGTCCGACTTGCCCTCGTTTGCGTCGATAGCCGCGCAGACCTTGTTCGCAAGATCCTTGCCGCCCTCGCCGCCCTTGGCGAATACCTCAGCGAGCGAGTACTCAACGCCGCACTCGGCGCAGACCTCCTCGATGACCTTTATCTCGGCATCTGTGTCGGTGTGGAAACGGTTGATAGCGACTACCACCGGCACGCCGAACTTGTGCATATTCTCGATGTGGGTCTTGAGGTTGACAGCGCCCTTTCTGAGCGCCTCCACATTTTCATTTGTAAGCTCTGCGCGGGGAACGCCGCCGTTGTATTTCAGAGCGCGGATAGTAGCTACCAGAACTACCGCAGAGGGGGTGAGCCCCGCATAGCGGCACTTGATGTCAAAGAACTTCTCGGCGCCCAGGTCGGAGCCGAAGCCCGCTTCGGTAATGGTGTAGTCTGCAAGCTTGAGTCCCAGCTTCGTAGCGCGGACGGAATTGCAGCCGTGAGCGATATTCGCGAAGGGCC
Organism: uncultured Ruminococcus sp.; assembly: GCA_902766335.1. Classification (GTDB taxonomy): domain Bacteria; phylum Bacillota; class Clostridia; order Oscillospirales; family Ruminococcaceae; genus YE71. The sequence continues at coordinate 6,068 of CACXDI010000053.1, read as the reverse complement.
CGCCGTGCATTATGGCGGGAGTGTTCTCCAGAGTCTGCACCAGATTGGGCTTGAGGGCGTCCTTCAGCAGAGCCGCCATAGCTCCGCAGCCGCCCAGCTGTCCCGCGTATACCGGCTTGCCGTCCAGATCGTAGCCCACGAGTATGCGCTCCAGCCTTGCCTTCAAGTCCGCAAGATCGTCCGCAAGACAGAGTATCGCCATGATCTCAGAAGCCACGGTGATCTGGAAGCCGTCCTCGCGGGGAAATCCGTTGACCTTGCCGCCCAGACCTACTATAACGCTTCTAAGCGCTCTGTCGTTCATGTCCATGCAGCGCTTGAAAAGTATGCGTCTTTCGTCAAGCCTGTGGGGATTGCCCTGGTGTATCGAATTGTCGATCAGCGCACAGAGCAGATTGTTCGCCGCGGTGATAGCGTGCATATCGCCGGTGAAGTGCAGATTGATGTCGTCCATAGGCACTACCTGAGCGTAGCCGCCGCCTGCCGCACCGCCCTTTATGCCGAACACCGGCCCCAAAGACGGCTCACGGAGCGCCAGTATCGCCTTCTTGCCGATCTGAGCCATAGCCTCAGCAAGACCTACCGACATAGTGGTCTTGCCCTCGCCGGCGGGGGTGGGATTGATCGCCGTCACCAGTATCAGCTTGCCGTCCGGCTTATCGGCGAGCTTGCCGTAAAGCGCTTCGGAAAGCTTTGCCTTGTAGTGACCGTAGGGCTCGATGTCGTCCTCGTTGACGTTGAGCCATGCGGCTACCTCATTTATTTTCAGCATTTTCGCCTGATTTGCAATTTCAATATCGCTAAGCATATTATCCTGTCCTTTCGTAACGTTTTATATCTAACCGTCCTAGCCGTATACTATCTCGGCGTCGGCGGTCATCTGCACTACTATCTTGAGATTTATCGTCCGCATATTCTCGTCGGTGGTGAGAACATAGCTGAGCCCCCGTCCGTCGGCAAGGAACTCCTGTAGCAGCGTCACCATTCCCTTGCTGCCCTCGCTGTCGGCGTCAAACAACTCCGCCATGACCTGCGCGTAAACGCCCTTGTCCTCGCACTTGAACCTCACGGTGCTGTCGGGCACCTCTCCGTCTATGCACAGAGCGCACTGCTCGCGGAATATTTTGGTGATCTTGTCCGATCTCCGGAGTATCCTGTCCTCACGGTCAAACCAGCTGCCGCTTTCGTCCTTCGCAGCGGGCAGACGCATGAATTCGTCCCTGTCCTCGTTGTGAGTGCCGGAGATGTCCTTGTCGCTCACCAGGAAGTAGTCATATCTGACGCTCCCCGGCTCCACGCCCAGAGGATCGTCCCAGGTGCAGTCCACGTTGTACCATTCTCCGTCCAGCTGCACCTTATTCCACATATGCAGCTGCTGAACGCCGTCCTTGTCCACAGCCATGCCGCAGGCGGGCAGGCAGGGTATGTCCGACATCTCGCAAAGCAGCATGAACGCCTTTGCGTAGCCCTCGCAGACCGCCTTCTTCGCGCACAGCGCACCGTAGGCACAATGAGAGTCGATACTCTCCGAGGAATACTCGCAGCTTCTCACCAGCTCGTCATGGAAAAACTTCACCCGGCTGTAATCGTCGGAAAGCTTAGCCGCCTGATCTGTCAGCTTCTGAGCCTCAGCTGTAAGTGTGGCGTACTGCATAGCCCCCTCCTCGGGAGTGCGTATATACTCCACCGCCGCACGCTCCACATAGCCGTTTGAGTCTACATACATCTTATAGTCGGGACTTATGGAGTCTCCGCACAGCCCGGTGCTGTTGACAAGGTAAAGCAGCCCGCCGAAGTCCGACTGCTTTACACAGTCCTCCGGCAGCTCTATGTCATTTTTATAATTGTAGATACCCTCGTACAGCGCTCGGTAGGCTTCCCTCACCGGCTGGTCAAGCTCAGCTAAGAAGTACTCGGCAGAGGCGCTGTTTTCGGGCGCGGTGAGTGCCTTCTGCTCTTCAGTGCTGTCATCGCCGGAGTCCGACTTGTCGTGTACCGCCGGACGCTCGGGAAGCGATATCCTCCCGTTCTCGTCAGCTGGTATGCACGCCGTCAGCGAAAGCGCCGTCAGCAGAGTGAGCAGAAATGCCGCCGCTCTATTTTTCTTCATCGGCTGTCACTCTTTTCTTATCTATCAAAGCCCTTATCCTTTCAATTCTGTTGTCCTTTGCCGAGATCACATTGAAGGTGATATCCCGGTATCTCACCGAGGGCGTCCTGCCGCTTTCGGGGATATACCCCAGCAGCGAGATCACAAACCCGCCCATGGTGTCAAAATCATGCTCCTCCTCCAGCGGGCAGCCGAGCCGTTCCATAGCCTCGTCGGGGTCAGCGCTGCCCAGTATGTCGAAGGTATTGGGAGTTATCTCCTGTATCTCCTCCTGCTCGTCGCCGTCGTACTCGTCGCGGATATTTCCCACGATACACTCCAGCAGATCCTCCATGGTAACTATACCCGCAGTCCCGCCGTACTCGTCCAGCACCACGGCTATCTGCCGCTTGTTTTCGGTGAACCACCTGAAAAGCTCGCCGCAGCCGGCAGTCTCGGGCACATATTTTATCTTCCTCAGATATTCCGAAACGAAATGCTCCGAGGTATTGTTTTCATTCACAAGCGGCAGCAGATCCTTTATATACAGCACGCCGCAGATATCGTCTATAGTTTCGCGGTAAACAGGCAGGCGCGAGAAGCCGCGCTCCACCGAAAGCCGCACTGCCTCGCCCACGGGAGCAGTCAGCTCCACGCCGCATATCTCGGTGCGGTGGGTCATGACCTCATGCAGGTCAAGATCGGTGAACTCGAAAATATTTGAGATCATCTCCGCTTCCGCGTCCTCGATACCGCCGTTCTCATTTTCCTCGCCGATAAGCTGTATCAGCTCCTCGCCGTTGTCGTCCTCCGACTCGGGGCGTATGGAATAGATCTTCCCGAACACCGCCGTACCCAGCCGTCCGCAGAGTATCACGGGAGCGAACAGTCTCAGCATAAAACGCAGATATCCGAACGTCCGTTTAGCGAAGCTCTCGCCCTTGTCACCCGTAAGCGAGCCGGTCTTTGCCGCGCGGCGGGGTATCTCGGTGCAGAGCGCGGCGTAGAGCCCCTCAAAGACCGCAGCTATAAGCAGAGTGATCAGCGTTCCCGCAGCCATAACGGGGATACTCCGGCTGTCGCTCTTTGCAAGACCGTTCAGCAGCAGTCCGCAGACAGGTCTGTGTATCCCGGGTATCAGCAGAACGCTGACTGCCGCCCCGCAGAAAATCTGAGCGCACAGCGTCCCGAACCGAAGCCTGTCCGCAGACAGTCCGCGCTTATCCAGCTCCTCGTCAAGACTGCGTGTCACCGTCTGGAGCGCAAGCCCCAGCAGGTGCATAAGTGCCGTTATTATTACATAAATTATGATGCCAACGAGCAAAAACGTTTGTCCGCCGTCGTCCATGTAGTCATTCTCTCCTTTGGGGTCAGGTATCTAAAGCTATATATAATATTGTACACCATTTGCCGCTGTCTTGTCAAGGGGTTGAAGGACTTTCCATTGCAAAAAAAGGACGGCAAAAAAGCCGCCCTCTTTGTGTACTATGTTATCACTTGCAGCGCCAAATATGATACGAATACGGTGCAAGCTCGCTGCCGCCGCCGAAATCGTGATCCTCGCCGGTCACGAAATCGTCCGCAAGACCGTAGCCTGCGTCAAAGTGCGCTGTGAAGGGCTGATCGTCGGCGTTTACCGCCACGAATACTCTCTCGCCCTCAAAATCGCGCTGGAGTATGCACTGCTTGTTGGTCAGCACCGGTATCTTGATGTCGCCGTAGCAGAGCGCCTTGCACTCGCGGTGAGCCTTTGCAAGCTTGCGGATAAGCTCGGTGATCTCGTTCTCCTGCGGTTTGTCGAATGCGGGTCTCAGCGCGGGATCGCCCTGGCTCTTCTCAGCCTTCTCGCCCCACTCGCTGCCGTAGTATATGCAGGGGATACCCGGCATACCGAACAGCATGGTGTATACCAACGGCAGGTGCTTTTCATTGGTGAGTATGCTGGCTATGCGGGTAACGTCGTGGTTGTCCGCGAAGCACATGAGGTGCAGACCTCTGTACTGACACCAGTTCTCGGGACCAAAGCGGTTCTTGAGCGAATGGCAGATCTCGAACATATTCATGCTGTTGAAGCTGGAGTAGAGACCCTTGTAGCACTCGTAGTTGGTGGCGGAGTGCAGCATCTCGGGATTTACCCAGCGGCTGTAGTCGCCGTGGAGCAGCTCGCCCACCAGGAAGAAGTCCTCCTTCAGACTGTCGGTGAAGCTGCGGAGTCTCTTGAGGAAGTCGAAGTCCAGCGAGTATGCAACGTCAAGGCGGATGCCGTCAATGCCGAAATACTCTATCCAGTACTTCACGGCGTCCAGCAGGTGATCAACGACTGCGGGGTTGCGCAGGTTCAGCTTTACCAGGTCAAAGTGACCCTCCCAGCCCTCGTACCACAGACCGTCGTTGTAGTTGCTGTTGCCGTCGAAATTGATGTAGAACCAGTCCTTGTAGGGCGAATCCCACTTCTTCTCGCAGACGTCTCTGAACTGCGGGAAGCCGCGTCCTACGTGGTTGAACACGCCGTCAAGCACTACCTTGACGCCTTTTTCATGCAGAGCGTCGCAGACCTGCTTGAAGTCCTCGTTGGTACCCAGGCGGGTGTCGATACGCTTGTAGTCGCGGGTGTTGTAGCCGTGGGTGTCAGACTCGAACACGGGGGAGAAATATACCGCGTTGCAGCCCATCCCCGCGATGTGGTCTACCCAGTCCAGCACCTTCAAAATGCGGTGCTCCGGCACGCCGTCGTTCTCAAAGGGGGCACCTGTGAATCCCAGCGGGTATATCTGATAGAACACCGCTTCGTAGCCCCAGTTTTTCTGATTGTTGCTCATATAGAGATCAACTCCTTTACGTGTAATTACCTCTATATTATAGCATATTTCGTTTTTATATACAACACCAAATTTTGCACTTATTTTTTTCAACAAATTTGTACGCTTTGCATAAAAGTTCCTAACACTTATAGCTATAAATGCGAAAAAACGGCGGTATTTCGCCGTTTTTCCATACAGTCGCTTTTCACTTGTTTCCGGCAGGATCAATGTAGGAAACGGGATCTATCCACTCGCCGTTACGCTTTACCGCGAAGTGCAGGTGCGAGGCTTCGGCGGCTTCTATCTCAGCGGTGTCGCCTACAGCGCCGATAGTCTGTCCCGATTCCACTTCATCGCCCTCGGACACCGCCACGGCGGACGAGAGATTGTAGTAAAAGCTCATGACCCCGCTGCCGTGGTCTATCGCCACCGTGTAGCCCCACAGCGGATCCTCCTTCACCTGAGTCACCCTGCCGCGGTTCATAGCCTTGACGGCAGTACCCGTATCCGCGGCGATGTCAACGCCGTCATGGGTCTTCCAGACGCCCAGCGTGTCGCTCTTGACCAGTTCTCCCCCGCTGAAGGGATTGAGTATCTTACCGTTGACAGGCATGACGTTGGGCGCGGTCTTGACCGTCAAATCCGCCTTCGAGCTGTCGCTGCTGTCCTGGGAGCTGTCCGGCAGATCGGTGCGCTTTACCCCCGTCTGCTTGCCTTCTGCTGCGGCAGCGCTGTGGTCTGTCCTGCTGCTGTCGGTATTCTCCACGGTAAAGTCGGGTATCGACAGATCATATTCGTTCTCCGCGTTCTTCACAGCCCTTCCGTAGGCAGCTGCTCCCGCTCCGCCCGCTGCCAGTACTGCGGCTGCCAGCATGATGTAAGCTCCCCTACCGCCAAGAAGCGCCAGAGCCTTAGAACCGATTCCTTTTTTCATGATGTTTCACCATTCCTTTCGATAAGCCCCGCGTTGCTTTCTGCGGAGCCTTTGGAAATATTATGATACCGTTCTGACGTTTTTATACAGCGGCATGAAAAAAAGGGTTAAACAGCGGGTGCAGCGGCGCGACGCTGCCGAGGTTCTTAGGGCGAGAAGCCCTAAGCTAGGGTTTGGGGACAGAGTCCCCAATTGCCCCTTTGGGGCAACTAAGTAGCGGACGATAGTGCCCTGAACGCTGAGT
>CACXDI010000052.1 GCA_902766335.1 uncultured Ruminococcus sp. | reverse complement strand
TTCTCTCTTGTCGTTGAAATTCTTAATACCGTGCTCGCATTCTAGCGACAGAGTGCGGGAAAGTGCGCTCTTATTTTGCAGGAGCGCGCATCGTGCGTCCGCGTTTGATTGCTGCCTCAACTAAGATTGTTCCACGTGGAACAATTACAGATAAGGGCGGTCAACAGCCGCCCCATTCTGCATTATTTATCAAACCTTGCACTTCTCCAGCTTTTCCTTGCCGCCCATGTAGGGTCTCAGCGCTTCGGGAACTCTTACGGTGCCGTCTGCCTGAAGGTTGTTCTCCAGATACGCGATCAGCATTCTCGGGGGAGCGACTACGGTATTGTTCAGCGTATGAGCGAAGTACTTCTTTCCGTCCGCGCCCTTTATGCGGATACCGAGTCTTCTCGCCTGTGCGTCGCCCAGGTTGGAGCAGCTGCCCACCTCGAAGTACTTCTTCTGTCTCGGGCTCCACGCCTCAACGTCAAGGCTTCTGACCTTAAGATCAGCAAGGTCTCCCGAGCAGCACTCCAGCGTACGGACGGGAATATCGAGGGTGCGGAAGAAATCGACGGTGTTGTTCCACAGCTTCTTGTACCACTCGTCGCTGTCCTCCGGCTTGCAGACTACTATCATTTCCTGCTTTTCAAACTGGTGGATACGGTAAACGCCGCGCTCCTCGATTCCGTGAGCGCCCACCTCCTTGCGGAAGCAGGGGCTGTAGCTGGTGAGCGCCTTAGGCAGCTCGCCCTCGGGGATTATCTCGTCGATGAACTTACCTATCATCGAATGCTCGGAGGTACCGATCAGGTAAAGATCCTCGCCCTCGATCTTGTACATCATGTTCTCCATTTCCGCGAAGCTCATAACGCCGGTAACAACTTCGGAGCGGATCATGAAGGGCGGCACGTAGTAGGTAAAGCCGCGGTCTATCATGAAATCTCTCGCATAGGAAAGTATCGCCGAGTGCAGTCTAGCGATGTCGCCGCGCAGGTAATAGAAGCCGTTGCCGCTGGTCTTTCTCGCGGCGTCAAGGTCAATACCGTTGAGCGACTCCATGATATCAACGTGGTAGGGAACCTCAAAATCGGGCACTACCGGCTCACCGAAGCGCTCACGCTCCACGTTCTCGCTGTCGTCCTTACCGATAGGCACATCGTCGCCGATAAGCTGAGGAATGACCATCATACGCTTTTTGATCTCGCCCTCAAGCTCGGTCTCCTTAGCGGCAAGCGCCTCCAGCTCCTCGCCGTACTGCTTTACCTCAGCCTTGACCTTCTCGGCTTCCTCCTTCTGACCCTTAGCCATAAGACCGCCGATCTGTTTGGACATAGAATTTCTCTTAGCTCTCAGCTCATCGGCTCTGGTCTTAGCGGCGCGGTAGTCGATATCCATTTGCACTACCTCGTCCACCAGCGGGAGCTTGTCGTCCTGGAATTTCTTTCTGATATTCTCCTTGACCTTCTCGGGTTCTGTTCTTAAAAGCTTGATGTCTAACATGATATTTTACTCCTTTTGGAAAAATTATTTTTTGATCGTGATATACGCGGTTCGCCCTGCGGGCGAATTTGGTTATTTCCCTCGCGCGGCTGCACCCGCTTTTTAAAGCTTATCCGAAAGTCTTCCGATCAGTTCCTTCAGTTCCTCCTCGGTCTTGAAGTCAAAACGGAGAGAATAGCCCTTCTTTTCCTTCGAGACCTTTGCGTCCAGCCCGTAGACCGACTTGAACTGCTGCCCGGTAGTAATGGCGTACTTGGTGAACTCGTCATTCTTCAGACTCCTCGCCGGCTTCTCGGACTTTGCCGCCTTCGGCTTGTCCGCCGCAGCCACCAGCTTTTCCAGCTCTCTCACCGAAATGCCCTTCTTCGCCTCTAACGCAAAGTCGTGAGCCTTTTCATGATCGACGCCGCACAGCACCTTGGCGTGTCCTACAGAGATCTCCCCCGCCGAGACCATGTCCTGCACCTCTTTCGGCAGACTCAGCAGTCTGGTGAGGTTGGCTATCTGTGACCGGGAAACGCCTACCGTTCTCGATAGCTGATCCTGAGTCATATCGAACTCATTCATCAGACGTGAATACGCAGCCGCCTGCTCTATGGGATCCAGATCCTCGCGCTGGACGTTCTCCACCAGCGAGATCTTTGCGGCTTCAAAGTCGTCCATTTCCCTGATGATGACCGGCGCTTCGGTAAGACCCGCCATTCGTGCGGCTCGCCAGCGGCGCTCACCCGCGACTATGCGGTAGCTGCCGTTTTTCATCGGACGGACGAGTATCGGCTGGAGTATACCGTGCTCGCGGATATTGCTGGAAAGCTCCGACAGCTTTGACTCGTCAAAGTTGGATCTGGGCTGATCGGGATCCGGCTCTATCAGCGACAGCCTCAGCGCGGCAACGGAGTTTTCCTCACCGCTCTCCGGCTCCTCGTGGAAATTATCCTCAAAGAGCACATCGAGACCGTTTTTCAGTCTGTCCTTTTTTCCCATTTTTTCACTTCTTTCTGTTCTTCTTTATCATTTCCTTTGCAAGCGCCTCGTAAGCCTTACTGCCCTTGCATTTTTTGTCATAGTAGATGACCGGCATACCGAAGCTGGGCGCCTCCGAGAGAGCCACGTTTCTAGGTATCACGGTATCGAACACCTCGCTGTCGAAGTATTTCTTGACCTCCTTGACGATCTGTCCCGTGACCTTGTAGCGGTCAACGTACATGGTAAAGAGTATGCCCTCCACCTTGAGGTTCTCATTGAAGGTCTTGCGCACCCGCTTAACGGTGTTGTAAAGCTCGGTGAGACCCTCCAGCGAGAGGAACTCGCACTGTATGGGGATTATCACCGAGTCCGCCGCCGCAAGCGCGTTAATGGTAAGCATATCCAGAGTAGGCGGGCAGTCGATGAATATGTAGTCGTAGTGTTCGCGGGCGTCCCTGAGCGCGTCACGGAGCTTTCCCGCCTTGTCCTTCATATCCAGCAGCATAGCAGAGGCACCCGACAAGCGCTGAGTGGTAGGTATCAGGCTGACCCCCCTGAATTCGGTGGCGACTGCCGCCTCGAAAGCGGTACACTCGCCCATTATCAGCTCAAACACGGTATTTCGGACGCTTTTCTTCCTCACGCCGAGGCTGGTAGTAGAGTTGCCCTGAGGGTCAAAGTCCACGATCAGCACCTTATTCCCGCGCTGTCCGAAAACGGCTGCAAGATTCACCACAGTAGTAGACTTACCCACGCCGCCCTTCTGATTAGAAACAGCGATGACCTTACCCATCCGGTCATCTCCTTTCACTATGGTTATGTGTTTGCCCGTCCCGGAAATGTCCTCCGGCGCGGGCTGTCAAACATTCACTTTATATTATACTACAAAAATTTGATTTTGAAAAGCCCTTTTTGCAGATTTTTTGATATTTTTTTCCCGAAAAGTGTGGTAGAATATTTTTACAAACAGATTGGAGTGATCTAAATGGGATTTTCCCTTTCTTTTTTGCAGGACATCGGCTGCGGCAGGCGGCTCACGGAGCTGGACATCGGCGTTATCAGACCCTCCTCATTCCGGCTCCGGACGGAGATCCCCGAACAGGAGCTTACGGCATTGAGCAAGAGCATTGCGGGGTGCGGAGTGATACAGCCGCCGCTGGTACGTCGTTCGAAGGACGGCTACGAGCTTATCTGCGGGGAGCGCCGGCTGCGGGCTGCCGAGATAGCGGGGCTGACGTCCATTCCCTGCGTAGTCGCCGATTTGGATGACAAGCAGGCGGCACTTGCAGCGCTGACCGAGAATCTCCAGCGGCGTGATCTCAGCTGTTTTGAGCAAGCGGAAGCGTACCGGGAGATAATGCGGCGATTCGGCATGACCCAGAGTGCGTTAGCGGTAACATTAGGGATATCCCAGCCGGCGGTAGGCAACAAGCTCCGGCTGTTGGCGCTCCCGCCGGAGTTAAGGGACAAGCTGACGAAAGCCGGGCTAAGCGAGCGTCATGCGCGGGCTCTGCTGACCGCCGAGCCCGATCTGCGGGAGCCCCTGCTGGAGCGCACGATAAAAGGCAGTCTCACCGCCGAGCAGCTGGAGTCGCTGATAGCCGACGGTATCCGGGAGCAGAAGCGGCGCAGGAGTTACCGCAGGCGGGCAGCGGCGTTATCGGACGTCCGGCTGTTTTTCAACACAGTGGAGCACGCAGTAGAGGTCATGCGTTTATCCGGAGTCGCCGCCGAGACCGAGCGTAGAGAGTCGGGCGGCTACATAGAGTATGTTATAAGGATCCCCGAGAAGAAGTAGATCACAAAAAAGCGGATCCAACCGCGCGAGGTTGGCGAGGTTGGGAAAACGCCCCTGCGGGGCTTATTTCCAGGCGAGGAGCCCCTTGCGAGGGTTTGGGAGCAGAGCTCCCAAGTGTGCCAAAGGCACACCCTTGTCCTCCGCTGTCCTTCCAACACCTAAAATCGGCATAAAAAAAACAAACCAACCTAAAGGGACTATCTCCAACCCAACACAACCCCAGCAAGAACCCCACCAATGCCGATTTTAGATTTTCCGAAGCCAAGCGAAGCGCGGCGAAGAAAATATCCAAATTGCGCCGACAGGCGCAACCCCCGCACTCTCTTCCAACTCTCCAAAAAATGTTCCACGTGGAACAATTTTGACGGGCGGGGAAAGGTAGTTGAGGGAATGTTCCTTGCGGAACATTTTGGGATTTGTCCAAAAATCGCTTCGCTTTTTCGGACAATTAATAATCGGCGATACTGGTGCGGTATCGCCGATTTTGTTTTGTTTGGTTGATTGTGCTTTTTTTGAACGGTGGTCTTTTGAACGCCGATTTTTAATCGTTGGTTCGGTCTGGATGTCACGGCGCATTAAGTCTCCTCTTTGGAAATAAACGCCGCAGGTTCTTTGTGTGCCTTTGGCACACTTGGGAGCTCTGCTCCCAAACCCTCGCTTAGGGCTCCTCGCCCTAAGAACCTCGCCAACCTCGCGCGGTTGGATCCGCTTTTAGTCCTCAGCAGGTGTTTCGGATTCGGCTTTGGCTTCCTCTGCTTCCAGCTTCTTCGCTTCCTCTTCGCTGATGTCCTCGGCAGTCGAGTTGTCTACCTGCTGTACTTCCGCTGATTCGTCATGCTCGGCTCTCGTGAAGGCTACTACCTTATTATCGCCGCTTAACTTCATCAGCCGCACACCTCTCGCATATCTGCCCATTTGACGTATGTCGGCGGCTCTCAGCCTGATTATTACACCGTCCGATGAGATCATGATGATGTCGTCCTCTTCGTCGATCACCTTTATGCCGCAGACAGGACTTCCCGTGCAGCGGTAGTTCTTTAAGCCGTATCCGCCGCGGCGCTGTACTCTGTAGGTGTCAAGCCCCGACTTCCTGCCGAGTCCGTCCTCGGTGACGGTCAGCACGCTTGCGCCCTCGCGGACTCTCGCCATGGAGATCACCTCGTCGCCGTCACGCAGCTTTATCGCCTTCACGCCGTGAGCACTCCTCGACATTATCCGGACGTCGCTCTCCTCGATGCGGATAGCATTTCCGTTCTTGGTGGCTACTATCAGCTGGTTGCTGCCGTCGGTCATGCGGACGCCCGTGATCTCGTCGCCCTCGTCAATGCCGATAGCGATAAGTCCGGCACGGCGGACGTTCTTATATGCGGTGAGGGGAGTGCGCTTGATCTTGCCGTTCTTGGTGCAGATAACGATGTACTTGCCTTCCTCAAAGTCGGCGGTGCGGATCATGGCGGCGATCTGCTCGCCCTCGCGCAGCTGGAGCACGTTTATGATGTTGGTGCCCTTTGAAGCCTTTGAGCCTTCCGGCAGCTCGTAGCATTTCAGCTTATACATGATACCCTGATTGGAGATGAACAGCAGATTGTCGTGAGAAGAACATATGTACATTTCTTCCACGAAGTCGTCCTCGCGCTGCTTCATGCCGGAAACACCTCTGCCGCCGCGATTCTGTGACTTGTACACGGACAGGGGCATACGCTTGATGTAGCCGCCGTTGGTGTAGGTCACCACGTTCTCCTCCACGGGGATAAGGTCTTCCACGTCCACCTCGCCGCTGACGTTCTCTATGCGGGTACGTCTTGCGTCGCCGAACTTGTTCCTGATCTCGCCCACCTCGTCCAGCATTATCTGGAGTATGCGTTCATGATTTGCGAGGATATCCTCAAGGTCTGCTATCTTTAGCTCAAGCTCGGAAAGCTCGTCGAATATCTTCTGCTGCTCGAGACCGGTCAGTCTGCCGAGGGTCATCTGAGCGATGTGATCTGCCTGGATATCGGAAAGTCCGAACTTATCGTGCAGTCTCTCCTTAGCCTCAGGTATATTCTTCGAGGTCTTCATGACTTCGATAACTTCGTCGATATTGTCGAGGGCTATCTTCAGACCCTGGAGTATATGCTCGCGCTCCCTTGCCTTTTTGAGGTCAAACCTGGTACGGCGGGTGATGACCTCAGCCTGGAAGTCGATGTAATGCTCCAGCATCTGCTTGAGGGTGAGGGTCTTGGGCACGCCGTCCACAAGGGCGAGCATGATAACGCCCACGGTATCCTGAAGCTGGGTGTAGCTGTAAAGCTTGTTGAGCACCAGCTGAGGGATAGCGTCCTTTTTCAGCTCTATGACTATGCGGATACCCTCTTTGAGGTTGGACTCATCGCGGAGGTCATGTATGCCCTCTATGCGCTTATCCTTGTGCAGCTGAGCGATGTTCTCGATCAGGTTGCGCTTGTTTACCATGTAAGGTATCTCGTGGATTATTATGCACTGTCTGCCCTTGATCTCGGTGATCTCGGCGTCGCCGCGGAGGGTTATCTTACCTCTGCCGGTGCCGTAGGCGGCGCGGATACCCGATCTGCCCATGATGATACCGCCGGTGGGGAAGTCGGGGCCCTTTATGTACTGCATAAGCTCATCAAGAGTGCAGTCGGGGTTCTCGACGATAAGCTTCATAGCGTCGATGACCTCGCCCAGGTTATGGGGCGGTATATTGGTAGCCATACCTACCGCGATACCGTTGGAGCCGTTCACCAGCAGGTTAGGAAATCTCGAAGGCAGCACGGCAGGCTCTTTAAGTCTGTCGTCGTAGTTAGGCACGAAGTCCACGGTATCCTTATTGATATCGGTGAGCATATACATGGACATCTTAGCCATTTTAGCCTCGGTATAACGGTAAGCCGCCGCGGGGTCACCGTCAACGGTACCGAAGTTACCCTGACCGTCCACCATAGGATATCTCAGCGAGAAGGACTGTGCCATTCTTACCAGCGCGTCATAAACGGAAGCGTCGCCGTGGGGGTGATATTTACCCAGCACGGAACCTACCGTATCAGCGCACTTGCGGTATGCCCTTTCCGGGTACAGACCGTTCTCATACATAGTATAGAGGATACGTCTGTGTACCGGCTTTAGTCCGTCGCGGACATCGGGCAGCGCACGGGAGCATATTACCGACATGGAATACTGAAGGAAGGACTCCTTCATCATCTTTTCGATATCTACCTCTATCAGATTGGTATTATCATGATAATCTGCCGAGGATATTTCGTGGGTATCGTTTATCTCATTACTCATAACTGGTTCTCACCTTTTCTAATATTTCCGTGAGCATTACTGCTCGGTATCTTCTTTGTCAGCTTCTGCTTCCGGCTGTTCTTCGTTATCAACCTGAGTCTCAGGCTCATGTTCCTGTTCCGGCGCCGGCGGGGGCGTGGGAGCAGGTTCCGGCTCGTCCTCTGCGGATTCGTCCTTCAGTGTCGGGAACTCCTCCTCGTCCTCCGGAGTTTCTATGATACGTTTTTCAAAGACATAGAAATCATCGCCGAGGATATTTTTAAGATGTGTAGTGAACAGCTCGTTCTCGCGGGAGGTCATAGACTCCTTTGGAACTACATATATGTAATCCTTGCGGAACACAAGGATATATATATCATCGTAATCCAGCAGCCTAAGGTCTATATCCTCAAACCTTATGACCACCGGCGGGTAGTTGAAGATCTTATCGTCCACCCGCTCGCTCGCCTCTATCAGTATGCGGGAGTTATGGAATGACAGCTTATAGCTGTCGTTGCGGACGTCCTCAGCCGCCGCCATAGCTTCTCTCTTGGCGCTCCAGGTATTTATCCAGCGGAAGGCTATCAGCACCAGCGCTATCAGTAACAGCAGGTAGCTGACATAGCCCTGCGGCGCCATAAGTATAGCGATCAGGAACACCAGGCAGAATGTACCCATTATCAGCGTGAACCTGACGTTTGACTTTTTGACGAACTCATTATAGAACAGCATATACCCTTCCGACACCTGTTCGGGTGTGAGCATATACATCACTCTGAAAAGCATCTTATCGCCGCGCGGATCGGCAGGCTTACGTTTTTTCTTTCCGAAGAGCAGCTGATCTGATTCTATATCGTCATACTGCACGGCGTCGGAATCTGTGATAACGCCGTCCGTCTTATCGCCGAAGAACATATCCTTTATATTATCGGGATTAAGCGTATCGGAGTTTTTAATTTTCCTTCCGACTTTCTTTATGCCCTTTTTTGCGGCGACAGCTGCCACGTCAAGCTTTTCCTGAGCCTTTTTTGTCACCGAGATCTCGGGGCGGGGAGGTTCTTCCGGTTCAGGCTCCGGCTCGGGAGGCTTTTGTTCCGGGGGAGCGGTGCGGGGTCTTGACACCCTGTCCAGCCCTGCCTCGGACATTATCTCGTCGAAGATACTATTGACCGTATCCTCGTTATATTTTGGCTTCTCACCGCCGCTGTCGGACAATGGGAAGATATTCTGTTCGTCGTTCATATCATCATTATCCTTTCGGGGGTGGTGATCTTCTGTATTTGCCTTCGGCAAATTTCGGACATTTCCCTCGCCGCGCTTACGCTTGGCGTTGGGAAATTTAAAATCGGCACTGGTGGGGTTCTCGCTATCTTTGCGGAAACCGTGAAGACCAGCGCTTTAATCAAGATTGATTTACGG
>CACXDI010000051.1 GCA_902766335.1 uncultured Ruminococcus sp. | reverse complement strand
CTGGCGCCCTTCAAGCTTTTGTAACGCAGAGATTTTTTATTTATGTCAAGTATTTTTGGCAAGGTTTAGTTGGGGGAGCAATAGTATGAATATACGGTCACATTCCGGCAAGTATATCCGCGAGCTCAAGGATAAGACGCTCCGACTTTTCCCAGCCAAGGCAGGGATCGGTGATAGACTTGCCGTAGCAGCCCTCGCCTATCTTCTGCGCGCCGTCCTCGATGTAGCTCTCTATCATCAGACCCTTCACCAGATCGTGTATGTCCTCCGAATGCTTCATGGAGTGGAGCACCTCCTTGGCTATGCGTATCTGCTCAAGATACTGCTTGCCGGAGTTGGCGTGGTTGCAGTCGATAACGGCGGCGGGGTTCTGAAAATCCCGCTTTGAGTAAAGCTCGCTCAAAGCTCTCAGATCCTCGTAGTGGTAGTTGGGCAGAGAGTTGCCGTGCTTGTTCACATAGCCGCGCATGATAACGTGCGCCAACGGATTGCCCTTGGTATGTACCTCCCAGCCGCGGTATAGGAAGGTGTGCTGTGCCTGTGCCGCGACCAGCGAGTTCATCATAACGCTCAGATCGCCGCCGGTGGGGTTCTTCATGCCTACCGGGATAGACAGACCGCTTGCCGTGAGTCTGTGCTGCTGATCCTCCACAGAGCGTGCGCCTATCGCTACGTAAGAGAGTATATCGCTGAGGTAGCGGTGATTCTCGGGATAGAGCATCTCGTCGGCGCAGGTGAGACCCGTCTCGGCGACAGCGCGGGTGTGCATATCGCGGATAGCGATGAGACCCTCCAGCATATCCTCCTTCTTGTTGGGATCAGGCTGGTGTACCATGCCCTTGTAGCCCTCGCCGGTGGTGCGGGGCTTGTTGGTGTAGATGCGGGGGATAATGATGATCTGATCCTTTACCTTGTCCGCAACGCCCGCAAGACGGTTTACGTAATCCAGCACCGCGTCCTCGCGGTCAGCGGAGCAGGGGCCTATTATCAGCAGGAACTTGTCCGACTTGCCGGTGAAAACATCGGCTATCTCCTTGTCGCGGCGTTCCTTTACTGCCCTGATCTCCTCAGACACCGGGAAGCGCTCCTTTATCTCCTTGGGGACGGGCAGCTTTCTGATAAATTCCATGTTGTTCATAAATACTTTCCTTTCTGTATCATAAATTTTAACGGTTTTATGTTTTTAAGCACTAAAGCGGCAGCGGCTTAATTTCAGCGTGGCGCATAAGTCCACGCTGAAAGGGATATCAAAGCTCTACCGGCTCAAAGCGGATACGGATATCCGGCAGCTTCTCTACGGTGGAGTAGCTGTTGAGCAGACCGTCCTCTAAGGAAAGGTCATTCTCGCCGGAAGCGGGGGGCGCGAAGATACGCAGCGTCAGGTCTGCTGCGCCGTCGAGAGGCTTCTCGAAGAAAGCGCTCATAAGGTCTATGGTGCGAGCCTTGGGGCTCTTGTAGAACCACTTGCCGTTTATCTCCAGCATAAGGTTGGAGTCATCGTCGAAGGTGACCTCGCAGAAGTGAGGGTTGCTGTCGAAGTGCAGCGGTATCTCGATACCCTCGGCGTCCTCAGAGCCGCCCCAGCGCAGCTTTACGGGGAACTGAAGCTCCCCGCCGCGGGTCATGGAGGGCATGAAGAAATCATCGTGGATTATCTCCTTGTAGGTCTGCATGAGTGGCTGCTCGATACCGCAGTCGGAGTAGTTGGGATCCTCGATCTCAAGACCCAGTCTGCCGCGGTCGCGGAACTGGTACATGGTGAATGCGTTGAACCAGCCCTCCTCGGGGTCGGCTTTCAGCATATCGCAGAACTCCTTGACCATAGCCGCCTGATCGTAAGGCCCGGTAACGTCGCCGTCGGCGTTGAGCTCGCTCATTACCATAGGCTTCTCCCTGCCGCCGTTTAACTCTACCAGGCGCTTGTAGGTGCGCTTGGTGATGTCATATATGTCCTTGATCTTGGAGCGTCCGTGGGTAGTCTGGGAAGGATCGTCACCGCCCATATTGCGCTCCGCAACGTCATAGGGCCAGCCCCAGTGAAGTGCGAAGTACTTGTCTATGCTCCAGATGTCGGTGGTCTTGAAGGCGTCCAGGAACTCGTCCTCCATGACCAGCCTGCCCTTGCTGTCGTCGATCTCGCAGGCGCAGAGGACAGTGGTGACATTGGGAGCGTACTCCTTCAGTATGTTATGGAATCGGCAGTAGAACTGAGCTATCTCGGCGTAGGTGGCACGCTTGGTAAAGCTGAACCAGTTGCCGGTAGCCTCGTGATTTATTCTCAGCAGCATACGTCCGAATGGCTTCAAGTCCTTGGCGATAGCGATAAGGTGCTCGTCGGAAACATTGGGGTCTATGGTGAGGGTGAGCACTACCTCCTGACCGTGGCGGCGGACGTCGCGCATATAAGTGAAAGGCTCGTCATCGGTGGTGCCGTTGAGACCGCCCTTGTAGGTGAAGTAGTCATCATAGGGATAATCCCAGGCAAAGGAGACTTTCATATCCTTGCACGCCTCGGAGATACGTGCCGGGAACTCCTTATCCAGCGGGTAGTAGCAGTACATAAGGCTGATGCCTCTGTGGGGACGCCCCAGCTTGTGGAGAATGTAATCCTGATTTACATACTCGCCTCTCTCGGAGCCGTCGCCCAGGTCTACCGCGCACTTGGCGGGACCCATATGTACCGAATAAGCCTTCAATTTTTCCATGTTTCTTCCTCCTGTTATATATGTATGATACCGCACCCGCGGCGCGGCAGAGTTTACTTACAGCAGATCAATATTTACCCCTATCACCAGCTGGAGATCGCAGAAGGGGCATTTGTTCAGCGCACGCTCGGGATATACGGTGCAGTTGGCGCCGCACTGAGGGCATTTCACCGGCACTCCCGCCGACTCTCTGTGGACAGGCTGCTTTATGTAGGCAAAGAAGCACCTGTTGGACAGATCATAGTTTATGCCCTGCATATACTTCCTGCGCTGGAGCTTGAGTATCTTTTTAGCAGGGCTGGTCATTTTCAGCTCCTTGCCGAGAAGATCCTCGTATATCTCGGTCTTGGGGTAGGTGTAGAAATACTCGGCTATCTTATATGCAAGAGCCCGGTCAAGCATACGGAGCACGGCGGCGATGACACCCCACGCGAACAGCACCAGAAGCAATATCCCCGCGCCCACGCTGTTCTTGTCGTTACCATTTCTGATATCGTCCAGAAGCACCGATACCGAACCGAAGCACATCAGTCCGAAGACCACCAGGGCAACGATATCGAGCTTGTTTCCTCTAAGCGTTTTGAAGCCCAGATATTCCTCCATGATACTGACCTCCCTTCATCATTCAGCAACTAACTGTGAATTTATAATATCAAACTGTTTTGCAAGTCTGTGAAATACCTTGTCGCTTTCCTCCGTTTCGGGAACCTGTGTGGTCATTATCACCAGCACGAAGGGCGAGTCCGCGTAGCATATCGCGCAGTCATGGTAGCATTTCTGATCCCAGTCGGAGCCGTACTTGTGCGCCACGGTGTACTTATCCTTAAGCTCCGCAGTGATCTGCGTCTCAAGCTCGGTCTTGGTCATCAGCTTTATCAGCCATTTTCCGCGGTCATTCTTTTCGGCGTACCGGTATATATCCTCATACTGCTTTAGCAGATCGTTTGCCGAGCCGTAGTTGAATATCCAGCTAGGCCCCAGATCGTACCCCACGCCGAGGGAGTAGTTCATCTGATTGAAGCTGCCGTAGCCGTATTTGTTTATCAGATTGTCATAGGCGCTGTTGTCCGACTGCGTTATAGCGAGCTTTATCAGATCCCGGGCGGTATATGTCTTGCCGATGCCGTTTTGCGACACCTCACCGCCGTCATTTTCCCACAGCACCGAAATAGTCACCTTATCATCCAGATCTATCCCCTGATCCAGCAGGTTTTTACAGAAGGGCGCCTTCACCGTCGAGCAGATACCGTACTTGGAGTCTGCGTTGTAGCATATCAGCGTATTAGTGTCCATGTTCTTGTAGGCAAAGCTTATACTGTAGCCGTGTCGGCACAGATATCGTCCAGCTTGCCCAGCGCCTTTTTCAGCTTTGTGTTGGAATACACCTTATGGGAGCATTTCTCTATAGTATAGCGATGTCCGTCCAGCGCTTCTCTTTGCAGACCTACCGGCTTGGGAGGCTCGGTGACTGTCGCTTCTGTGGTAGTCTCGGGCGGTGCGGTGGTGGTGACCGTCTCTGTAGTCTCAGCTGTCTCGGTCTCAGTCTCCGCAGAGGTCTCCTCCGTCACCGTCTCTGCCGTCGGCTCTTCGCTGTATATGTTTTCTGTGCGCGAGTATCCCGGCTTGCTTTCAAAATCAGCCGCATTACCGCACGAGCAGAGGATCACTGCCATGCCGAGCGCAGCAGCACGTCCCGCTATCATTTTCTTACTTCTGAAAAACCGCTGCAACAGCTATTCTCCTGCCCCTCTGTATATTGATACAGCATATAAAAAATTATATCTCATTTTATTCTAACACACAACAAAAAAAAAGTCAAGACTTTTTTACAGCTTACAAGAGGCTCTTGCTATTGACAATTACAGTATTGATATGTTATTATATATGTATACTTTTTTATCGGAGGCTGATGATCCTTTATATGGACGTAGTGATAATAATTCTGCTGCTGATACTGTCGGCTGTATGCTCGGCGACGGAGACGGCGTTCTCCTCGGCGAACCGGATACGCCTGAAAAACATGGCGGCTTCGGGAAAGAAAAGCGCGGCAAGAGCGCTGGACATCACCGAGAATTTCGACAAGGCGCTGACGGCTATACTTATCGGCAACAACATATTCAATCTCTCTGCTTCCTCGATGACCACGGTGATGTTCACCCGGCACTTCGGCGAGGGGAGCGTAGCATACGCCACCGTGGTGCTGACGGTGCTGGTGCTCATCTTCGGCGAGATACTCCCCAAGAGCCTTGCAAAGGAAAACTCCGAGAGCTTCTCTATGCTGATGTCGGCGCCGCTGACGGTCTCGATGATACTGCTCACTCCGGCGATATGGTTCTTCTCCGCTATCAAAAAGCTGACGGTCATGCTTACCGGCAGCGGCAAAGAACAGCCGTCCTTTACGGAGGAGGAGCTGAAATACATAATCGACGAGAGCGAGACGGAGGGCGTGCTGGAAGAGCAGGAGTCAGACCTGGTGCGCTCGGCGCTGGACTTTGACGAGACTATGATAGACGAGGTGCTGGTGCCGAGAGTCAACATCGTGGGTATCGGCAAGGACGCGGATATGGACACCCTCAGAAAGACCTTCGAGGAAAACTGCTACTCGCGGCTGCCGGTCTACGACAAGACCATGGACAACATCGTGGGTATAGTCCACCTGACGGATTTCTACCGGCTGTACCTGAGCGGCGCCGAGAGCTTTGAGAGCATTGTCACGCCGCCGGTGTTCATTCCGGAGAACAAGCGGATATCAGAGGTCATGCGGCTCATGCAGAAGAAGAAAGTCCACATGGCGGTGGTGGCTGACCAGTACGGCGGCACCGAGGGTATCGTGACGCTGGAGGATATACTGGAAGAGCTGGTGGGCGACATATATGACGAGCACGACGAGGAGGACGACTCCTTTATACGCTTAGGCAGCGATCGCTGGAGGATATCGGGAGAGCTTAGCATTTCGGATTTCCTGGAAAAAGCGGAGCTGGACGAGGATCTTATCACCGCGGACGCCACATCTATGGGCGGCTGGGTGCTGGAGGAGCTGGAGCGTCTGCCGATAAACGGCGAAAGGCTCACCGTTGACGGCTTTGAGATAGCTGTCGGCATGAAGAACGGAAATAAAATAGATACTCTGACCATAGGGCTGTCGGAGAAGAAGGAGGACGAGGCAAATGCCTAAGCAGATAAAAAAGAAGGAGCTTCCCAAGGGAGAAAAGACGAGCTGTATTCTCGGGATGATCGCGATGTTCATGTCGCTTGCGCTGTCGTCGCTGATGATATTTCTGGTACAGCAGTCCTCGGGCGACAAGGAGCCGAAGGCGCTGGGTATCGCGGTGTTCGCGGTATACGCGGTGTTCACCGTTGTCTGCCTGATACACTTTTTACAGGGGCTTGTGACCTTCAAGAAGCAGGAGAGCTATGCTGCGCTTTTCACCTCAATGCTCACTGCCGTATCGCTGTTCGGTCTGCTGCTCAACGTGCAGTTCATGCTTGCCATGATGTTCTCGGCGCTGGGCAAGGAAAAAATAGTTAATAAAATAGTCGGGGACGCCGGCATCACCGATTTCATCTCAACTCAGACGAGCGCCTGGAACCTTATGCTGGCAGGTATCGCCGCTGCCTTCGCGGTAGGTATCATAGACATTATCAGGATCGCGAAAACAAAATAAACACAAATAAGGAGTAATACGATGAAAAACACTGTTTCAAGGATCTCCGCATCGCTTACGGCGGCGGTAATGCTGATGTCGGCGGGGGCGATGTCGGCTCAGGCGTATACGCAGGACACTACGATATTCCCGACTTACAAAAACGAAACTCCTGCAAGCGGCTGTATCGTGGTGGGAATGATCGGCAGATACAACGCCGACATACAGGACGCCATAGACCGCATAAACGAGATACGTCTTGAAGCCTGCAAGGAGGGCGTTCCCAACCCCTCGAACCCGTCTAAAAAGCTCACCAGGAGCGATTACGTGCCTATCAAATGGTCTGCACAGCTGGAGTCTGTCGCAAGGGTGAGGGCTGCCGAGGCGAGCATACGCATAGACCACACCAGACCCAGCGACGACTGGTGCTTCTCCATAACGACAGACGAGTTGTTCTGCTGCGGCGAGGTGCTGGCGTGGAACGGCTCTGAAAATATCGTGACCGGCATAGAGCAGTTTTACGGCGAAAAGTCCGACTGGGTAGATCAGAACGCTGACGCCGTCACCGGTCACTACACTCAGATGATAGACCCGGCAAACACCTACGTCGGCATGAGCAGCTTTTCTTCCGACAGCGCCATTTACCACAACTGCGTTGCGGGGCGCTTCGGTCAGAAATTCAGCAGCGGCGACAGCGTAGACGAGACCCGGGGCAGCAGCGTCGAAAACTGCATAGCCTCTGTCATAGTCAACAAGAGCTACATATCAAATCCCCGCCTCAAGCTGGTGGGCGGCAGCTCCTCTGTCGGCGTAAAGAAGGCAGCAAGATATGAGCTGAGAGCGTCGTCAAGCATCGACGGAGGAAATGCTGAGGTGCTGCTTTTCAAGGGCATAAAGTGGACAAGCTCCGACAGCTCTGTGGCTACGGTAGACGCATACGGCAAAGTAGTGGGCAAAAAGGCAGGCAAGGCTACCATAACCGGAAGCTGCGCGGGCTTCAAGGCTTCAAAGACCATATCCGTCATCGACAACGATGTGGCGAACTCCTCGGTGAGCATTTCCGGCAAGGTATATGCCTACACCGGCAGCAGGATAACTCCCGCTGAGACGGTGACGCTGAACGGAAAGACTCTCACAAAAGGCACCGATTACACCGTCACCTACAGCAACAACTTAAACACCGGCAAAGCGGCTGCTGTCATAAACGGCAGGGGCAGCTATACCGGCAGCAAGACGGTGTATTTCTACATCAAGCCGGCAAAGCAAAAGGTAGTGGGCATCTCAAAGCCGGCGGCTAAGAAGCTCAAGGTGCGCTGGGCAAAGGACGCGGCTCAGGCAGACGGATATCAGATATTCTATTCGCTGAACAAGAGCTTCTCCCCGAAGAAGAGCATAACGGTAGTCGGCGGCAGCAAGAGCGCCAAGACTATCACGGGGCTCGCTTCAAAGAGAAGATACTACATAAAGGTACGCGCCTACAAGGTGATAGACGGCAAGAGATACTACGGCGTATGCAGTCCTGTAAAATACGCTAAGACAAAGTGATCCGGAGACAGAGCTTTATGGGCAAGACAGTCATTATAATAAACGGCAGCGGCGGCGTCGGCAAGGACACCCTCTGCGAGTTTGCGATGAAGCACTACCGGTGCATGAACACCTCGGCGATAATCCCCATAAAGGAAATGGCGGCAATGGCGGGCTGGCGCGGTGAAAAGACCGACGCGGCGAGGAAGTTCCTCTCCGATCTGAAGCAGCTCACCGTGGAGTACAGCGACTACCCTACCCGCTGGCTTATGGACAGGTACCGTGATTTCCTGCAAAGCGAAGCGGAGATACTTTTCGTGCATATCCGCGAGGGCAGCGAGATAAAGAAGCTGACAGATAGCGTTAAAGCCGAAGGCGGCAGGGCTGTCACCCTGCTGATACGCCGGGGCGAGGGCAGGCACTACGGCAATCCCTCGGACGACAACGTGGAGAACTACAACTACGACTTCATCTACCAGAACGATCTGCCGCTGGAGCAGGCAGAGACAGACTTCCCGGAGTTTTTAGAGCGGGAGATACTGGGGTAGCGGGCAAAGCGATCGGCTTAGCTTTGCTATCTTTACAGTGAGATCGGATCGGCGATACCTTTTTGGGTATCGCCGGTTTTTTATGTGCTTTACTGCAGAGAGTGCGGGAGGTGGGATTCGCCTTGCGGCGAATTTAGGACATTTCCCTCGCTTCGCATAGGGAAATTTAAAATCGGCACTGGTGGGGTTCTCGCTATCTTTGCGGAAACCGTGAAGACCAGCGCTTTAATCAAGATTGATTTACGG
>CACXDI010000050.1 GCA_902766335.1 uncultured Ruminococcus sp. | reverse complement strand
GCGTAAAAGCGCAGATGGGCTGTCGCCCTTCAAGCTTTTACAACGCAGAGATTTTTTATTTGTGTCAAGCATTTTTGGCAAGGTTTAATTGGGGGAGCAATAACAACGCCCGCTTCCGGAAAGAAAGGGAAGCGGGCTGTTTTTTGTTTAGCCGTTCTTATATTTCGATGTGATACCGAAGTATTCCTCAAGGGTCAGACCCTGCTTGGTCAGCTTCTTTGCAAGCGACTTGCCCACATAGCGTATGTGCCACGACTCGTACTTATACCCGGTGATGTTCTCCTTGTCCTGGGGATATCTGAGTATAAAGCCGTATTCCCAACAATGCTCCTCTATCCAGAGGGCTTCCTTTGTGCCGTCGAACCAGCCGCTTGCGTTGTTGACATCGAGCGCAAGCCCCGACTGGTGCTCGCTGTGACCCGGACGTGCGCTGTAGCGGTCTGCCGCCGCCTTGCCGTCACGCTTTACATAGCTGTCATACAGATATTTCTGGGTCTCATAGCTGCGGAAACCGGACACGCAGTACAGATATATGCCGTCCTGTGAAGCGGCGCTGCACATTTTGTTGAACGCCCGCTTGGTGGTGGCAGTGAGTCCGCCGGGATTGTAGGTCTTGGGCAGCGAGTAGGTCTTGTTGGCGATAAGTATACCGTCGATATATGTAACGCCGTCTATCTTCTGCTTGTAGCCCTTGGTGCGGAATTTCACCGGCGCCGATCTCTTGCCGAAGTATTTCCTGCCGTCTATCTTATTATAGGCTCTGACCCTGAACCAATATTTCTTTCCCTTTTTCAGACCGCGGATCACCTTGCTGGACTTATCTGACGATGACCAGCCCGCATGGCGCCAGCTGCCGTTTTCCTTGATAAGTATTTCATATCCGTTGCAGTCGAGCTGCTGCCAGTAGACCCGTGCGGAATCAAAGGTGCTGGTAGCCTTTATGATCTGCACCTGTCCCGGAGCATATTTGCTCACGCTAACGCTCTCAGGCTCCTGCCCGGCTTCGCCGGAAGTCTCGCTTTCCTCCTCCGGATAAGCGAACAGACCGCCGCCCTGCTGTTCAGAATGGTCTGAAAGCAGTCCCTCTGCAGAAGCATACACGCTCATCTGAGTACAGAGGATCAGAGCCGCTGTCACGGCAGACAATAACCTTTTGTTTTTCATAGACTCACACTCCCTTATTATAATACTAATCCCTAAAAGAACAGCAGACAAATCTCGGCACTGACGGCTCATCACTCGTCGTCAAGCTTCCTTGCAGGGCATAAAGATTAGAACGATCTTCTTCATTTTTATTCTATCACATTTTCCGGAGGATTTCAAGCCTTTTCGGCGAATTTTTCCGCATTTTGCAAAAAAGCCGGCAGTTGGTCTGCCGGCTTTATCTCTGATCAGTATGCTATTTCTTCCTGTTCCTCACCCTCGTCCATTTCAACGCTTCCGTATATCAGCACGGCAGTTCCCAGCGCCACGTTGTCATAGACAAACTTGGCAGCGTCCGGCGGCATATAGATATTGCCGTCCGAGCCGTGCTCGTAGTACTCGTCACCGCCGAAGGTCTTGATCCAGTCGGCGTCATTCATACCCATACCGAAGGTGGATATATTGATCCAGTACTTAGCCTTGCCCGAATCTCCGTCCTCGTTCACATTGGAGAAGGTCTTGTTCTTGTCCTTGTACCATATCTTATACACGCCCTCAGGAGTGCTTGTCTCATCGGTGGGCTTGCCGGACACGATGTTACAGTCATAAAGCTTCTGACCGTTCTCGTAATACCAGAAGTGCTGCTTTTCAAGATCTATCTCGCAGTAGGTATTGCCCAGATCGCCGTCCTTATTGCGCATCAGCGGATCGCCGCTGTAGCTGAATCCGGTGTCGGGGTCTTCGTAGTAGTAGGGCTTCACCTTTCCGGAGGTGCCCTCCTTTATCATCTTGATTATCATTTTAGCGGTCTTGTCCTGATCTATCCACCAGCCGTAGCCGCCTTTTCCCTGCTTGATAAGCATATCTCCGCGGGAGGTGGAATGGAACCTTCTGTCCTTTCCGTAGGTGTCATACTTACTGCTCAGCTTCTCGATATAGGCATAGACCTTATCCTCATCAACGGTGTAATCCTTTGAGGGGTCATTGTCCTCAAAAACGATCCAGTCAAAGGTGGTGCTTCCCTTCAGCACTTCCCTGGTATAGCCGAAGTCAAAGCTGAACTTAGCGTCGAACAGATTGTCAAGCTTCGCAAGCTGATCCGTAAGGTCTGAGGAAGTGATCTTGGGCATTTTATAGCAGTTGCAGTTTTTGAGATCAATGGTATACTCGCCCTTGTCTAAAAAAGCGTCGATGTAATCGTAAAGCATCTGCGCCTTATCGCCGTCTATCGAAGTACCCACCACCTCGGGGACTATCTTAAAGCCGTCGGGTCCGCGGACGATATACGCGTTCTGCGGTTCCTGAGTCCTCTCGCCGTCAACTATCTTCGCCTTGACTTCCTTATACAGCTTATCCCGGTCGAAATCGAACTTCACATGAAAGCTGTACTCCGACTTGGCGTTTTTCGACTTGAACCAGTTGTTGTGCGACTGATTCTTGTAAAGCTCCTTTACCTGCTTGTCAACGTTATCGGTAGCTTCAAGGCTCGTAAGGCTGACTCTTACCTCAAGCCCGTCGGGACGTATCAGTATGATAAAATCCGGCATTTCGGAGTTTTTGCGGACAAGCTCAGCTGCCTTCTCGGGAGTCTGCCGGCTCACCGTTACGCCGTTTATAAAGGTATTGTCAAGAAAGACGCCGTCATACTTCGCCTTGCCGCCGCTGTACCATTTAAATGCGCCTATGCCCACCAGCGTGAGCATTACCGCAAGCGTCACGCCTGCGGAGATGAGGCGTCTGCGCTGCTGCTTTTTCTTTTTGAGCAGCTTTGCCTCTTTAGCGGCGCGGAGCTTTTCTCTCTGTGCGGCGGACATACGCCTTTTGCCGTTTGACCGCGGCGGATCAGATAGGCTGCTGCCAGGGCTGCGCATATACGGGTTATTTACCGGCGAGCGCCGGAACGCCTCATACTCGCTTGCGCGGCGGCGGCTCTCCTCGCGGGAGCGTATCTCGTCGTTGCTGCGGGCGGACACGCTTCCGGATATCCTCCGCGCCATTTCCTCCTTCGAGATCTTACCGCTGTTATTCTCTTCCATTTATTTCACACTTCCTTTTTCCTTTGAAGGCACTGTTCTTATCCCTTGTATTCCGTACTAAGCGTGCCGTCTATCCAGCTTACAAGATCGGTGAACGTCTGGGGATCCATGACGTTGAAATACTTTGTACCGTCGGAAGCTTCGGTAAAGCAGAAGCCGTCGGGGGAAATGGTGACCGTCTTTTTGTCCTCGTCCGAAGTTCCCAGAGTAAGCTGTATGTAATCATCATCTGCCTCGGCGGAGACTCTCGCGGAACGGTTCTCGCTGCCGAAGGAGCCTATCAGCGTACAGAGATCCTTGTAATGCTCCTGATTCAGCACGTAGCACTCCGCCTCCTTGCCGCGCAGCTGCATACGTATAACGCCGTACTCGCACTCATATATGGTAAGGTTATAGAATTTATCGAAGGTTATGTAATAATACGCTGAGCCTGCCGAAGCCTTATATACCGCCTCGCAGCTTTTCGAGGTATCAAGTGACGAGGGGTCAAGCTTGTTGACCGTCACCCACTCGGTATCATATATCTGCACGCCGTCGAGATAAAGCAGATATCCCGTTGAGTTCTGACCCTCATCAGACGATGTCAGCGAGGATATCGGTTCAAAGCTTATCCTGCTGATATCAAAATCGGCTATCTTTTCCTCCTTAATACTATCCCCGCTGACGCGGTAGTATACGGCAGTTCCGTCCTCGTGGGAAGCTCTGAGTATCCCGGGAGCCACCGCCGATATCTTGCTTATCCCTGCCGAGGGCAGTATCTCCTCGCCCCGGCTGTTGAGCAGACCGTAATTCTCGCTGTCAGAGAAGATATACAGCGTGTCATTAAAGCAAGCGGTACACTTATATCCCTCGAAGGGCTGCTTTTCCGGCTCAACCATAAGCGCGGCAGGGTCGAAGCTTTTATATACTACATTTGAAAGAACGTCCGCCTTCTTTGAATCCGCAAGGAACTTCGGCAGCTCGTATTTTTTCATTTTGACGCTGGTGTCCTTTTTAACAGCGCTCTCGCTCTGGGTACTGCTTTCCTCCGGCTTTTTACTGTTGTTCTTTGAGGTACAGGCGGTACAGATCAAAAGCACCGAGCAGACAGCCGCCGCGAGCAATCTTTTTGAAATCATTCTCTCTGACCTTTCACTTGTCCGGTTGTATTGTCTCTTATCTCTGATGCCCTTTTAAAAACGGGCATACACACCTAATCTATATTTTATCACAACAGCGGAGTTTTTGCAAGAGTTTTTCTCAAATTTTCACAAATAAAGCGCACAAGGCTCACAGAGGCGGCTAATTGCTGCGTGATGTTTTCTTCGTTTTATCGCCGGTTTTGTGGTTTATCGCAGAGAGTGCCCGGATTCGCCTTGCGGCGAATTTTGGACATTTCCCTCGCCGCGCTTGCGATTGGCGTTGGGAAATTTAAAATCGGCACTGGTGGGGTTCACGGACGATAGTACTAACCCCCAGATAATTCCTTTAAGCAGTTGTGATAATTTTTATGCCGATTTTAATTCAAGGCTCCATATCAATCGTCTCCCAAAGCGCAGTATCGTCTCCAGTACGGACAAACGTGAGTTAGTCGAGGCAAAGAGGATAAGGAGAGGGGGGAGTGTGAGGGGGC
>CACXDI010000049.1 GCA_902766335.1 uncultured Ruminococcus sp. | reverse complement strand
TATTCTGATAACCCGAAACACCAGTCTTGTTAACTCCGCAAACACCGAGAAGATTGTATTTGTGGAAACGTATGCAAGCAGCGGCGTTAACGTGCCGAAGTACGGCTCTGATCTAAAGACCTACAGCTCTGACTCCACCAATAACCTTTTTGTTCTCTGCACAGAAGGCGTGCAGGTATTTCCGTTTGTGCAGCCGAATGGCGCATACCTGTCCGACAATGCGTATATTGTGACACGCGCCAACAGCAACACGCTAATGACAACCGTTACCTTCGGCGGCGAGACTTACGCTGTCTGCTATGGTATGGCTATCAAGGAGGAGTGAGCGTGAACGGCGAGCTTATTGTTGCGGCGCTTTCACTGATCGGGACATTCCTGGGGACGTTCAGCGGTATCAGGCTCATGAGCTACCGCATAGAGCAGCTTGAGCGCAAGGTGGAAAAGCACAACAACGTCATCGAGCGCATGGCTGTCATGGAAAACCGCATGGACATCACCGAACACCGGATAGATGAAATAGCAGAGATCAAAGGCAGGTGCATATAATGAAAGAAGCGCTGACAAGACTTCTCAAGGTAAAGTCGCTGGTGACGCTTGCGCTTACCGCGGCGTTCTGCATACAGACATTCCGCGGCGACATGGGCGCCGACAGGTTCCTCAGCGTCTTTACCACCGTCATAGCCTTCTATTTCGGCACACAGACCGGAAGAAACGGCAGAGACGGATAGCATACATATATTCCCCGCTTGACCAGCGGGGAATCGAAAGGAGTGATAGTATTGAAAGAAAAAAAGGGCATAGACATCTCCCGCTATCAGGGAGAGCCGGATTTTTCCAAGCTTAAAGACAGCGTGGATTTTGTGATAGTCCAGGCGGGCTACGGCAGGTATTCCTCACAGAAGGACGGCTGCTTTGAGAGCAATTATTCCGGCTGCAAAAAATACGGCATACCGGTGGGAGCCTACTGGTTCAGCTACGCCACCAACGCGGACGAGGCACGCATGGAAGCCAAAGCCTGCATAGCGGCGATATCGGGGAAGAAATTCGAGTACCCGATATATTTCGACGTAGAGGGCAAGTCGCTGGTGGGCAGGGCTAAGGTCTCGGCTATGTGCGAAGCGTTCTGCACCGAGCTGGAAAAGGCGGGGTACTTTGCCGGCATATACATGAGCCGCAGCCCCGCCCAGACCATGCTCACGGCTGAGGTAGCGAAGAAATACGCCCTGTGGCTTGCAGAATACGACAGCAGTCTTAGCTGGAAGGGCAGCGTCGGTATGTGGCAGAACAGCTCTACCGGCAAAGTCTCCGGCATAGCGGGGGACGTTGACACCGACATCTGCTACGTCGATTATCCGAAGCTTATAAAGGAATCGGGGCGAAACGGCTACAGCAAGCCCAAAGCTCCGAAAACTCTCGACAGCGAGGGCTTCAGGCGGGGCGACAAGAGTCTTGGGGTGTACGCACTCAAGAATATGCTGAGGCTTGCCGACAAGGCGGGGATCATCACAGCGGCACTCACCGACGACTCCGGGTTCGGCGCCGGCACCGAGAAAGCGGTCAACGCTTTTCTCAAGGAGCTGGGCTTCAAGCCCAACGGCACAGCAGGTGAAAATTTCATCAAAAAGCTGAAGGAGCAGCTGGCAAAGAAGCTGTAAGCGAAAATGGAGCCAAGCTGTTGCACGACGATCGCTTTGCTCTGTCTCGCAATAAATCGGCGATACCTTGTCGGGTATCGCCGTTTTTGTATGTGGCAAACATCACGAGTGCGGGATTCGCCTTACGGCGAATTTAAGACATTTCCCTCGCTTCGCATAGGGAAATTTAAAATCGGCACTGGTGGGGTTCACGTTCATTTTGCGATAACCCCACAAATCATCGCTTTAAGCAATATGGATTTACGGTGCCGATTTTAGTTGCCCCTTGCGGGGCAATTGGGGACTCTGTCCCCAAACCCTTGCAAGGGGCTCCTCGCCCCTTGACCCTCGCCAACCTCGCGCGGCTGCACCCGCTATCTTATCCCAAAGCGCAGTATCGTCTCCAGTACGGACAAACGTGAGTTAGTCGAGGCAAAGAGGATAAGGAGAGGGGGGAGTGTGAGGGGGC
>CACXDI010000048.1 GCA_902766335.1 uncultured Ruminococcus sp. | reverse complement strand
GCCCTTTAACTGGACGCAGGTAACCGAAGATGTCCCCGACGGCAGCAAGGCGGTGCCGATCTACGGCAGCAGCGACTATGCCTACGGCTATGACGTTATGGTAGCCGAAAAGCTCGCCGAGCAAATGGGCATGAGCTTAGAGGTGCACAAGGTCGAGTGGGATTCTATCGGGCTCTCGCTGGACGCAAATGAGTACGACTGCATTATCGCGGGCATGGGCAGAACTGCCGAGCGCGAGGCTTCCTACTCCTTTACCGAGCCTTATTACTACCGCGACAACTGCCTTGTGGTGAAGAAGGGCTCGGACTATGAGAGCGTAAAGGGGCTTTCGGATTTCAAGGGAAAGAACGTTACCGTCACAACGCAGCTGGGCACAGGCTGGGTGCCGCTGCTTGAGCAGATCCCCGACGCGGAGCTGGGCGCTAACTACGAGACCACCGCTGAGGTGTTCATGGCTATCTCCAACGGCGTAGCAGACGTGGCGCTTATCGACCTGCCCACCGCTGAATCGGCTCTGCTGACCAACACCGACCTTACGATAATCGTTCCCGACCCCAGCGACGCCTTCGAGGGCGACAAGGAAATGACCAACGTCTGCATCGCTACGAGAAAGGACGACACCGCTCTCCGCGACGAGATACAGAAGGCGATGGACGACATCGGCTGGAACGACAAGGCAAAGATGGACGAGCTGATGAGCAAGGCGGTAGAATTACAGCCTGCGGCTAACTAAGACAAAACCTCCATAATATTATACTCCACCCACCATAGGCTGCCGGGATAGCTGTGTTGTCCCGGCAGCTATATGGAATACCGGATAAAGAAAGCGGCGAGTAATATGACAAACACACCTACCAACTCCTTTGAATGGGTATGGTTCATAGCAAAGAAATACTCCGACCTGTTTATCCGCGGCACATGGCTGACGCTGCTCGTTTCGGTGACGGGCACTATACTCGGCTTTGTGCTGGGATATGTGGTCGGTATCGTTCAGGACACCGAGATAAACAAGGACGACAACATAGTAAAGCGCGGCGTAGTCGGGCTGATGAAGGCGGTCTCCACTGTATATGTGGAGCTGTTCAGAGGTACGCCGATGATAGTGCAGGCGATGATTGTATTCTACGGCTTGCGTCAGAGCGGCTGGGAGATAGACCCGATAAATGCGGGCATTTTAGTCACGCTGCTTAACACCGGCGCATACATGGCGGAAACGGTGAGAGCGGGGATAAAGTCGATAGACATCGGTCAGCGCGAGGGTGCGCTGGCGCTGGGTATGTCGCCAATTTCAACCATGTTTAATATCATTCTTCCGCAGGCGTTCAAGAACATCGTTCCAGAGATGGCGAACACCTTCCTCACCAACCTGAAAATGACCTCGGTGCTGAACGTCATCGGAGTACAGGAGCTGTTTTTGCAGGCGAAAACGGCAGGCGGCACATACTATAAGTATCTTGAATCATATCTCGTTATCGCGCTGATATATCTTGTGCTGTGCTTTGTTTTCAGCAGGGTATTCGCGCTTATCGAGAAGAAAATGGCTGGGCAGAAGGATTATGTCCTTGCCGTTGAGTATATGGAGAATACGCAGTAAAGGGGGGCGGCAAAATGAGCAAAGAGATCATCAGAGTCGAGGAACTGGGAAAAAGCTTCGGCGAGCATCAGGTGCTGAGAAAGATAGATTTTTCCGTGAACAGGGGCGACGTTATCTGCATTCTGGGTTCGTCTGGCTCGGGCAAGTCAACGCTGCTCAGGTGCATAAATCAGCTTGAGACCCAGAGCTGCGGCAAGATATTTTTCCACGATAAGGAGCTGGGGCGCACCCAGCGGGAGATAAACGAATACCGCTCGAAGGTGGGAATGGTGTTCCAGTCCTTCAATCTTTTTAACAACATGACGGTGCTGAAAAACTGCATGGAGGGTACCCGCAAGGTACTGCACCTGCCTAAGCATGAGGCTCACGAGCGCGCTATGACCCACCTGAAAAGTGTGGGCATGGCGCCGTTTATCAACGCCTATCCCGCGCAGCTTTCGGGCGGGCAGAAGCAGCGCGTTGCCATAGCGAGGGGGCTTTGCATGGACCCCGAGGTGCTGCTGTTCGATGAGCCCACCTCTGCGCTCGACCCCGAGATGGTGGGCGACGTGCTGAAGGTCATGAAGGAGCTGGCGCAGAAAAACCTCACCATGCTGATAGTTACTCACGAGATGGATTTCGCCCGCGATGTTTCTAACAGAGTACTGTTCATGGACAAGGGCTATATAGTCGAGGACGCACCGCCCGAGAAGTTCTTCACCGCCCCCGAACACCCGAGGGCGAAGGAATTTTTGAGCAGATTCATAGCGGGGTGATAAAGCATGAAGAATTTTGTTGTGACATTCGCTAGGGGCTTCGGCACAGGAGGTAAGGTCATCGCCTCAAAGCTGGCGGCTGACCTGGGCGTTCACTGCTACGAGAACCGCATACTCACCCTTGCTTCGCAGATGAGCGGACTTGACGAGGATATGTTCCGCGAGGTGAACGAGAAGATCCGCGCAAAGGAGGGCGCCTTTGCGGGGCTGATGAAGGGTCTGCCGAGGGCGAGAAAATACATCGCCCGAAACGAAAAATTCGTCTCGGACGACACGCTGTTTAAATATCAGAAGCAGATAATCAAGAACCTTGCCGACACCGAATCCTGTGTGATAGTCGGCAAATGCGCGGATTATATCTTAGCGGGCAGACCAAACGTCGTGAGCGTATATATCGAAGCGCCGAGGGATTTCTGCATAAAGCGCACAATGGCGAACATGGGCGTTACGGAGGAGGTCGCTGCCGCGACGATAAAGCAGACCGATACCTACCGCGCCGAGTATTACAAGTACTACACCCACGGCAATTACTGGACTAATCCCATAAACTACGATATGACGCTCAACAGCGAACGGGTCGGGATAGACGAATGTGTTGAGCTTATAAAGGCATATATGAGGATCAAGGGGCTTATCGAGTGAGGTGCGAAAAATGGATTTCAGATATTATCTTCCTGTGAATTTGATATTTGGCAGAGGACGGCTCAGCGAGGTCGGCAAGGCTGCGGCAAAGTACGGAAAGCGCGCGCTTATCGTGACAAGCGGCAGCGCTGTAAGGTCGGGGGCTCTTGACAGAGTGCGTAATTTTCTTGAAAATGAGCGGGTTGAGAGCCTTGTGTTCGACAAGGTCACACCCAATCCTCTGACAACGACTGCGAAGGAGAGTGCCGCATACGCCAAATCAGAGGGCTGCGATATGGTCATCGGTCTGGGCGGAGGAAGCGTGCTCGACTGCGCTAAGGCGATAGCATTCATTGCGAAGAACAACCGGGATATCAACGATTACATTTACAACAGGTATCAGGGCAGAGGTGCGCTGCCTATCATCGCCATACCCACCACCTGCGGCACCGGCAGCGAGGGCAACAGCTTTGCGGTACTGACAAATCCCGACAACGGGGACAAGAAATCTCTCAGACGAAACGAGATCATACCTTCGGTCTCGATAATCGACTCGGAGCTTATGCAGACGATGCCTAAGAGCCTGCTTGCCAGCGTCGGCTTTGACGCCCTGTGTCATTCGATGGAAGCGTTTCTGTCTAACGCAGGTCAGCCGATGACGGAATATCTGGCATATGAGGGTATGAGGATCATCACCGACGACCTTGTGAACGTATACAATGGTTATGACGCTCCTGCCTCATGGGATAAGCTCGCATGGGCAAGCACCATCGGCGGAATGGTCATAAACACCGCCGGAGTGACCCTTCCTCACGCTATGGAGCACCCTCTCAGCGGTCTTAAAAACATAACTCACGGCAGAGGTCTCGCCGCGCTGACGCCTGTTATTACCGAAGCAAGTGCCAGCTTTGCGCCTGCAAAGTATGCCGCTATTTCAAAGCTGCTGCGAGGAAAGAATGAGAGCGACTGCGCCGATGCCATGCGGAGCTTTCTTGACAAGATAGGTCTAACCGTCAGGCTTTCTGACGAGGGTGTGACCGAACAAGACATTCCGTGGCTCACGGAGAACTGCTTCAAGGTCTCGGCAGCAAGCGTTGCAAACCACCCTGCCGAATTTGGCTCGGATACAATTGCTGCTCTTTATGAGAGGGCGCTGTGATGTTGTTGCCTTTTATCCTGCTTTAGCTATCAAATGCAAACTCTCCGGCAGGTGTTCTGCCGGAGAGTATTTTTATATTTAAAAGGTTTCAATATATCAAGCATTAGCTGCGCTCCCGAAACATATCTCCTTATTATTTTGATTACGATATATTCCGCTGTCTTTGCCTGTCTTGGACAACTTTTGGTCAACTATGAGATAAAAAGTTGTCCGAAGTTATTGAAATCGAACTAATGTGCGTTTGTGCTGGTGTTGCGTTACTTGCTGTGTTTTCAAGGGGTATTGAGAGAATATAGCAAATTAGCTTAGTGCGGTTTAGTTGGCTATTTTAATAACACATTTTTTTATGATAATCAATGTTTTTTTGTGCAAAATATTCAGCGGTTATTGTGGCATTTTTACTATGGACGCAAAAAAGCCGCCTGCATAAGGCAAGCGGCTTTGAGATCAAACTATCTGGAGAAGCTCGTCAACGGTCTTTCTTTTGCGCTTTTCGGGAGCCTCGGCGGGGAAGCCTATCGGTATCAGAGCCGAGACCTTCTTGTTTTCCGGCAGACCCAGTATCTGCTGTACCTTGTCCTCCTGATATATACCCAGAATAACAGTACCCAGCCCCAGCTCGTGAGCCGCGAGGCAGAGTGTCTGCGCCGCGATACCCGCGTCAAAGGACTGCCAGTGCGTGCCCTTGCTTGTGGTGGGCTTGCCGTCCGGCTCGTATCCGCAGATACCGTCCTCGGTGGTGAGCACGATAAGTGCCGGAGCGCCGTTGATTATGTCCTTGTTGTGAGAGAAGGTCATTGTCGCGTTCTCTGCGATCTCTGTCTTTTTTGCGGGATCGGTCACCGCGATATATCCCGGTGTCTGGGTATTTTTCCAGCTGGGAGCATTTGAAGCGAGCAGTATGACTTCCTTGATAAGCTCAGTAGTTACTGCCGTGTCCTTGAACTTGCGTATGCTTCTTCTGGTCTCTATCAATTCTTTAGCCTGCATATCTGTACTCCTTTTGGTCTGACTATACTGCGTAAGCCCGCTTGCGCGAGATCATATCAGGCGGCGAGAAGGGTTCAGCCACCGAATCAGCCGGCTCGTAGATGTGGACATCGTCAAAGCCTTCCTTGACCTTGTTTATTATGTCATAGTAGATTATCGAGTTTGATACATCTATACGGTCTGAGGCGTATTCAAATCTTTTCTCGATATAATCCGTATCCACCGAGCCGTCATTTTTCCTCAGCTCGGCATTTTCAGCCGAATAATCGCTGGGAGAGAATTTGTAAAGCCCGTCAGTCGCCTGATCGAACATCGGGAAGGGATTATCCTTGTACGCCTGATTGCAGCTTGCATATTTTGCTACATTCTCATAGCCGGTAAGATCAAAATAAACTTCCTTCTGACTGTCATAGTAAACGGAATCGGTAATGAAATTTCCGTTGGGGAAGATAACTGTGTTTTCCTCGTCATCGCCGAAGGAGAATATATCGTGACCCATAGCGTATTCGTTTTTAAATCCGAACATATTGCCGAGCGTAGGCTGTACGTCATACATACCCATTACCCGGGTGATCTCCTTAGGCTCATACTCTCCGCCCTTTGACCATATTATAAAGGGCGTTTTGCGGTTGATGTTGTAATAGAATTCGTCGACGGGTATGTAGCCCGGATCGCTGTCAGTCAAAGTTTCTTCTGTGAAGGGATTGTAATTGTAGTAGTATTCATACTGTT
Source organism: uncultured Ruminococcus sp. (assembly GCA_902766335.1). Lineage (GTDB taxonomy): Bacteria > Bacillota > Clostridia > Oscillospirales > Ruminococcaceae > YE71. The sequence goes on along the minus strand of CACXDI010000048.1, from coordinate 4,046 downwards.
CTTCCTTTATCTTAGCGTCATGATCGCCGTATATTACAAGCACAGTATTGTCAAGCAGTCCCTCCTTCTCAAGATCCTCCATGAGCTGTCCGATCGCCTCGTCGGCGTAGTGTACGCTCTTGAAATAGCTGCCCAGCTTGGTGCCTTCAAGGAAAGGAGCAGAGATCTCTTCATACATTCCGGTCTCTTCGTTGTACTTGCGGTACTTGAAGTCAACTTCATAGTCGCTCACGCGCTCGATATCGGTGAAGGGAGTATGATTGGTGAGCATTATCAGCGCACCGTAGAAGCTGCCGTACTTTTTCTTTATGTCCTTTATCATAGGCACAGCCTGACGGAAGAACGACTTGTCCGAAAGCCCCAGACCTATCGTCTCGTCTATGATAAAATCGTTGTTGTAGTTGTAGAGCCTGTCATATCCCAGCGACTCGTGCAGGTTGAGACGGTTCCAGTAGGAGCCGTTGTTGCCGTGCATAGAGAATACGTAGTAGCCCATTTCCTTGAATTTCTTCTGTGTGCTTGCGTAGTCTCTGTCCCAGTAGTTTATAGCCACAGTGCCCGAAGAAGCCGGCATAAGGGAAGTAGAGAAGGTGAACTCACTGTCCGAGCTGGTGCCCACGCTCTCCTGGGTGTAGAAGTTGGAGAAATAGAGTCCTTCCTTGGCTATCTTATTGAGATTGGGCGTAAGCTCCTCGCCGTTTATGTATGTGTCCATAGTAAACTGCTGGATACTTTCGGCGTGGATCACTATGACATTTTTGCCCTTGAAGATGTTTGAATACTCGTTATCCTTGTCATTTTTAACTTCGTCTATGACTTCGGATCCGGTATTGCTGTCTGACTTTGAATCAAAGAACTCGTCGAATTTCTTCTTGCTCTTTTCATAACCGAACATCATGTTTATCTTTACGTGCGCTGAGGATATAGTGTCGCTTATCTGATAAACGTACAGTCCGAAGTTTGCAAGCACCGATTCACGGTTCCACTGCTTGACAAGACGCGAGCAGTCTGTCTTTGTGAGCATAGTGCTGAATATACCGCCGCAGGCAACAGCCGCCGCACAGGCAACCGCCGCAAACTTGTTGAGCTTGACTCTCGGCTGAGGCTTTTTTATGTAGTCCTTGCCGTTTTTCTTCTTGATGCGGTGATTTGCGAAAAACATTACCGGTATAGGAAACAGGAGCAGGAAATCCTTGGGCTCAAGTATATTCTTTGTTACCGCGTCGATAACGCCGCCCAGCTGTGACCCGGTAGCCGCTTCGGATACTGATACGAAGGACTTGTAATTCGTGTAGTAGATCGAATTGGCGATAGCGAGTATCGAAAAAATGAAAGTCCAGGTAATAAGGTATCTGAATCTGCCCCTCTGCTTTGCAAAGGCAAATCCTATGCTTCCGATGAGCATTACCGCAAAGGCGTCGGCGAGCATGGGCTTGATTATGCTTTTGATGATAGTAAGCGCCGTATGGCTGTCTCCGAATTTAACAGTAAAAAGCCTGAGCAGAAGTGAATCGAGCACCAGCGAAACAACAAAGGTCACAAACAGCGACAGATTAGCCTTGGTATCGGTATCTGCCAGCTCCTGCGCTTTCTTGTTTTTCTTTTTGCCTTTCTTATCCTTCTTTAAGTCATTATCTATATCAGCCGCTTCGACTTTCTCCTCAGCGGCAGCAGAAACAGACTCTTCGGCTTCTTCTTTGTTCTTTTTGATATCTGCCTTCAAATCCGTTAAACTCCTTTCAATTTATATATGTGTATGTATTTTGTGTCTAAGATATATTTTACTACTTTCTGAAAAAAAGTCAAGACAAAAGGGCTTAATTTCATTTCACTTTCACATAAATCATAAAAACGGAATAAATAAGTGCATTATTTTTGAATTTTTTGCAAAATTGCACAATTGCGTTATTTTTTGCGTGTTTTCGCTGCATTTTTTTACAAATGATCTCTTTTGTGAATAATACATAAAATTTTTAATATCCATTGAAAAAGACTAAAGGATATGCTATAATGGGTTTAAAGGTATATCATCATAAGATAATTGCCTTTGATGTAAAGATATTAACCTTAAAAGTCATGATACGAGGTGTAGGATATGAAATTGAAAAGATTACTTGCAGCAACAGTAGCTGCGGTCATGGTCTGCGCTTTCTTTGGTTCCTGTAAGCAAAAGAGCGGTGACAGTTCAAACAGCGATTCCCAGGTCTCCGGCATAGCTACTAAGGACGACGGCAGTATACAGCACGATCTGACCGCGCTGGAGCTCTGCAAGCTTATGGGCAACGGCATCAATCTCGGGAACACCATGGAAGCCTACGGACATAATTCGCTTTCCGTTGATTCCGAGCCGGTTATGTTTGAGACGATGTGGGGACAGCCGGAGACTACTCAGCTTATGATAGACGGCATGAAGGACGCCGGCTTTGATTCTATCCGTATCCCCGTGGCGTGGACTAACGCTATGGATTTCGAGCATGACGATTTTACCATACAGCCCGCATATCTCGACAGGGTAGAGGAGATAGTCAATTACGCCCTCAATGACGATATGTATGTCATTATCAATGACCACTGGGACGGCAGCTGGTGGGGAATGTTCGGCTCCGCAAGCGAGGAGACTCGCGAGAAAGCCATGAAGATGTACAAGTCCATGTGGACGCAGATCTGCGAGCGCTTCGGTAAGTATTCCGATAAGGTGATATTCGAGTCTGCCAACGAGGAGCTGGGCGACAGGCTCAACGATAAAGACGTAGCCTCGGATTCCGGCACCCTCAATGTCATGGAGTGCTATGAAAAGACCAACGAGATAAACCAGACCTTCGTTGATCTTGTGCGGGGTACAGGCGGGAATAATGCCGAGCGTTTCCTGCTTATCGCAGGCTACAACACCGATATCGTCCGCACCTGCGATCCTAAGTTCAAAATGCCCGCTGACACCGCCGATCACAAGCTGCTGCTCAGCGTGCATTACTACACTCCCTGGGATTACTGCGGCACCGAGGCGGTGAGTCAGTGGGGCAACAAGCTCAACCTCGACGAGCAGAACGAGCTTTTAGCCAAGCTCACCCAGTTCACAGACGAGGGCTACGGCGTTATAATCGGCGAGTATGCGGTAGCGCTCAAGAACGGCGAAACAAAAAAGGATACAGACAAGTTTATAGAGAACTTCCTTGACAATTGTGATATCTACAATTACGTTCCCATGCTCTGGGACTGCTCCAGCCTTTACAAGCGCCTTGAACACAAGATAACCGACGAGACGATCGCCAAGCTGTTCAAGGAGCGCAGCCTTTCCGCACAGTCGTCCATGACTGACGAGGAGATAGTCTCCGCGGCAAAGGAGCGCATGGAAGAAAAGTACAAGAAGGCGGAGGAAGAGGAAGCCGCGCAGAAGGCTCAGCTTCCCGATGAGAACACCGCTGTCGCCTGGATAATGTATCAGAGCGCCAATTATCAGGTGTCCTACAGCGTGGGTGACGAGTACAATCCCTTTAATATCACCGAGGGTCTTGTGGCAAACGATGTCACCGTCACCGGCGAGGGCGAGTATGAGGTCTCTCTCGATATGAGCGAGCTGTTCGCGCAGGGCTGTGCTTTCTCGGCGGTGGGTATCACCAACGGAGAGCAGCTGTTCCCCGACTGCATTATCGACATCGAAGAGGTCTGCATCAATGACAGCCCCATAGAGCTGGAGGGCGATGACTACACCTGCGCCGACGACGGCAAGTGTACCAGAGTAAATCTCTTCAACGAATGGGCAAAGCCGGATTCCTCAGCAAGAATGGCAGACGGCGATATCTCCACCGCCTCCTCGATGATAATGAAGCTGGACAAAAATCTTCCGGTAAAGAAGATAAGCGTCAAGTTCAGGCTTATAGAGAAGAAATAAAGGCAACACCGCACAATCATTGTGCGTCAGAAACGCCGTCAGATTTTTCGTCAGATTGCATAAAGTTGATGACGGCGGGCTGGCGCCCGGCTAGGAAACTTTGTGTGATATGACGGAAAATATGCAAGTTTATGACGTGCAAAGGCGTTAGCCGGTG
>CACXDI010000047.1 GCA_902766335.1 uncultured Ruminococcus sp. | reverse complement strand
CGCCTTTGATATGTTGTTAATATTATTATACCATATCCCGGCGGGTTTATCAAGAAATTATACGGGATTTTGAGGGAGAACCCAGTGGGGGCGGTATATACAATATCCATCTGTCCAACGTCCTTGTGAGTGATCTTGCCGATCTTCAGATCAATAAGCACAAAGCATTTCAAGATGAAGTTGTAGAAAACAAGGTCAATATAGTAATCCTCTTTTTCTGTGTGGATCCGTTGCTGACGGGCTACAAAAGCATAGCCTTTACCAAGCTCCATAAGGAACTTTTGCAGATTGGTCAATATAGCTGTTTCAAGGTGAGTTTCGGTCATATCAATAGTCGATGATAAACCTAGAAACTCTGCTACTATCGGGTTTTTGAGGTATTCAAATTTGTCATTTTGATAGGGCGCAGTTAGTTTATTCATTTCAGCTTCCACGGGCTGCTTGTCCTGCGAGGATAACAGACGATAATAGTATTGAGTATCAATATTACGCTGTAAAGTTCTTACCGCCCAAGTCTGATCGGCTGCTTCTTTAGCATACCACGCTCTTGCCACCGGATCTTTAACTTGTAGTAATGTTCTATAATGAGTCCATGATAACAGTCTTTCAGATTTTCCACTCACTGAGTGGAAAATCTCCGGAAACGTCTTGTAGAACGAATAAAAGCTGTAAAGATTTGATTTTGTGAACCCTTTGCCGTATTCGTCGGTAAGTGCTTTCGACAGCTTTTTAATGATCTCCATGCCATACTCGGCACGACCATCATGCTTCATTTCTTCCTCGGAGATTCTTTTGCCCAGCAGCCAATTTCGCTTGACGAGAGCAATATTGACAGCCTGATATGCGCTCTCACGGGCGTTATTTATTATCCCGCGGATGTCGTTCAGAATATCGTCGGTGTTTGTGATGTTAGATATTTTGATTTCTTTCATAAGCGTTGTCCTTTATAATTCAGTATGCCATTTCCTTTATTTCATTATACTCGTTTTTCTTTTGTTTGTCAACGAAAAGTGATATTGTTATTGGAATTATAATGGTTACGGTATAACTCTTTTCATAGATCCTAACCACTTCGGACGGTTTCTTTAGCCGCCGCCTTCAGCATCTCCAGATGCCACCCATTTTTCTTAGCTATACGCATACCCTCTCCGCACAGATACTCTATCAGCCACGTTTTGCTTGTGACTCTGCCGTATTGTATCTTGATCGAGCGCAGGCTGCCTTTGTCCAGCCAGCGGTTGACAGCTTCATCGGAATAGCTTGTCAATCGGCTGACTACGGCGACATCGAGCAGGTCTGGTTCATTTTCCCATTTGGACTCAAGTATCAGCTGGAGAGCTTCCGAGCTTGAGGGCGGTTCTATGTATGGTTTGCTGCTGGATTTCTCAGCAGGTGCGGTATATAGCTCGGTGCAGAATTTGAAATTCTGCATGAAGCTGATCGCATCTTCAAGTCTAATGGTATAGCGGCGGGTCTTGTTGCCGTTGTCTGTGTATGGTATGTAATGCTTCATCAGCCACACGCACCTGCGCTTGCTGACGTGCAGCAGCTTGCGGAGCTGTTCGCTGGATATGTATTCCGGGTACTCCTGGCGGATAGCCTCGGGGTCAATCATCGCTGTCGCCCCACTTGAAAGTCCTGCCGGTCTCGTCATCGCAGTGGTCGGCGAGGTAGTCGAGCAGATCGTCCTTTGAGATAATATATCCGCCTTGAAATCTGAACGATCTGAGCTCACCGCTTTTCAGCAGCTCGTAGACTCTGTTTCTCCCGAATGGAGACCACTTGGCGACCTTCGCCGGGGTCAATATCTCCGGACATCTTCTGAGCATACGCTTAAGCTCGGCACGTTTTTCACTTCTGTTCATAAGTCCATGATCCTTTCGTTTTTTAGTTCATGGACTCCGGGATTTCTCGCATTTGTCTCGCAGTTTTCTCGCAAATTTCCCGCTGTCTCGCAAAAATGTCCGAAATCGGGTGAAAATCGGCGTTCAAACGGGACGTTCGGGGACGAATTGGGAAGTTGCCCCAATTACTCGAAATGCGTTAGCCCTTAAACGGGCTCGAGAGTTCGAATCTCTCCGTCTCCGCCAGTATTCCCTCGCATTGAAAAATGCGGGGGTTTTTATTTTGTTTATATTGACATTCGTTGAGTTTTGTGATACAATATAATATAATACGATAAACGACGACTGCACCGCACAGTAACGGAGCTGATGTATATGAAAAAGAATAAGATCAGCATTACGACTCCGCTGCTTGCTGCGACGGTGGTGCTGCTGATAGTTGCAAATCTTCTGCTTGGCGTAGTGCTTATGCGGCAGTCGAGAAATTCTATGCGCTCGCTTATAAGAGCGAGAATGCTGGATATCTCAAACACAGCTGCCGATATGATCGACGGCGATACCTACGAGACTCTGACGGCAGATGACGTGGACACCCCGGAGTATCAGCAGACGCTGAAAGTGCTCCGCTCATTTCTGGATAATATCGAGCTTGAATATATATACGGCGTGCGTCAGGAGGGTGATAAGTTTGTCTTTACGATAGACCCCGACGACGATCCGGCTGTGTTCGGCGAGGAGATAGAAACGACAGAAGCGATGCTGAATGCCGCCAAGGGCAAGGCGGACGTTGACAACGTGCCGTACAGCGACAGGTGGGGGCGCTTCTACAGCTCATACAGCCCCATTTTCAACAGCAAGGGCGAGGTAGTGGGCATGGTAGCCGTAGACTTCAGCGCCGAATGGTATGAGTCGCGCATAAAAAAGCAGCTCACAGCCGTGGTGCTGGTCTGCTCGGCTTCTACGATCTTAGGTATTCTTATGGCGGTAATTCTTTCGGCAAGGATCCGCCGGAGGTTCACCGAGCTTTATGACGAGATGAACAGCCTCGCCCATGATTTTGAGGATCTCAACAAGCTGATAGAATCAGACGAGGAAAAGATACGCCCGGAAACGGACGCCGAGGATACAGCCTCAGGAAAGCGGAAGAAGCGCGACGAGATAGCCGAGCTTGGCAGGCAGATACGAATGCTGCAGACCGAGATGAGGCAGTACATCACCTACGTGCGGTCACAGGCGTACACCGACTCTATGACCGGCGTGGGCAGCAAGGCTTCCTATCTGAAAAAGGTCAGGAAGCTGAACCAGCTTATCGAGGAAAACAAGGCTGATTTCGCTGTGGCGGTCTTTGATCTCAACGGTCTGAAGCACGTCAACGATAATTTCGGTCACGAGACGGGCGACAAGTTCATCATCGGCGCTGCTATGGCTATCAAGGGCGTGTTCGGCATCTCGAATGTATACCGTATCGGCGGCGACGAGTTTATAGCGGTGCTTGAAAAAAGCAGCGCTGAGGATATAAAGAAGAAGTTCAAGAGCCTTGACAGGATAATATACGATCTGAATCTTGCGAAGGCGTATCCGGTGGAAATGGCGATCGCTATGGGATTTGAGGTCTATTCTCCCGGGAAGGACACCGATTACCAGCAGGTGTTCAAGCGTGCCGACGAGGCGATGTACAGCTGCAAGTGTAGGTATTATGAACGCCTTGAGCGTGGTTCATACTAATCCCTAAAAGAACAGCAGACAAATCTCGGCACTGACGGCTCATCACTCGTCGTCAAGCTCCCTTGCAGGGCTTCAAAAATCAGCAGTGAATGATATAAAGGGCAATACCGCGTGTGCAGTATTGCCCTTTTTGGTGTTATTCGCTCTTTGGCAGTATCACCAGCGATTCCGAGCCCAGCTCGATAAAGCGCTGCTCGAATCTGTAGTAGTCGTAGCCGGTGTTGCCCACCAGCGGATCGGCGGTGAAGATCAGCCCGATGTCGGTGTCATACCCCGTCATCACCAGACAGTGCTGATAGGTGGGGAAATTGATCTCGCGCCCGTCGGCGGTGTGCCATGAGTATTTGTACTCTATCTCGTGCAGATTTTTGCTCGTCACCCAGATTATCACCGGTATGTCCTTGTCGATGTAGGTGTGAAGCAGATCCTCAAGACTGGTGCCCGTGGTGTTCAGCGGCGCGTAGGGAGCGTTGTTGTCGCTCAAATAATTCTCGGCAGACCTTACTATAACCTGCGCGAAACAGCCCGAAATGTTGTGCTTGTCCTTGGGACTGCCGGGGAAAGCCTCGTGGGGATCGGGGCCGTAGAGCTGGTCATTCGCCCTCCAGTAGTCTATGGTGGTGAGGTAGTTGTCGCACATATACATCTTGTCCACATCGAAGCCCAGGTGGTTGAGCACTATGGTGAGCGAGACTATCTCGCAGCCGAAGGGAAGCTCCGGCATCTGCATGATGTTCTCCACCGCTATCTCGTGGCGGGTTGGGACTTCCGTTTCCGTCTCATCCTCCAGCTCCGAGTCGGGGTCGTTGACGTCATCGTAGGTGGTGGTTGTCTCCTCCGCGCTTGAGGTGTCGTCCGACTGTGAGCTGCTTTCAAGCTCGGTGACGGCGGACACCCCCGAGGTGTCCTTTGTCTTTATCTCGGTGCCGCCGCGTGAGCAGCCTGCCATGAGCAGGGCGCAGAGCAGCAGCACCGGTATCTTAGTCTTTTTCATCGTCCTTTTTCCTTATCATACTTTCAAAGAATGTCTTTTATACTAATTCCTAAAAGATTTGTCTGCTGTTCTTTTAGGGATTAGTATTATAAACCGTAAACCAATTATAGCACATTCCTTCCGCAAAGTCAATGACATTTTTGCGGTATATCACAGCTGACCTGTGAGCCCGGTCTGACGCTGTAAACACGGACAGTACACTAAAGTCTCCCTTCACAGGGGAGGTGGCACGCCGAAGGCGTGACGGAGGGGTAACACGGTTAGCACGAACCTTGTTGAGGAGGATAGTCTTTAACGCCTGCGCCGTCCTTGTCCTTCAGCCCTTCGGGCACTCTCCCCGGGAAATGCGCCTGCGGCGATTATTCCAAAGGGGCGGCTTTTGGTGCTGTGACCGAGCAGTATCGCATATAAGGTATTATGGACAAAAACTCTCAGCCGATTCAGCCGTTTATGTCATTGACGCAGCCGATGAACACCGGCAGACCCGACTGGGTGTCGATTATGGTGTAGATAAAGGGGCGGTCGAGAATGACCTCGCGGCTCTCCTTTTCTTCTGCTATTATAGCACCGTCGGTCATCAGAGCCGCTGTTGCAGCCGCAGCCTTTGTGCCGTTGCGGTCAAGCTCTATGTGGGTCTTGTGTATCACCTTGTCGATGTAAAGCTCGGTGTCATCGGTCATGCCGGAGAACTGTGCGTTTTCGCTGTCAAAGGCGTGATTTATGCCCATGCCCTCGAGAGTGCCCTTGATATCGTCATCCCAGTCATACTTGAACTCGGGCAGCTTGGCAAACACATCGTAATCATTTGACCTGTTGTCGAAAAGCGAGGTGAGGGTGTCGCCGGTCATGGAGGCGGCGTAGTCGGAAACGCTTACCCCCTCGTTGGGCAGCACCGCCATGAAGGCGTACCCGCCGTTGTAGTACTTGACAAAGCCCGTCGCCTTGTCGTCCTGAACGTAGGTGTCCTCTGTGCTGCTTAGCATGGTGACGTCACGCACGCTGCCGTCGGCGGCGCTGAACTTGCCGTCTGTGCACTGGTATTCCTCATACTGTTCAGCCCATTCCGCCTCAAAGCATATGGCGTTTATCAGCACCATTTTTGCCGAATCGGGCAGATCGTTCAGCAGCTTGGGTATCATGCCGTCGGTCTTTTGGCTGCACCAGCTGTTGATGTCAGAAACGGTGCTGCTGTCAAAGGGAGCCAAAGCTATCTCCGCGCCGTAAACGCCGCTTACCGTGTTGATGTAATCCTGCTTGACATTGAAGCCCTCCATATCCTTTATCCAGGCGGAGTTGGCGCTGCTTATCTTGAATAACTCGGTAAGGTCAGGATCGTTCTGTGCGTCAGACCACGCCTTGGCGCCGCTGTTGAGGGTGTCAAGATCGCTGCCGCAGAGGGTGCGGGTCAGCTCGTCGAGGGTCTCGCCCTCCGCGCCGTTTGCCGCCATGCCCATGCACATCAGCACCGATTCGGGGGAGACAAGCACGTTCCTGCCGCTGCTGTTGCCCGCCATTACCTGCTTGAAGAACTCAGCCGAAAAGTCGGCGGCGCCCTTGGTGAACTGCTCGGAAGCGGCGGGAGCCACCTGCGAGGCAGGGGCGTCGGCTTCGAGTATCTTTGCGCTCACCTTGACGGGAGCGTCCGACTTTTTTGTTTTGCCCGACGTTGTCTGCTCTGCTATGTTCCCGCAGGCGGTGAGCGCCATAGCTGCTGCTGTCATTCCGATCAAAAATCTCTTTTTCATGATATATTCCTCCGTTTTGTTTTTCTATTTGTTCCGAAAGCCGTTTTGCGCTTTCTATACATCAAGACGCAAAGCGGTGCGCCGATATTACACCGGCACAAAAATTTTTTCGGGACGGTTTCTGTTGAAATACCGCCGGATCTGTGCTATAATCATTTACAGAAAAATTTTTTTTGAAAATATCCATATGGACATACAAAGGATACATCGGCGTGATATAATACAGACAGGGTGAGGGAAATGGCATACAATGTACTTCTGGTAGAGGACGACAGGCAGATCAGCGGGCTTATCTGCGATTACTTTTCAAGCAAGGGCGAGCTTGCGGTCACGGCTGCCTTCGACGGCAGGCAGGGGTTCGATCTTGCCCGGGAGAACAGCTACGATCTGGTGCTGCTGGACGTCATGCTGCCCCATGTGGACGGCTTTACCATATGCCGCGAGATACGCCGCCGCAACGCGGTGCCTATACTCTTTATCACGGCACGCGGACGTGAAGAGGATATCCTGCTGGGCTATGACCTGGGCTGCGACGATTATGTGGTCAAGCCCTTCCTGCTGGCGGCGCTGTATGCGAAGTCGCTGGCGGTCATCAAGCGCAGCAAGGGCATGGTCATCAGCCGCGAGATGATCTGCGGCGGGATAAAGCTTGACCCGGTGCGGCTCACCGTGACAGCCGGCGGCAGGGAAGTGGAGCTTGCGCCCAAGGAGTTCAGACTGCTCAAGTACCTCATTGAAAACAAGGACTGCGTTATCACCCGGGACACTCTGCTGGACAGGGTGTGGGGCACCGACTTTGACGGCTTCGACCGCGTAGTCGACAACCACATCAAAAAGCTGAGAAAGGCGCTGGGAGAGTGCGGCGGACAGATAAAGACCGTGATAACGAAGGGCTACAAGATCACAGAAAAATAAAGATATGGAGTGAGCCTTATGAAGAAAAAGAAAAGAGACAGCAAAACGGGCAAAAGGATAGGCTTCGGCGGGATACTGCTGCGGAAGCTGCCGCTGGCGCTGGTGACGGCGGCGCTGCTTTGCCTGGCAGTGTTCCTTCTGCTGAAGATCGGCATTAGGACGGTATACGGAGAGATACACAGCTCAGAGGACAGGATGCACTTTTCCTGTATCGAGAAGATAGTCTATGATGACAGCGGAGAAAACATCGAGAAGCAGCTGAGCGACTATGCGGAAAAGCTCTGCGAAGAGAGCGTCTATGCATATAACACGGGAAATCCGCTGTTCAGGACACAGATGTCAGTTGAGGTGATAAAACAAGACGGCACCGTTGTCGTCCGCACGGCGGGAGAGCTGCCCGATGACTGCTATGTGCTGACACAGTTAATGGATCAGGATATCGAGCAAGCCGCAGGCAGCAAAAGCACCGTCTATTACGGATATGAAGAATACGACGATGTGTCGATAGGCAAGCGCTTCGGACATACTGTACGTTCCGCAGAGGGTGAAAACTACACGGTGCTGCTGGCGTACTATTCCGATTACAGGGATACCTTAGGCAAGCTGGCGGGCATTTCCTTCGGCGTAATATTCGTCATCTCGGCGGTAATACTGCTGCTGCTAACAAAGCACACCCACACGGTCTACAAATCCCACTACGCCATGGAGGACTACCGCCGCGAGATCACCAACAACATGGCGCATGACCTGAAGAGCCCGCTTATGGCAGTATCGGGCTGCGCGGAAATGCTGGCAAACGGTTGCAGCGGCGACAAGAGCAGGGAATACGGCGAGACTATACTTTCAAACGTAAGCTACATGGACGGCATAATCACCGACGTGCTGGAGCTTGCAAAGCTGGAAGGCGGCAGCAAGCCAAAGCGCGAGGATGCCGACCTGAAAAAGCTGACTGAGGAGCTGCTGTCTAAATATGTGACGGAGATATCCGCACGCGGCATAAGCTGCAATATCTCGGGCAGCGGAAGGGTGTCTGCCGACAAGAATATGTTCTCGCGGGCGCTGGACAATCTTATCTCCAATGCGGTCAAGTACACCCCCGACGGCGGCGGGATAAGCATAACGCTGAGCGACAGCGGTATCACGGTGGAAAACGACAGCACCGAGCCGCTGCCCGCCGATACGGAGTCGCTTTGGAAGCCCTTTGTCAAGGGTGACGCTTCGAGAAGCTCCGAGAGCGGCAGCGGGATAGGGCTGAGCATAGTCCGCTCCGTCTGCGACGCTCACGGCTTTGATACAGAGATGTCATGCAATTCGGGAAGCTTCTCCGTGACGATAAGCTTTTAAGGCAACACCGCACAAAGACCGCCTGACGGCTTTGCGGCACATCTGTACCACAATCTTTGTGCGGTATTGCCTTAATAAAAGTGGCTGCTGCACCGAAAATGCAGCAGCCTCATTTTTATACTAATTCCTAAAAGGTTAGTATTATTTTCAGAGCTTTGACGGTATAATGCGTATGCTTCCCGATATCTTCGGGAGCGGCAGCCGGTACCTCTCCGCGAGGGCGGGGCCGCAGGCGGCAGAGCCTACGCCTGCCATGAAGAAGTCGGCGCAGATGACGCTGTACCCGCTCTTTTCCAGCTCGAAGTTGTGAGCCTTGCCGGCAAGCTCCTCCTGAGTGTACTCCGAGGCATTGAAGGAAAATCCCCCGGGCTGTTCAAATCTCAGCCTGCTTGCGCCGTCGGATACGCTCATTTCGGTGCAGCCCCAGTGCGAGCCGTTCTCCTGAGGACGGATATAGTCCTCGTGCATCTCGGAGATATGAGCGGAGAAATTGCCGATGTAGCAGCTCTGGTGCTTGTCGATGTAGCTCTCATGCCCGCCGAAGCCGAAGTACTCCACATCGGTGAAGCTGTCCGGCAGGAAAAGTCTCAGTCCGAAGCGGGGCAGCATCTCGACTTTGTTTGAGGTCTCCGCCGAGCAGGATATGTCCAGTATGCCGCTGCCGTCTATGCGGTACTCGGCGGTCATTCTCGCAAATGGCTGGTGTATGCTCCAGCCGAAGGACTGCTCCGCCCTTATCACGGCACAGCCGTCCTCGACGGATATCCCGGTGCTGTAGACCTTCACGGTGTAGTCGTTCAGGTGCGCCGAATACCAGTCGCCCTTCATCACGTCATTGTCCGCCGGTGCGCGGAAGAAGTTGTATTCCAGCGGCTTTGCCAAAAGCTCCCTGCCGCCGGTCTTTATGCTTTCAAACTGCGCTGTACGCCTGTTGAAGCGGTACTCGGTGTCTCCGGCTTTGATATGGAAGGCAAGGGGAGTCTCGCTGTATGCCGTGGCGCTGCCGGAAACGGTCAGCGGCTTTTTCTCCGCGGTGAACAGCTTTATCTGGTCAAAGCATACCTGCTCGCCGTCGGCAAAGACGCTGTAGCCGTTTTTGGCGGTGAAGATGAACCGGATGTACATATCCTTATCAAAGCTGCCCGCCGCTTCGGGGATAGTCACTTCTGCCGTTCCCATAGGCTCCGCCGAGAAGGAGAAGCTGCCCTCTGCCGCCTTTCCGCCGTTGTATGTCATCTCCCAGCGGCAGCCGAGGTATTCTCCTGCGTCGGTGAACCTGAGCAGATTGCTTATGACGAACCTGCCGGGAGCGCTGCCCTGAGCCACCCTTACCGGGCGGTACACCTGCTTTACCTCCAGAAGCCCCGTGTGGGGAGTCCTGTCGGGATAGCAGAGGGCGTCCATGCAGAAGTTGCCGTCGTTGTGGCGCTCGCCGCTGTCGCCGCCGTAGCCGTACTTAGGCTTGCCGTCGGCGGTGTGACCCAGTATCACCGCATGGTCAGCCCACTCCCAGACCAGCCCGCCGCAGAGCCTGTCGCTGGACATGAACAGCTCGTGATATTCCTCTAAGTCTCCCGGCCCGTTGCCCATGGCGTGACAGTACTCGCAGAGTATAAAGGGACGCTTTTCGTCCTCGCGCTCCAGGAACTTGCGGATATCGTCGGGAGAGGTGTACATCTCCGACACCATGTCAAGGATATCGTCGGGGGTGTCGTCCAGCTTGTGGGTGCTTTCGTAGTGTACGGGACGGGTGCTGTCGAGAGACTTCACCAGCTTTGCCGCCTCACGCAGGTTCTCGCCGTAGCCGCTCTCGTTGCCAAGAGACCAGAAGATGACAGAGGGACGGTTGACGTCGCGGGTGACCAGCAGCCGCTCGCGGTCAAGTATGGCGTTTCTGAACTGCGGGTCTTTGGCTATCATGGCGATACCGCTGTAGCCGTTCTCGTATGTCCACTTGAGATCGTTGTATACCACCACGGTGCCGTGGGTCTCAAGGTCAGCCTCGTCGATGACGTAGAGACCCAGCTCGTCGCACATGGCGTAGAACTCGGGAGCGTTGGGATAGTGAGAGGTGCGGACGGCATTGATGTTGTGCTGCTTCATCAGCGTAAGATCGCGGAGCATCTTCTCCCTGTCGGCATAGCAGCCGCTGTCGGGATAGCTGTCGTGGCGGTTGACGCCCAGCAGCTTGATGTGCCTGCCGTTGAGCTTCAGCACGCCGTCCTCTATGCAGACGCTTCTGAATCCCACCTTCTCACCCACAAGCTCCGAATCGGTCTCTATCTCAAGCCTGTAGAGATAAGGGCTTTCGGCAGACCAGAGCTTTACAGCTTCAACGGTATGCTCAAACGCCTTTCCGTCAAGGGCTTTGCCCTCGCAGAGCAGCTTATCGCCGTCATAAAGTCTTATGTCAGCGTCGGCGCCGAAAAGCGTTATGCTGAAGCTTCCGTCCTGCCCGGCGGTGAGCCGATAGTCGGCAAGCCGATTTTCGGGGCGGGACAGCATATACACGTCACGGAATATGCCGGACAGCCTGAACTTGTCCTGATCCTCAAGATAGCTGCCGTCGCACCATTTCAGCACAGCCGCGGTGATACGGTTGCTGCCCTCGTGCAGCAGGTCGGTGACGTCAAACTCCGAGGTGTGGTGAGACACCTGAGAGTATCCCGCAAAGCTGCCGTTTATATAAAGGTACAGGCAGCTGTCAACGCCCTCAAAGCAGAGTATCCTCCGGAGCCCGTCGGGGCGGTAGTCGTAGTCCCTGCCGTATACCCCCACGGGGATATCGTCGGGAAGGAACGGCGGATCGTAGGGGAAGGGGTAGCAGATGTTGGTGTACTGCGCCCTGTCATAGCCGTGGAGCTGCCAGTTCGAGGGCAAAGGCAGTTTTCCCGCACCGCTCATTCCGGTAAAGTCCTCCGGCATATCTATAATGCTGTCATAGTAGCTGAATTCCCACTCTCCGCCCAGCAGCTCAAAAAACCGCGACTCTCCCCGCAGCGCAAAGGCGTCCTGACCCTTGGCGAAGGGGATAAAGTAACAATGCTCCGGCAGCGTGCCGATGTGCAGCTTCTCCGGGTCTTCGTGGAATGTCATCATGCTCCGGGGCGAACCGGGCGAAGATATCTCCCTGATGTTCATGGTTTCCTCCTTGTTACATATCCTGTTTATTCCTGTGCGGCAGCGCCCTCGGGAGCGTCAGCCGTCTTTTCACCTGTTTCCTCCGCAAGTCCGGTGAGCGAGTATACGAATACCTCCTTGGACTTGCCCTTTAGCGGTATAGCGCCGATAGGCTCCGCCGTGACGCGGTCTTTGACCTTGTCATAGACCTCCTGACTGATGAGCACCTGACCGCGCTTGGCGTTGGCTTCAAGTCTTGCGGCGGTGTTCACCGTGTCGCCTATGGCGGTGTAGTCCATTCGGAAGCTGCACCCTATGTTGCCGACTACCGCACGTCCGCAGTTGACGCCCACGCCGAAGCCTACAGAGCGTCCGTATTTCTCTAAGAACTTGCTTTCGATAGCGTCGCCGCCGGCTACTATGTCAAGCGCCGTCTTTACCGCCTTGAATACGTAGTCGTCAAGGTCAAAGGGAGCGTTGAACACCGCCATGGTGGCGTCGCCGATGAACTTGTCCAGCGTGCCGCCGTTGTTGAATATCGAGTTTGTGGTAAGCTCCAGATAGCTGTTGAGGATATCTACCACCTGCTCAGGGCTCAGATTCTCCGACATGGGGGTAAAGCCGCGGATATCCACGAACAGCACCGCGATCTCACGGCTCTCGCCGCCGAGACTTATGCTGTAGCCGCCCGACTTGGTTATCTCCTCAACTACCTGGGGCGCTACATATTTCTTGAAGGTGTCGGATATCTTTTTCTTTTCCGTCGAAGCCGTTACGTAGTCTGAGATTATGCTCAGCGAGCAGACTATCGTGACGGACAGCGGGAAGTATATGAAGGGCACCATTACGCCGATACTGCTTATTGCCATAGCCGCGGCGACAAATCCGCCCACAAACAGCGTCGCCAGCGTTATAGACCAGCCCGGGCGGGTCTGACGGAATATCAGGAATATCAGTCCCGCCAGCAGTCCGCATATCAGCGAGGACGTCAGCCTGTTAGACCGGACGGGGTATTTCTTGTCTATGAGCGCCTGGATTATGTTGGCGTGTATCTCGCACCCGAACATCAGCTCCGAGCTGTTGGGCACGGCGTACTGGTCATAAAGACCGGTGGCGTAGGCGCCTATCACCACTATGCACCCACTGAATATCCTGGGGTCTATCTCGCCGTTTATAATGCTGCAAAGGGGGATTATCTCGTAATTCCCGGGACGTCCGGCGTACTGTATGTTCATCTTGCCGTTCTTGAAGTCGGGAGTGGTGTCGCCGATGTCGTTTTTCTTGCAGTACATCTTGTACGCCTTGTAGGAAAGGCTGTCCAGCGTTTCGCCGTTGTATTCGCTTGTTATCATAGCCGAGCGCAGCACACCGTCGGAGTCGGGCAGGGCGTTTACGAATCCGCTCTCGCAGACGTCCGACATTATCGGCATATCCACCGTTTCGATGTTGAAGTTGTCGATGTATGCAGTACCGTCGCTTTTGTGCTTGTATACGCTGTTGTAGTTGATATACGAGCCGGCGACTATGTTGCTCCTTGCGGCACAGGCGTCATGGAGCGCCTGATCGCCCTCGGCGTCCATTTTGCCGGTTATCATAAGATCCATGACGATAACATCGGGGTAGTCGCCCAGCGAGTTCAGAACGTCGGCGTAGACCTGTCTTGACCATGTGCCCATAGTGCCGATCTCACGCAGCGTCTGGTTGTCTATGGCGATTATCTTGATGTTGTTGTTGATACTCCGCGGACGCTGATAGATACGGTCTGTAAGCAGCTTTTCAAATGAGCTCAGTATATTGAAGTAGCATACCACGAATGTAAGCAGGATTATAAGGATCGCTTCTGTCACTACCAGAAGCCTGCTATTTCGCGGCCTTTCCTGTTTTTTATTCATTATTATCACACCCTCAGGAGGCTGATCTCAGATTCAGCCTGTACTTTGATTTTTAGTATAGCATATTTTTCTTACTTTGTCACTATATTTTTTAAAAATTATTGACAAAACAAAAAGATTGTGATATTACAACATTAAAAGTGTACTATTGTTATATTGTATACGAATTTTATATACATTTGATTTGACCTGTCGGCTCCGGAAAGGGGCGCAAGGGGGATAGATAGGTATGAAATTAGCTGCATTATTTCACAGCAAGCTGTTCATCGGCATTACTGCGGGCGTAGTAGCCGCTGCCGGTGTTGCTGCTGGACTGTTCCTGAAAAACCGCGCTGACGGATACCGTGTTATCAAGGTGTTCGAGGTAAACGGGCAGGCTATGGTCTCGCGCGAGAAGATAGGGGATATAGATCCGTATTCGGGAATGAACCTTGAAAACGGCGACAAGGTCTCCACCTACAAGGACAGCAGCCTGAGAATGATCCTTGACGATACTAAATATTTACTTATGGAGCCGGAGACCGATCTGGAGCTTAAGGCTACGGGAAATTCCAAGAGCAATAAGACGAAGATAATCCTTAAAGACGGCGCCGTACTCAACGAGATAACACAGAAGCTTCCGGCGGACTCGTCATACGAGGTCACCGCGCCGAAGGCTACTATGGCTGTGCACGGAACAAGCTTCCGTGTAAAGGTAGAAAAGCAGAGCGATGATTATATCACCACCCTTGCCACTTTCCACGGCAAGGTGAAGGTCAACCTGCTGGATAAGGACGGAAAGCGCACCGACAAATACGCTATGGTAGGTGAGGACAGGTGCGTCATGATAAAGACGGTGCCCAACGGCAAGAGCGGCAGGGATCCGTCGGTGGACGGCACTTCGTTCTTTATTTTCAGCGACGGCACGCCGGTGCCGGACGGTACGGATCCTACCTTCCCGATAGATTATTTCAAGATACCGTATGACACCCTCAAGGAATTGTACGATACAGACGATGACGATGAGATAAAGCTTTTCAACGTGGTACTGCAAAAGATCATTGACGCCATGAACGGCGAGGAGGAACCCGAGTCTGAGGATTCCTCTGTAGTCGATGACAGCGGCAGCGATCCCGGGGAAACTATCAAGAAGAAGGATAAGAAGAAAAAGACGGACGACAGCAGCGCAGCGGATTCGTCGGAGGCAGACACGTTCTCGAGAGCGGCGGAGACCACGACGGCAGCAACCACAACAACTGTGACATCGACTGCTTCGCCGAGAACTCCGGGCACTACCACAGCGCCCTCGACTACTACCGTACCTCCCACCAGTCCTTCGGACGATCCCGAGACCGGCTCCTCCACCACAACCACCACTACAGCGGAGCGGGAGGATGATCTTACCCAGTCCACCACCACTACTACAACAACTACTACTACCACCACTACAACAACCACAACCACAACCACCTTCAGCGATCCCGATTATTCGGTATGGTTCTATGACCACGGCGGGGATATAATCTCAAAGCAGAAGGTGAAAAAGGGCAAGGACGCCACCGCTCCCGACAATTACACCAAGTCCTACACCGATTCGGACGGCTGGACAATGGTGTTCAGCAAGTGGGACACGGATTTCACAAACGTTCAGACGGATCTGAAGGTCAAGCCGGTCTACAATGCAATGGCGCGTTACACCGTCAAGTTCTACAGCCATGACGGCACCGTCCTGGACACCCAGACCGTAGAAAAAGGCAATGACGCGACAGCGCCCAGCGTACCCAACAGCTACAAGGACAGCGACGGCTGGACTTACGATTTCAGCAAGTGGGACACCGATTTCACGGACGTTACGTCTGATCTTACAGTCAAGCCGGTATACGTTCAGCGGGCGCAGTATACGGTCACCTTCTACAACTATGACAACACCGTACTTGACACCCAGACTGTCGAGAATGGCAAGAACGCGACAGCACCCAGCATAGCTGACACCTACACCGACGATGACGGCTGGACACATGATTTCGACAAGTGG
>CACXDI010000046.1 GCA_902766335.1 uncultured Ruminococcus sp. | reverse complement strand
CGTTTATCCGCTGCTGGATATCCTTGGTTATCTGATAACCGTAGCTGTCCTCGTTCTCGGTGACCGCAAGCACCAATGCGTCAAGCAATCCGGCACTTATCGGGAAAGTATTCAATTTGATTTCCTCCTTTTTTGATCGCTTTGTTGATCTCTTTTCTTTTGTTCTACACTTTATCTATAATAATGCTTACAGCTGTCTGTTTTTCTTTTGCTGTATCTATTATAGCATTATAATTCTTAAAAAGTCCTTAACTTTACTTTCCGAGCCCCTCGGCAAATTCTCTTATGCCCTTGATAAGCTGCTCATGCTTCTTTGTGATTATTTCGCTGTGTCCGCAGTCAAAGCTTTCTGACCGGACATCTGCCATGCCCTCGGTGTAGCTTTTTGCAAAGCCCTGCCACTCTTCCTCGCTCGAGCCCGTGCCCTCGCCGTTGGTGAGGTACAGATACATGGGAACGTCGGGCTTTTCGCCGTCGGTTATCCTCTTGACGCTCGCCTTGATGTTTTCCGCTTCGCTAACATGGCACTTGTTGAGAAAGTTGCGGCAGACCAGTGCTCTTTCAAGCTTTATATCCTCGGGGGAGTCGGTATCGGGGAATTTATCGTCGCCGACGAACAGTCTTATAAGACCTGTGGCTTTTACAGCCGATATGAGTCTTACTTCGCCGCTTATATCGGTGTTAGTATCATCGTATGATTCGGGGAACGCCATGTCTATTCCTACTATACCCGCCACATCGTCGGGGTAGAGCTGCGCCCATGTCAGCGCCTCGATACCCGACATCGAGTAGGGGCAGAGGATATACGGCGCTTCAACGCCCGACTTTTGCAGGGCTTCTCTGTCCTGCTTGACTATAGTCTCAAAGTCACGGTCATCGTCGATTACGTCGCTCATGCCGTAGCCGAAGCGCTCCACCACCGCGCATCTGTATTCATCGCTCAGCTGTGTGTACAGCGGCTTGAAGGTGAACACAGGAGAGGTATCGGCAGAGGGCGGCAGGAATACCAGCGTCTGCTCTCCCTCGCCCTCAACGTAAACGTTCAGCTTGTGACCGTCAACCTCGACTCGCTCTCCGGGGTAGCTATCCAGCAGCTTATCCTCTTTTTTCAGCATGATCTGATTGTATATGGTCATGATGATAAGGAATACCGCTATCAGTATCAGAAGTCCGAGGAATATTTTTCCTACTATTTTAAGTGCTTTTTTCATGTCATTATATCCTTATTTGTCGAGCCCTTCGACAAGCTCCTTTATGTCGCCGCTTATGCGCTCGTACTCGAAGTCGTGCACATAATGTCCGCAGTCGAGCTTTATCAGCTGTCCGTCGGACGAAGCGTCCGCCATAGCCTGCGCGCCGCTTACCCAAAGTTCGTCGCCGCCGTAATCGGCTGAAACGTACATTATCATTGGCACGGTGGGAAGCGGTGAGGCGTTCAGTTCGTCTATCAACGCAAGCTCGTTGTCAAGATCTCCCTCGTTAAACATCGTATCATTTGCCGTGACATGACAGGCTATCTCGGTGAATATCTTTTTCTCGTCATCGGTAAGCGTTCCCGACTGATCGAGATCATAAAGCCTTAAAAGCCCCGTATTCTTCCCGAAACGATTGATGACCTTTGCAAGCCCCAGTAGCTTATCGTTGCTTCTGAGCGTCTCTTCGCTCTCGCAGTTTGGCGTACACATATCCAGCCCGACTATCGCTTCCACCTCATCGGGGTACTTCTGCGCCCAGAGAGTGGCTTCATATCCGGAGAAGGAATGAGCGCACAGCACATAGGGAGCTTCAACGCCCGACTTTTGCAGGGCTTCTCTGTCCTGACGGAGTATGGTGTCCATATCCCTTTCGCCGTCGATCTCGTCGCTGAAGCCGTAGCCGAACTTCTCCACAACTGCTATCCTGTTTTCATCGGAAAGCCTGCTGTAAAGCGCCTTGAAGTCCAGTATCGGAGAGGGCGTTCCCCAGCCCGACATGAACACGAGCGTATGCTCGCCCTCGCCTTCGGTGTAAATGCTCATCCTGTGACCGTCCACCTCCACTATCTGACCCAGCGGAGTCTCGTAGAGATCCTTGTTCTTCCGGAGCATTATCTGATTGTATATCGTCATTACGATAAGGAATACCGCTATGAGTATCAGCAGTCCGAGAAGTATCTTACCTGTTATCTTCAGTGCTTTTTTCATGGTGATTTCCCCTTTACTTGTCAAGTCCCGCGATGAACTCTCTCATAGCTTCGGCTATCTCTTCAGGCTTTTCTTCAGCTACCATGTGACCGCAGTTCAGCTCTATCACCTTAGCGTCGGTGAGACCGTCGGCGTAATCGTACATGGCGTCTATCCACACCTGTCCGGAAGTCTCCTTGCCGTCGGACATAAACAGCAGAGTCGGTACATCGGGCTTGTCGGCGGTGTTGATCTCGTCGATAACGTCCGCAATATGTGTGCCTTCATCGCAGGTGTTTTTGTTGGCAAACTTTCTGAAAGCTAAAGCTTTGTAGACATCCTTTTCGTGCTGGTCATAGCTGTCCGGTATATTTTTGTCGGTCAGCACCAGCCGTCCGACTCCCGATTCTCTGAGGAATGTGTAGAGAGCGATCATTCCTTTTCCGTCATCTTCGAGTATCTCTTCGGTGTATCCCTTCGGGGTGCTCATGTCAAGCCCGACTATCGCTTCCACCTCATCGGGGTACTTCTGCGCCCAGAGGATAGCTTCGAGCCCCGACATGGAGTGGGGGCAGAGTATGTAAGGCGCTTCAACGCCCGCCTTTTGCAGAGCCTCACGATCCTGACGGAGCATGGTGTCGAAATCCCTCTCTCCGTCAACCACATCGCTGAATCCGTAGCCGAACTTCTCTACCACCGCGATCCTGTAATCGTTGCTCAGCTTTCTGTAGAGCGGACTGTATTGCAGTATCGGAGAGGGCATTCCCGAACCCGACATGATGACTATGGTGTGGTCACCCTCGCCTTCGGTGTAAATGCTCATCTGGTTTCCGTCCACCTCTACCATTTGACCGAGCGGCTCAAGCAGCGGCTCTTCCTTTGCGAGCAGTATCCTGTGAATGATGAACATTACCAGCAGGAACGCAATTATTATTATCAGCAGTCCGAGAAGTATTTTTCCGGTGATCTTTAATGCTTTCATTGTTATTTCCCCCGCAGTATTTATTATTGTATAATACTATACACTTCATCTATATTATACGCTGTATAGTATCTTTGTCTGATAATATTATATGCCATATAGTATTGTTTGTCAAGGGATATTATACAAAAACTAAAAATTTGTATGACTGCACAACATCCTCCCTGCTGCAACTTCCGAATTTGTAAACAAAGCACCAAAAAAGCCCGCAGACACACACGCCTGCGGGCTTGAAAAGGTTATATCTTTTATCTTATTCGGCGAGAAGCTTCTCGGCAGAAGCCAGCTTCACGGCTGTCGCAAATATCTCCATAGCCTTGGTCAGCTCCTCAACAGAGGGGAAGGTGGGCGCTATGCGGATATTCTTGTCCTCGGGATCATTGTGGTAGGGGTAGGTAGCGCCGGCGCCGGTCATGGTAACGCCTGCCTCCTTGCAGAGGGAAACTATCCTCTTGGCGCAGCCCGGCAGAGCGTCGAAGCTTACGAAGTAGCCGCCGTTGGGCTTGTTGTAGCTGCCGATGCCCAGAGGTGCTATCTCGGCGTCCAGAGTGTTGATAACAGCGTCAAAGCGGGGTGCCAGAACTGCCGCGTGCTTCTTCATGTGCTCCACTACGTTCTCAAACCTGCCGTCAAAGAACTTCACATGGCGCAGCATATTCAGCTTGTCGTAGCCTATGGTATAGATAGTCATAACGTCCAGGTGAGCCTTGAGGTTGCGCTCGCTTGCCGCCATGATAGCCACGCCGCTGCCCGGGAATGTCACCTTAGAGGTAGAAGCGAACATGAACACCATGTCCTCCTTGCCGTTCTTAGCCGCCTCGTCATAGAGGTTCAGCAGCTTGTCGGGGGTGTCGGAAAGGTGGTGTATGCAGTAAGCGTTGTCCCAGAAGATGCGGAAGTCGCTTGCAGCGGGAGAAAGGTTCGCCATGCGCTTTACCGTCTCGTCGGAGTAGGTGATTCCGGTGGGGTTGGAGTACATCGGCACGCACCAGATACCCTTTATAGAGGGATCCTCAGCTACCAGCTTCTCCACCATATCCATGTCGGGGCCGTTCTCGTCGGTGGGGACGGTTATCATCTCGATACCGAACTGCTCGGTGATCGCGAAGTGTCTGTCATAACCCGGCACCGGGCAGAGCCACTTCAGCTTGCCCTGATCCTTCCAGGGCTTCTGTCCGTCTCCCACGCCGAAGTTGTAGCAGCGGGAGATGTTGTCATACATGATCTTCAGGCTGGAGTTGCCGAACACGATGACGTTCTCCGGCTTCACGCCCAGCATGGGAGCGAAAAGCTCCTTAGCCTCGGGGATACCGCTAAGCAGTCCGTAGTTGAAGTTGTTGTCGTCTATATCATTGAAATCGGCTGCCTTGAGGCTGTCCAGCATGGGAGCGGTGAGCTCCAGCTGCTCGTGACCCGGCTTGCCTCTCGCCATGTTCAGCGAAAGCCCCAGCGCCTTGTAGCCGTCGTATTCCTTCTGAGCCTCAGCCTTGAATGCTTCAAGCTGTTCTTTGTTCATTTCTGATAATACCATCACTTTTTCCTCCGTATATTCGCCTGTACATAAAAATATCAGCGTCTTTTTTACCTATACCATTATATACCCAAAGCGGCGATTTTGCAAGTATTTTTTTGCAACTTGCAAAAAATCATGATATTAAACAGTAGCTTGTCACAAAAAGGCGTTTATATGGGCATTTTTCACGATAAAAATGCCGGCTTTTTAACTACCGATGAATCAGCACACTCCCGAACATTCAAAAAAGCAGACTCCGCGCCATGCAGAGTCTGCCATTTGTCTATCATTTTTTTATTCAGCGCTTCTTGGATTCCTTCACATCGAGCCTGCCGGCTGCTTCGTAGCTCCAGATAACACCTATCGTCAGGAAGAAGAAGGGAGTCGAGTAGTTTGAGCTGATATTGAAGAACGCCTGCACCATATACGCCATGAGCGCTGTAGCCGCGCCTATCGCCACGGCATACTCCACGCCCTCGCGTCTTGCGAACGCCGCCTTAAGCATACGCAGCATTTTCATAAGCGTGATGATCAGCATGATAATATAAAGCGCCGCGCCGATGATGCCGCGGGTTATCGCCACATCAAGGTACTCGTTGTAGGAACGGTCTATCTCCATTCCGTCGCCGTCATTATACATCTTAGCCCAGTTGTCGGGGCCTGTGCCTATCAGCATATTGTCCTCAAAGCAATAGAAACCGTCTGACCATAAGGTGAAGAAGATATTGTCCTCATGCTCCGAGTGCATATCGAAGGCGATGCTCAGTCTCTCAAAGGAATCTGTCACCATTATACGCTCGTTGCGCATACGGAAGTTCCCGGTAAAGGTGATGCCCATAGCGATAACAGCAGCGATAACAACGGAAGCTACCGACATAAATGCAGGAGTCTTCCCCACCGCCTTGGCGCCGCCCTCGGGCTTGTCCTTAAAGGCAGCGATTACCGTGAACACGAGCATGATAACAAGATCCATACCGATACCCAGCATAGCCGGGAAGGTCTGGGTCAGTATCGCCGCACCGGTCATCATTCCTGCGGCTGCAAGGTTGAGCAGTCTGCGCTTCAGCGACTCGCCGAAGCAGGCAAAGCCCAGCGCAAAGGCACAGCATACGGTAAGCAGCGCACCCAGAGCGAAGGGCGAGCAGGCAAAGCCGTCAGCCGCGTAGGACGGGTCATATGCGCCGTAGGCGTTGAAATATCCCGCAAAGGTGACCTTTGTCCTGTATCCCATGAACAGATAGTTGTAATAGCTGGGGATATATTTCGAGAGCGCCGGGATACTCTGGAGCATTCCGACAACAGAATTGACCGTACCGATCACAACAACAGCCTGAGCCGCACGTCTTCTCCACTTAGCATCTGTAAGGGCAGCGCCTATAGCATAGAATCCTATATATCCTACGATCGTCACCAGACCCTCAGCGCGGTCAAGATAACCGATAAGCCCGGTTGTGATGTCCCCCGCCGCAAGCGTGGAAATAAGCGCCGATACAAGTATTGCAACAAAAATAATATTCGCCTTGTTTTTCTGTATTATGATCTCCTTTTTCACACAGCAGATCAAAAAGATCAGCATTCCCAGAAAGCCCGAGCATATGAGCAGCGTCATTATCAGAAACGCCACCGTAACGTGCCTGGTATCGACAAGTATGTTATAAGCATTCTCGTCATTGACCAGTCTGGACATATAATAAGGTACCGATGACAAAGCGACAAGCGTCATCGCGATCATGCTGTAGATACCGCAGAGCTTTCTCGCGCCCTCAGCCGACATATTTATTATAAAATCCGAATTACTGCTGGAATTGAACAAATGCTTATGCTGCTTATGTCTGTCTGACTCATTACTGTATGTGATCTCTTTTTCTTTCTTAGCCACTTATGCAGCCTCCCTTTCATAAAAAATGGTATACAAAAGGCGGACACCTAAATGCCCGCCCTTTTGTTTAAAAGCTTTTACTTCGCGTAATCAACAACGCGGCTCTCACGGATAAGATTGATCTTGATCTGTCCGGGATAATTCATCTCGTTCTCGATCTTCTTGGCGATCTCTCTCGCCACAATGACCATTCTCTCATCGTTGAACTTTTCGGGCTGAACCATAATTCTAACCTCTCTGCCCGCCTGTATAGCGTAAGATTTCTCTACGCCGTCAAACGATGTGCAGATCTCCTCGAGCTTTTCAAGTCTCTTGATGTAGTTTTCAAGGTTCTCGCTTCTCGCCCCGGGTCTTGCAGCGGAAATAGCATCTGCTGCCTGAACCAGCGCGGCTACCACCGTTCTGGTCTCAACGTCGCCATGGTGAGCCTCTATTGCGTGGATAACATCGGGAGATTCCTTATACTTCTTACATACGTCAACGCCTATCTGAACATGGCTGCCCTCGATCTCGTTGCTGAGAGCCTTGCCGATATCATGCAGCAGACCAGCGCGGCGTGCAAGATTCGCGTCCACTCCAAGCTCCGACGCCATCATACCCGCGAGGTATGCCACCTCTATCGAGTGATCCAGCACGTTCTGCTTGAAGCTCGTTCTGTAGCGGAGTCTTCCGATCAGCTTTACAAGTTCGTGATTTAAGCCGTGAACATTAGTCTCAAGTACAGCTCTCTCGCCCTCCTGCTTGATCTTATGCTCAACCTCGCGGCGAGCCTTGTCAACCATTTCCTCAATGCGAGTCGGGTGGATACGTCCGTCAGCGATAAGCTTTTCAAGAGCGATCCTGGCGATCTCACGCCTTACCTGATCATAGCAGGACAGCGTGATAGCCTCGGGAGTATCATCAATAAGAAGATCAACGCCGGTGAGCGTCTCGATAGCGCGGATATTTCTGCCCTCGCGTCCGATGATCCTGCCCTTCATATCGTCATTAGGCAGCTGCACAACGGAAACCGCAGCCTCAGACACCTGATCCGCAGCGCACCGTGCGATCGCCAGAGAAATATACTGTCTGGCCTTGCTCTCACACTCGTCCTTGATCTGCGCCTCGTAAGCGTTGATACGGACAGCCTTTTCGTGATCGAGCTCCTGATCCAGTCTTTCCAGCAGGTAATCCTTAGCCTGATCCTCTGTAAAGTTAGAGATCTTCTCAAGCATAGACTGCTGCTCCTCCCTGAGCTTTTCAGCCTCAGCGATCTTGTCATCAGCTCTCTTGATCTTGGACTGCAGCGAATCCTCCTTGCGCTCCAACTGGTTCATCTTGCGGTCAAGGGATTCTTCCTTCTGATTAAGTCTGCGTTCCTGCCTGGAGACCTCGCTTCTGCGCTCCTTGATCTCCTTCTCTGCGTCCTGTCTCTGCTTATTTATCTGATCGTTAGCCTCAACGAGCTTTTCCTTTTTCAGATAATCGGCATTCTTCTCAGCCTCGGCAAGAAGTCTCTCGGCTTCCTTTTCGGCTGATCCGATAGCGGCTTCGGCAGTACGCTGGCGGTACTTGACACCCTGCTTGAACGCAATAAAGCCGGCAGCGGCTGCGCCTATTACAAGCGCTGCGATACACAGGGCAACGGCCACACCTATACTAATCATGTATAGCCTTCCTCCTTTTACAATATTATGAAATTTTAAAGATACAGGAAAAAACCGACTTATGATCGGTCTTTTCGCAGCCCGCCGCAGCCCGGAGCATTAGCCGTCTACCCCTGCCCGGCGTACTGAGCATTCTATTTTATCAATATAACTGCTGCCCGCCGCTTTCGCAGCCAAGGCAGGAGAATGTCAAAAAACATAATGCAACATATTAATTGTACTATATTTTTCCTCGCTTGTCAAGGGGATTTTCACAATTTTTCCGATTTGTTCTGTGAAAAATTTGTGCTTCACAAAAAACGGCGTGGTCAGTGTTTCATGCTCCTGAGCACACGGCAGAGGTCATCGACTTCCTGTTCGGAAAGCTCATCGAACCTGTCAAGCTGTTGTTTGACGGTGTTTATCACAGCTGTCCGGGGGTCAGTGCGTCTGCGGCGTTCTAGGAAAAAGGATGTCAGAGTACTGGTCAGCGAGCCTATCAGCCCGATACCCACCAGCATCAGTACCGCAGCCACCAGTCTGCCGTAGACCGTTTCGGGGGAAATGTCGCCGTAGCCCACGGTAGTCGCTGTAACGAAAGCCCACCACATCCCGTCGGCGAAGGTCATGCCCTCGGCGTAGTGGATCAGCACGCCACCGGCTATGATAGTCATAAGGGTAGCCAGAGCAACGTATTTAAAGCCATTGGTATCGTAAAAGAACCGCAGCTTTCTGAGGGGGCGGAACATTATCGCTATCACCCTCACCAGGTTGAGCACTCTCAGCAGCACATCCATTCTGCCGTTGGTGACGAAGAGTATCCCGTGGATAGGCAGTATCGCCACCAGGTCCATGATATTATGCCGGAAGAACTCCCGTTTGTCGGGGGCTTTGGCGAACCGGACTGCATAATCTGCAAAAAACAGAAAGTAGCAGACAAGGTATCCGATATGCTCCCAGCTGTTAAGTTCCTGAGCGGCGTCTATGATTATTAGCACTGCGTTCACCACCGCCGCCACGCCTATAACTGCGTCATAGATGCGGTGGAGAACCACGTCTTTTTTCTCAGGACCTATCTTTTCTTTCATTGATCTTTCACCCTGTCCTTCCGGAAACACGGCAGGCGGCTTTTGGAAAGCGCCATTATCTCATGCTGTTTATTATCTCATTCGCCTTGGCGTATATGGTCTTTTCGTCCTCGTTTATGAAGAAGCTGCCTTTCTCATAAAGCACCTTTCCGGCACACATGGTAAGCGCCACGTTCTGCTTGCTGCCGCTGTAGACTATGTTCTCGGCTATGCTGTTGAGAGGCTGCATATTCGGCTGCATAAGGTCTATAATTATGATATCCGCCTGTTTGCCCTCTGCCAGAACGTCGCAGTCTTCAAGCCCCATGGCAAGCGCAGAGTTGACGGTAGCCGCCCTCAGCACGTCTGCCGCCGGGAACGCCGCCGCGTCCTTCTCTTTGAGCTTCGCCAACGCCGTCATAAGGAACATCTCCCGGAACATATCGAGACAATTGTTCGATGAGGGTCCGTCGGTGCCAACGGCTATCGGTATGCCCATTTCCTTGAACCGGCAGAGGGGCGCGATACCGCTTGCAAGCTTTGAGTTTGAGCCGGGACAGGTGACAGCGTACACTCCCCTGTCGCGGAATATCTCCATATCGTGCTCGGTCAGATGTACGCAGTGGAAGCCCGCACCGCCGTTGTCATAGATACCCAGACTGTCAAACAGCTCGGCTGGGGTCTTGCCGTACTTCTCTACGCACTCCCGCACTTCCTTCTCCGTCTCGGAGATGTGGGTTGACACCGGCAGACCCGTCTCCCGGGCAAGCTGTCCCATGCCTTCCAGAAGCTCGTAGGAGGCGGTGTACTCGGCGTGGAAGCCCAAGCGGTAGGATATCAGCGGGCTGACGCCGTTGAACTGCTCCATATAGCCTTTCAGCCGCTCGATGTTTGAAGCCTCGCCGGATACAGAGCCGCAGAGCACGGTGCGGAATCCGCTCTCGGTATTAGCCTTGACGTAAGACTCCGGCTCGAAGTACATATCGAAGCTCGCCGTGATACCGCTTGTGAGGTATTCGAGTATCGCCAGCTTTGAGAGCCAGTAGATGTGCTCCCCCGTAAGCTTTGCCTCCATTGGGAATATCTTGTTGAACAGCCACTCCTGGAGCGGCAGATCGTCGGCGTAGGAGCGCAGGAAGGTCATCGCCGAGTGGGTGTGGGCATTCTTGAAGGAAGGCATCACCACGCCGCCGTCCGCGTCTATCTCGCGCTCGAAGACGGCGGTCTTCAGCTGCTCATCGTCAGGCACGCCGACAAAAGCTATCTTGTCGCCCTCCGTCCAGACCTCGCCCTTTGTTATCTCTGTGCCATTTACCATAGGCATTAATCTTGCGTTTTTTATCCTTATCATGTAAAGCTCCTTTTCAGTCCTCAAGGATCAGAAATCAAACAGTTCATCCTCATCGAAGTCATCATCATCATCGTCATCGTAGGTGTCGGGAGCGGCTGAATAGTACTCCCCGAACTTCACCTTCTCGCGGTCATTCTTGCTTATAGGTTCGGGATACTGTCCCACGGCGCGTCCGTCTTCAACGCCGTTCCTGCCCTTGCTCCACTGTACGGCAAAGGAGTTGGTCCAGCCGCCGACATCCGCCTTCATGACGTATACATAGCCGTTTTCGTAGCCTTCGTCTCTCATGCAGCTTACCAGCATACTGCCAAATTCGCCGTAATCATCACGGCTGATATCATAGATACCCTCTATATCTGCCAAAGTTGTTTCTAAACTGTAGCCCATTATCTGCTGATCCGCGCAGTACTCTGCCGTGACGTTGTATGCGGTCTTTGCCATACCGTTGGCGGTTTTCAGCTGAGAAACGCTAATCTCGATCTCCTCGTCCTCGGCATCACTTGCCTTATTGTAGATAGTTCTGCCCGCGATCACGCCCGCAACACCCAGCAGCACCACTATCATAATAACAAGCACGATCGTCAGTCCCGACTTGCCTTTCTGCGGTACAGCGGCACCGTTCACAGGCTGACCGTAAGCCTGCTGAGGCTGCGAAAAGCCCTGCTGGGGCTTTGAAAATCCCTGCTGAGGCTGTGAAAAGCCCTGCTGGGGCTGTGAAAAGCCCTGCTGGGGCTGTGAATAAGCCTGCTGAGGCTGCGAAAAGCCCTGCTGAGGCTGCGAATAAGGCTGCTGAGGCTGTGAAAAGCCCTGCTGAGGCTGCGAAAAGCCCTGCTGGGGCTGTGAATAAGCCTGCTGGGACTGTGCAAGCTCCTGCAAAGGAGCATTTACCTGAACAGGCACATCATCATTAGCTACAGCAGCGCCGCACTTGTAACAGAACTTCACCCCGTCGCCAAGCTGTTCACCACATTTTGTACAAAACATATCCGATTCCTCCCGATATCATATTCCTTTATAAACAGACCGTTCCTATAGTCTGTGACAACCTTATCATTATACTATTGCTCCCCCAACTAAACCTTGCCAAAAATACTTGACATAAATAAAAAAACTCTGCGTTACAAAAGCTTGAAGGGCGCCAGCCCGTCTGCGCTTTTGTTCCTTGATATTTTTTATACTAATTCCTAAAAGGTTAGTAGACAAAGATTGGTGCTGACGGCTCAGCAATCTAGGAAAGCGACCGCAGTTGGGCTG
>CACXDI010000045.1 GCA_902766335.1 uncultured Ruminococcus sp. | reverse complement strand
TGTAGGGCGGGGGCTTGCCCCCGCCGCTTTATTACGCACCACCGCCCCTGACTTCTCTATACCGCCTTATTACGCATGGTTGCCCCTTGCGGGGCAATTGGGGACTCTGTCCCCAAACCTCTGCTTAGGGCTCCTCGCCTGGAAATAAGCCCCGCAGGGGCGTTTTCCCAACCTCGGCAGCCTCGCGCGGCTGCACCCGCTGTTTTTTTACATAAAAAGAGCCGGCAGTCAGTTGACCGGCTCTTTATTATTTGTATGTTATTGTTATTACATACCGGTAAGACCCGAACGCTCAACACCTTCAACAAAGTATTTCTGTAAGAAGGTGTACATTACGAGCAGAGGTGTTATCGCAAGCAGACAGCCTGACTCAAGCCAAACTA
The DNA here is from genome assembly GCA_902766335.1 of uncultured Ruminococcus sp. GTDB lineage: Bacteria > Bacillota > Clostridia > Oscillospirales > Ruminococcaceae > YE71. Next base: position 17,030 of record CACXDI010000045.1, on the reverse strand, counting down.
TGATCTGTCTTACACTTACCGTCTGACCGTCGAACAGCTGCTGCTGGAGCGTGGCGTCCAGGTTTTTCAGCATCAGCGCAACGGTGTTGTTCTCGGTAAAGAACGAGGACGATACGTAGAAGTCATTCCAGTACCAAACAATGGAGAAGAGGAATACGGTCAGGAACGAGGTCTTTGCGTTAGGTATCATGATCTTGACATAGGTCTCGAAGGGTCCGCAGCCGTCAAGGTATGCAGCGTCCTCGAGCTCCTTGGGCAGCCCGCGGAAGAACTGACGGAATATGTAAATGAACAGACCCGCCTTGATTCCGTTTGCGAACAGCGCCGGCAGATACATGGTAAGTCCGCTGTTGATTATCGAAAGCGGCTCGCCGTCCTTGTAGAGCGGAATGATACCGAACAGCTTGAAGTACGCAAACTGTAAGTACAGGGGGATAGTTGTGATCTGCGGAGGTACGATTATCATCAGCAGAACTATCGCGAACAGAAGATTTCTGCCCTTGAACTTGAATCTTGCGAAACCGTAACCGGTGATCGAGCAGGTGATTACCTGTAATACCGAGGATACAACATTCAGCAGAATGGTGTTGAGTACGGTATTCTGGAAGGGGTGTGCCGGATCCCAGAAGTTGAACTTCATAACTGTCGCGGTCTGTTGGATATTGTCCCATGTAAAGCTCTTGGGGAGCCATACGATCGAAGGATCGTTCATCTGCTCGTTAGGTCTGAATGCGGTGGAGAGCATGAACATCAAGGGATACATGATTACGAAACCGAGGCCGAAGAGTATCAGTGCTCTGAAGAAAGGCCATACCGCACCGATGATACGGCGGTTTCTGTTGTAGCGAATCTGATCGGGTGTGAAGTACTTGTCAAGACCGTCCTTCTTCATTCGCGCCATACGCTCTTTTTGAGACTTTTTGCGCTCCCTTTCAAATTCTCTTTCTTCTCTTTTAGTAGCCAATGTGATCCCCCCTTTTTATTCTACTTCGTAGTAAACGAATTTGTTGATGACCGCCAGCACGACAGCCAGTATTGCACCGACTATCGCAAAGTACGCCCACGCCATTGCAGCTGAGTAGCCGTGCTCCCACTGCTTGGACTGGTTAAGAACCAGCGTCATAACATCGTTGGCAGGATCTACGAAAGAGTCTACTATTGTATAAACGAGTGCGGAAATAAGGATAGGGCTGATATAGGGAACGGTTATCTTCCAGAAGTATTCCCAGGAGGTAGCACCCTCCATGGAAGCCGCTTCCTTAGCGGAGTAAGGTATACCCTGCAGCGCCGAGAGGAAGAGGATTATCTGGATACCGCACTTCCATATCAGGTTCATGATATCGGAAGTAAGAGTAGAGATAACGTTCGTCAGCTTATCGCTTATGTTGTAAATGCCTAAGAAGTTGAGCAGGTCATCTACGAGGTTGGTCTCGAACATGGTGCTGAACTGCTCGCTTCCGCCGGCGTAACCGCCGGTGCTCATGTTACCGTTTATGATGTCGATAACAGGACCGGTAGCGATGATAACAGGCAGGAAGAAGATAGCACGTGCTGCCGTTCTGCCCTTGAATTTCTGGTTCAGGATGACCGCTACGAATACCGAGAAAACTATGATAAGCGGGGTATTGAGCAGCGTATCCTTGATCATTGCCGTCAGAGCGGGTACATAGTACTGATCCTTTCTGAAGGCGTTGTAGTAGTTCTTGAAGCCGGGGTTTGACATCTGCATACCGCCGGTAACGATCTTTGTCTGGTGGAAGGAGTAGATCAGCGACTGAATAAGCGGTGCGATAAAGAAGTAAATACTTCCCACGAACCAGAGTGCTATAAAGCCGTAGCCATATAATGACTTTCTTCTTTCGTAAGGTATATTCAGACCCTTATGCTTTTCAACCTTGACTTCCGTGTTGTTAGTATTATCTGCCATCAGCCGTTCGCACCTCCTTCTTCAACCGCGCCCTCTGCAACGAGATCAATCGTCTCGCCGCCGACCTTTACGGTCTGCTTTGCGGTATCTACTTCAATAACAACGTCAGCCTGACCGTCCTTGCTGTAGGTGGTCTTGATAACGCTGCCCTCGACCACATAATCAGAGATCGTGTAGTCACTTACTGCCGCGAGTACCTTTGAAGCTACCTTATACTGATTAGCCGCAGCTGTGATCCAGCCGGAATAATGCGAGTAGAAGTAGTCGTCATCTCTGGTATCCAGCAGCTCGTCTGCGTCCTCATAGATCATATCGTAGTTCACGTTAGATCCTGCCGCCAACGCTCTCATGAATGTAAGATCGGTATTAGAGCTTGCATTGATCGCCTTGGTGGAGAAGGGAACATAACCGTGAATGACCATCTGATAGAACGGGATATCGCAGTCGGTGATATTGAATGCGCTGGAGTAAACGGGGATATCGGTAACTGCGCTCACATAAGGCAGTACATAGGAATTAGCGCCCTCAGCGATTATCGTCTCGCCGCCGTCAACTGCCGCCTTGTATCCGTCCACGATCTTGTTCATGGTATCGTTTCTCGAAGAAGTGTTCTTCTTGGAGTAGTCGCTGACCAGCTTGTATGACCAGTCGCCGTAGCCTATGTTGGTGATACCCGCATCAGAGAAGCTCTTGAGCGTCTGATCGAAGATCTTCACATAGGTGTTGGGAGCGATAAGTGCGGGAGATACGCCGGAGATCGCAACGCCGAATGCGGGGCTGTATTCCGACTGTCTCGAGTAAGCCGAGGAAACACGGATCGCTGTATTTGACAGCTGCGAGTAGCCCCAGCTTCCCTTCTTCATGGTGAAGTTGTTCACCGAGCCGTAGACCTTGGTCTTATCGTTGTTCAGCCCCAGGAAATCCTTGTTGCTGCCCAGCTTGCCGGAAGCCTTAGCCTTGGTGGAGACCTGCTGCTTTATCGACTTGTCGGTCCAGTCGTTATAGTTCATAACGATATTTTCCGCACCAGCCTTGTTCAGCTCCTCGATTATCGTGCTTGCCTGAGAGAAGGTAGTGAGCTTCTTCTTCAGAACAACAGGGATACCGATAATGGACTCTTCCTTCATAACGCCGCCGTAGGTGTCGATGTAAAGATCGGCGTCATTAGCCTCAGCCTTCTGGGTAAGTCCTCTGGAATCCACCAGATAGTTTCTGTACACCTCAGCGCAGTCGGCGTAATTTACGCCCTCGCTGTCCTCAATGGGGAAGTACTCAACGCCGAACCTGTCGGTCTTGATTCCGTACTTCTCGAAAACGGTGATCTTATTGGAGTCGGTACCGCTCATGAAGAATTCATCGGTGCTGCGGGTCTCGAACATGAAGTAGCAGTTGTTGTAAGCCTGCTTGTTCTGACCGCTTACCTGAGCGTTAGCCCAAACATTAGCCTCACCCTCGGAAGCCACCATTACGAGACCGCTGTTGCCCTCAACGGTAGCGAGAACAGGGAGATAAGCCTGCTCGGTAACACGGGGAGCGTTGAGCGGTACGGCGGTGTAATCGGTGCCGTATACTCTCTGCTGATAGCTTGCGTAGTGGGTCTTGCCGTTGTTGTAGTTGATAACAGCGCCGCCGCCGTCGGGGATTATCATGTAACCCTCAACAGGCGATCCGTCCGCGTTGACCGTGGAGGCAGCACCCATATAGGGGCAGAAGAGCAGCTTGGTAAGCACCTTACCGGTAGCACTCTCGTTATCCTTCTCGACGATCTCCTTGGTATCAACATACACATGGAGACTCTTGTCGGTAAGCTCAAAGTGAGCTGTGAACCTTACGCCCTGCGAGCCGTAGTTGTAGGTAGCCGCAAAGCCGTTCTTTTCGTTCTTGAACTTTACATTGGCACGATAGGAATAAGCAGGAGCCGGAAGCTCTGTCCTCTTTTCCTGTCTCAGATCGCCGATGTTTATTGCCATGCTGGACTGTGCCTGCTGGATCTGACCCTTCTTCATGGTGCCGTCCTTGCCGTCTATCACGGTGGGATCAGCCTCAGCGTTTATCGGGGAGCTCCACCAGCACTTGCCGGAGGACTTGGTCTGCAGGCAGAACCTCTTGTTGTCCTTATCCAGCCAAAGCTTCAGGTTGTCGTTTTCCGCAACAGCCTCGCAGGTCTTGAGCGCCTCCTCATCGGAGATCATAACTAACGGTTCTTCCTCGTCCTTTTCAGCCTCAGCGTCATCTGCTTCTGCGTCCTCTGCCTCAGCCTCTTCTGCCTCGGCATCGTCAGCCTTTTCAGCCTCCTCGGTCTCCGCTTCCTCTTCTGCTGCTTCTTCATCGGCAGCAGCTTCGGTCTCAGCAGCCTCAGTCTCGGCAGCAGCAGTCTCTGCTTCTGAGTCAACGCCGGCTGCGGTATCAGCCGCAACGGAACCTATAGGCATCATCATGGAAAGAACGAGCGCAAACGTCAATACTTTTTTGTAACTTTTATTTTGCATTTCACACCATCCTTTCCTCATCAGCCTCGTATCCTGTACGCGATCTCGGTGTAGATCGTGTATACGAATACGTAAACCTGCTGGAAGAGCGACAGAAGAAGGATCGCTAAGAAGAGTATCAGCAGCATCGCTACCAGAGTAAGAACGATCGAGATGAGCGTCTTAAGCAGCGAATACTGGTGTACCGCCTTCATAGCGGAGATCATCAGCACGATCGACCAGCCCATTCCCAGGTAGTTGAAGAAGTTTACCCAGATCTGCTCCTCAAGGATAAGGAAGTTAGAGAGGATAACAGCTGCATAGCTGCAAAGTATGAAGGGTACCAGCGCGTATGCGGAATAGATGCAGATCTTTTTCAGAGTGCCCTCTCCGTCAAGCAGAGTGCATATGCACCAGTTGCCTATTACCCATGTCGCAAAGTAAACCACCGACTGTACTACCAGCGGAACTACGTTGAACACCTTAACGTTGTTTGTATTGAAAGCAAATCCGACCATTCTGTTGTTAGCCACCATGGCGACGAACAGCAGCAGTACGATGAACAGCGCCAGCTTTACCGAGCCCTGCTTTTTCCATCTGAGATCCTCAAAGCCTTCTGTCGGGTGGAAGCACACATGTCTCACCCAACCAAGAGTTGAAAATTCATACATATGTTAGTCCACCTCCATCAATCTTCTTCTGAGTCCGTGGAAGCCTCTTGAATTGAGTATCGAGCGTGTTATACCCAGAGCCGCCAGCACCAGTATGATTATCGCAACGATAGTGAAGTTATCCTGGAGCCACTGCTCTCTGTAATACTCAAACGCCTTATCGTAGTCCTTCTTGTCGTTGGCTATCTTAAAGCGCTTCATAGCCTTCTTGTACTCGTGATTTTTAAGGTCTGCCTTACCGAGACCGATGTGCGCGTAGGTATAACCGCCGTCGCGCTTGATGACCTCATTCCAGTAAGGAGAAGCCTCTACATACAGACCCTCGTCATAGTAAGCGAAAGCCTTGTGCAGGTTCTCACCGAATGTAGTTCTCTCGAACACGGTGATATCGTTTCTTGTCTTTGCGCCCTCAAGGACTATAACATAATCGTTGAGTGCCTCCACTGCGTTCGGGCTGGAGAAGGATCCGCGCTGATCGGCAGCGGAGTTCTTTGTACCGAAGATGCAGATAAGATTGCAAAGTCTGTCGTACTGGAATACGCGTCCGGTCTCGAAGTCGAGAACGTTTATCAGACCGTTGTCGCTGATCGCGATATCGGTAAGCTTGGTAGCGTAGGTCTTCTTTGTCGCCATATCCCATACGGCGTCGGTGTGGTCACCGAAGTTGTAGTCGTTTCCGACAACGTTGTCCCAGATGTTATATCCGGCGGGGTTTATCTTCTTTACCGCGTCGGTATCGGTGGATACCTCAGTAACGGTGTAGATAAAGCCTTCGTTGTCGATATCGAAGTTTGCATACTCAACAGGTACGTTTCTTGTCATACCTTCGATCTGCTGATTGGAAGCTACCTTTCTCCACAGCTTCTGAGCGATCACCTTAGCGGTAACCTCAACTCTGTTAGCGCCGTAGAATCCGGTAAAGGAGCCGTCCTTCTTGAACTGTACCGAACCGGTGTTTACCGACTTGACAACGGCATACACGTTCTCGGCGTAGTCAACGATGACCTTGGTAGGATTAAAGGTCTTGGAGGTGTAGAGCTTTTCGGTAGGCTTGATATATTCCTGCTCCATAGTCAGCTCAGTAGCGCTGTCTACGGAAGCTCTGACTACTCTCGCATTAGCGTAGTCGGCAATGAATATCGTCTGCTTTCCGGTAGTAGGGCTCTTCATCACAAACAGACCTTGAGGCTCCTTGAAATAGGAACCGTTCCCGTCGTCGGTAAGAACTATCTCACCTGCGGAGGGGTCAAGCTGTGTGCTGCCGGTCACGAAGTAATATCTGCCGGTAACTTCAAAATCAGAATTAAGTCTGAGTATTCTGCTGTTGCCTGTATCAGCGACCCAGATCTCCTTGTCGTCATAAACGAAGAAGTCTCTTGCCTCGCTGAGGCTGTCAGAAGCGTCCTCGCTGTAGAACAGCGGGTCAGAGGGATCCGAAAGCTTATCGAGCTTCATATCATCGCCCGAAACAGTTCTCTTTACGGTGTAGCCCGCCTGTGACGGGATCGCCGTATCCCAGTTATCGTAGGTGTAAGGCTTATAAGGCTCATCTGCGAAAGCAGTGACGGACATCATAGATAAAGCCGTGCACGCTGCGAGCGACAGACTAATGAGCTTCCTTACGGAAAATTTTGATCCATTCACTGTATTATCACCTGTTTCCTTTTTTAATATAAGATGTTGTTTCATTCGTATATCTCACCGGTCTTAATCCTTCATACCGGAGTTCGCCATGGTTTCCATAACGTTACCCTGTGCTATGAGGAATACGACCAGCGGGGGGATCAGGAGCAATACAGCCGAGGCGAAGGTTACACCCTGACGGGCAAGACCTGCCATAGAGATCTGCTGTACGATAGTCGGCAGCGTCTTGTACTCTTCGGAGTATATAACCGAGCCGCCGTTTATGTTCCAAGCCTGCTGGAACGCGAAGATTATAATAGTCATGATAGCCGGCTTAGAGTTGGGAACAACTATCTGCCAGCATATCCTGAACAGTCCCGCGCCGTCCACCTTTGCAGCCTCTACCATAGAGTCATGTATGGTAGACATACTCTGTCTCATCAGGTAAAGGTTCATCGCGGTGGCGATGTAGGGGAGTATCAGAACGAAGTAGGTGTCGATGATGTGTATTTTGGAATATACCAGGAACTGCATGATCCATGTCGCCTGGGACTGGAACAGCAGGGCGATAACGATGATCTTGTTGAGCAGCTTATCGCCGGGGAATTTACACTTAGCAAGCACGAACGCCGCCATGCAGGTAACGAATACGTTGAACACGCAGATCACTATGGTGGTGAACACGCTGTTGAATATGTATCTCGAAAGAGGTACGGTGTACTCCGCTGCTACCTTGAACATATCGTGGAAGTTCTTGCTGGTAGGATTCAGAACGTAGAGCTTAGGCGGGAATACGAACAGCTCTTCTACAGGCTTTAAGGACTGTACTACAGAGTAGTAGATAGGGAATACCATGAATATTCCCAGTATCGAAAGAAACAGGAAGATGCAGACATCGCCGCCGACAGAGCCGTTGATCTTCTTATGCTTCTCTCTGACCTTAAGCTGTTCAATTGACTTCTTTTTTCTTCTTCTTTTTGCCATTTGTTATCTGCACCTCCTTTAATCAATATATTTGCCAAGCAAGCTGTTTACACCCTTGTTAGCCAGCAGCATCACAAGGAACAGCACAAAGCATATCGCCGAAGCGTAGCCCATTTCGTATCTTACGGAACCGTAGTCGGTAGCGTGGTTCATAACGGTGTGAGCCGCGTAATCGGTGGAAGGCAGACCTACGAGCATCTGTCCTACAGCACCTACGGTGAAGGAGCCCGCGATCTGGTTAACTGCCGCGAACAGCAGCGAGGGTCCCATGGAAGGGATAGTGATCTTGAAAAGCTCCTGCCAGCGGTTCTTGATACCCTCGATAGCGCCCGCCTCGTACATGGTCTTGTCGATGTTCTGGAAGCCCGCACGCATCGCAAGGAAGCCGGCGCCCATGGACATCCACAGCTGTACGATGATGCACACGCCGAGGATATAGGTGGTGTCTGTAAGCCACTGCACAGGTCTCGAAATGAATCCGAGGTCAAGCAGTATAGCGTTTAAGTAACCGTACTGGTCACCGGAAAGTATCAGCTGCCATGTAACATAGACCGAGGTGGTCATCGAAGGAGCGTAGAAAACGAAGGTGAAGAATGTCTTGAGGAATGGGTTCATCTCGTTTATCAGCCACGCAACCAGGAAGCTGAGCATATAAGCGAAAGGTCCGGTGAATACCGCGAAGATAAGAGTGTTTCTTACCGCGATAAGGAATACGCTGTCATTTACGAACAGTGTATAGAAGTTTGAAAGTCCGACCCACTTGGGCGTCTGGATCATATTGAAGTTTGTGAAAGACATCGGGAGACTCATTACAACAGGTATGATCGTGCAGAGCAGGAACAATGCCATGAACGGAGCAAGCAGTCCGTAGCAGCCCTTATTGACTTTCATCATATGCCAGGTATAATGCCAGTAACCCATTTTTATAGCCGGCGTCTGATTATTTTGCTGGTTTGCCATTTATGTGCTCTCCCCTTTCTTAATCATACAGTGCAAGGTCTTTGTTCTTACGAGTGATCTCTTCGTTGATATCCTTGTCGTACCAGAAGAGGGTGTCTCTTGCGTTAGCATACTGGTTAGCAACCTCTCTGAATGCGTTGTTGAGGTTTCTGGTAACGCCGTAAGAAGCGGGGATAACGGGAACTTCCTTCTGGGCGGTCAGCTGCTCGGTGAGCTTCTTCACCTGCGACTGAGTCCAGGAGAGGTTCTGAAGTGCGTTAAGGTTCGCTGTATCATAGCGTCCCATAGTGCCGAGTACAGACTCGATATCCTGACCGTAGGTGGTCTGGGTCTCATCAGAGGTGAACCACTTGATGAACTCCCAAGCGCCTTCCTTGTCGGGGCAGGTCTTGAAGATCAGCGCACCGGAGCCTGCGGAGGAAGCGGTAATAGCTATCTTGGTGCCGTCCTTCAGGGTAACGGTGCCGTTCTCATTGGGAGTGCCGGGAACGTGCATGAAGTTCCAGCAGCCCTTGATCTCGGGAGCCGCAACGGTCAGCTGGTTGAAGAAGGTGTAGTTCTGTACCATTACAGGCATATCGCCCTGACGGAATCTTGTAAATGCGTCGTAGGTCTGGCTGAAGCTGTACTTGGTGTAGAACTCAGTCCACATCTCAAATGCGTTAACAGCCTCCTGCTTGTCGAAGTTGGTCTTGGTGAGGTCGTCGTTGTAGTAGGAAACGCCCTGCTGCATAAGGAGCATAGCAAAGGTGTTGCCGGCTTCGGTTACAGGCGAAACTGCGGTAACGCCCGAGGTACCGCCCATTACGGGAAGGATAAGACCGACTTCCATGTAGTTTCTCTGGAGTACCGGCAGCACGTTGAGCAGACCCTCCCATGTAGCGAGGTCAGTCTCAGGATCAACGCCCAGCTCCTCCAGGATATCGCTGCGGTAGAACAGCATCGGGAATGTCTGTGAAACAGGCAGTCCGTATACGCCGTCGTTGTACTTGTAAAGGGTCATAGCGTCGGAGGAGAATCTCTTTGTTACCTCCTCATAATCCGGGAACTGAGTGATATCCTCAAGCACGCCACGCGAAGCGAGCTGTATCGGGAAGTCGCCGCCCATGAACAGCGCAAGGTCAGGACCCTTTCCGGCGAATGTCGCTTCGATGATACCGCCCTGTACCAGCTTCATGTTTACCTTGGTATCAGCGGTAAGATTGTATTCATTGTTAACAAGGTTCGTAACAACGGTAGCATTATCACGTCCGAGCGCGATCCAGCAGGTCATTACGTCATCGCCCTCTTCCAGATCCGTAAGAGAATTGTAATCCTCAAAGAAGGAGCCGATGAATGCGTCAAATCCGAACTTGAAGGAACGGAAGAAGTTGTTCTTGCAGGGAGTGAACTCGGTGTCGGAGCCTGCAAGCTCTATAAGGTCTACCTCAAGAGGCTGCTCACGGTAGGTGCTCACCCACGAAGACAGCGAGGTAACGTTATCCTTGATCTGACTCATCATCTCAGGGATACGGTCAGGCTTTTCGATACACTCGTCAAGGGTAAGAGCCATTTTTTCAAGTGTTACCGCCTCGGAACCGCCCTGATTTGAGAGCGTCTCTATCTCGCTCTTCAGAGCTCTCAGCTGCTTGCTGAACGCCTTGAAGTCGGGAATGATCTCGGGTATGGTCTTGTCGATCATGTAGTTGTTGTACTCATCGGGGTCAGGACCGGTGATCTGTCTGATCCTTCTGTAGTAGTTGTTGATATCATAGGTGATATTGTCAAGCTCGCCCATGATGTTTCCGATCTCGCCGGGAACAGCCTCAAGAGTGAGGGTGTGCTGACCCGCGGAAAGGTAGTAGTAAACGGGGTCTGCGTTCTCGTCATCGGTAACTCTGGGAGTGGTGATAGTCCAGTCAGAGTTGTAGTAGAACTTGATCTGATCGCTCTGCTTGTTGGGAACGACGCCGTCAATGTAAAGGCGGCGGTTGGAGTACATACCTCTCATGACATCCTGCTTGGCGCGGATGCCTACCTTATACCAGCCGTCCTTTGCAACAGTAACGTTCCATGTGGCAGCCTGTGTGGACTGTGTCCAGCTGGACTTGCCTATTGTATTGTATCTGGTCTTGGTGGGGCTCGTGCCGTTTACGCACGAAGTTATGTAGGAGTGCATATCGCTCGTCGGGAAGAGAGTACGGTCACTCTTTTCATTTGCAAGCTCACCCTCAAGAGTGATAAGCTCGCCGGAAGCCGCCGCAAGCTCCTGAGCGGAGGGCGCTTCATACTTTCCGGGTGCGGTATACTGATAAAGCGTGAAGTCCTTGAGCGCGAACTGCGCCTTCTCAGACTTAATGGTGACCACATTGTGACCGCTCTCAAAATAGAAGAGGAGCGGCTCACCCGAAAGTCCGTCGATATCCTTCAGCGGCTGATCCATCTGCCACTTCGCATATGCGACCTGACCGGGACGGATATCATTTCCTCTGGTATCCATGTCTATGCCGGTATCGCTTTCGGTAGCGGCATTGACCCAAACCTTGGGCAGCGTGATACGTCCCGCAGTAGGATACTGACACTCGCCGTTGACGTCAAGCTCTACCTCGACGTCGCTGGTGTTGCTCTCCTGCGGCACATAATAGCTCACCTTAACGCTGTAAACGCCCGCAGAGGGAACGTCCACACCGAAGGAGAAGCCGCCGTCCTGGTTAGCCCAGTTGAGGACGCTGTCCTCGCCGCCGACAGAGCCCATGGAAATGTCGGTGCCTTCCAATACGGAGTAATCCGAGCTGTTCGAGATATCCGAAGCAGTCAGAGTTATCTCCTGATCGGAGCCCTTTTCGCCGGAATACTTGGCGAAAAACTCTTTGTAGGATTCTTCAACGCGCTTGCCGCTCGCCTTAGCAGACTCATCACCGTTGTCCGCAGGGGCAGCGTCTCCCACCGCGCTGTCCAGCGCAGCGGTATTCTCTTCTTCAGCGTCAGCAAACGCAGGTATCGCCGCCGATGCAAGCATCACTGCTGCGACTGCGGAAGAGACAACACGCCTAAACCTTGTGTTATTCACAATAAATCCACCTTTCCAGTAAATTTGCTGTACTATAAACAGTTCCCCGCGCAGCAGCGGATCTCCGCCGCGCTTTAAAACTGATTACATTTTTAATATATACTATCCGTTTCACAGCAGGAAACGGCAATAGCCAAAATCATCCCGGTGCAGGCTCACCGCACGATGTAGAGCCGTCCGCTCTCATCGTCCACTTCCACCTTCACCTTGTCGCCGCCCTTGATCCCCAGCTTATCCATGTGATCCCGGGGCAGCTGCAATCTTCCGGCGCGGTCAAGCACCACAAGCTCCTCGTGAGTGAAGTCCTCGTCGTTATCCTCAGCAGCAGTCTCGCCAAAACCCTTTATCTGCTCTAACTCCTCGCTGTAGGAGCGCTTACGGACTATCTCCGAACTTGTCCTTCCGTCGCGTATCGCCACCACGCGGTCTATATGCCGCGCCAGCCGCACATCGTGAGTAACGATGACCACCGTCACCCCGAATGCCTTGTTCACCTCTTTAAAGATATCCAGTATCATATTAGAGGTCTTGGTGTCCACAGAACCGGTAGGCTCGTCTGCCAGCAGCAGCTTAGGGTCATTCGCCAGCGCGATCGCGATAGCGACTCTCTGCTGCTCACCGCCCGACATCTGATCCAGCCGCGAGTTCTTGCGTTTCAGCAGTCCCACGCTGTCCAGCAGCCTCAGCGCCTTCTCGCGCCGCTTGCGGCGTCCGTCCAGCAGCATAGGCAGCTCCACGTTCTGCACCGCAGTAAGGTAAGGCACCAGATTCCTGGCGTTGTTCTGCCACACAAACCCCACGGTGTTGCGCTTATATTCAACATAATCGTTATCTGTAAATTTCAGCAGGTTCTTTCCGTCCACGAAAAGCTGTCCCGCGCTGGGTCTGTCAAGACCGCCCAGCATATTAAGGAGCGTTGACTTTCCGCTTCCCGAGTTGCCGACTATCGCCATCAGCTCTCCCCTGTCAACGGTAAGGTCAAGTCCCTGCAGCGCCACAACTTCAACCTCAGAAGTTTTGTAAATTTTTACAAGGTTTTCACACCTTATCATAGCGCCGTCATCATTCAGTGTTACACTATCCTTATCAAAGCTGCTCAACGATCTCACCGTCCTCAAGCGTGTAGACCTTATCGGCTACGTCCATCATACTGGGGTCATGAGTCGTCATGATTATCGTCATGCCGCGCTCCGCCACCAGATCCTTGAAAAGCTTTACTATATGCAGCGCCGTGGCGGTATCAAGCTCCGCGGTAGGCTCGTCTGCAAAGACTATCAGCGGCTCGTGAGCTATCGCCCTTGCGATCGCCGTTCTCTGCTGCTCACCGCCCGACATCTCAGAGGGACGATGATGCATACGCTTTTCCAGCCCCACCGCCGTCATCACCTCGACGACCCTCGCTCTCCTTTTATTATAAGGATATTTGGCGAGCCTCAGCATAAAATCCACATTCTCGAATGCGGTGAGCCCGCTCATGAGCGCCACCGACTGGAATACGAACGCCATTTCGCGCCGCCTGATGTTGTCGCGCTTCTTCTCCGACAGCTTTGTGATCTCCCTGCCGTCAAAGACCACGCTGCCCTTTGTGGGCTTGTCAAGCGCGCCGAGGATATTGATAAGCGTGGTCTTGCCGCTTCCCGAGCGTCCTCTCAGCACTGTGAGCTTGCCCTGCTCTATCTCGATATTGATGTGTTTTAGCGCAGAGACCACGCTGCCGTCGCCTATCTTGAAGTCGCGGCAGACATCACGAGCCGAAAGTATGACCTCACCCATCGGACACCTCACTAATCATTTGTACAATTTGCATATAACTTTATTGATAATTGCCCGATTTCGCGTTTTGGACACAACTTGTTACCACATACACAGCAATGCGAATTTTTTAACAAATTTGCACATTATTGTCATGCGTTTTTAGTAACATATGTCCAAAAGAGCCTAATGGACTAATTATAATTATATCAATTTTCACGCTGTTTGTCAAGTGTAAGAAAACGTTTACGGTATTGTTTAAGTCATTTTTCACAAATTTAGTCATTATAGACAATATAAAAATTAAATTTTGTGTATTTTCACCCTTTTTATGCGACAATATTCGCATGAAAAGGGTGTTATTATTATGCTTGCAAAAGGAAGTGAACGAAAATGTCGGTAGAATTAAAACTTGACGGAGACAAGCTCACAGCTTATCTCACCGGAGACATAGATCACCACACCGCCGCCGGTATGAGAGCGGAGATAGACCGGGCTCTCCGGCAAAACAGTATCAAGATATTAACGCTTGACTTTTCCGGCGTTACATTCATGGACAGCTCGGGGATAGGACTGGTCATGGGACGGCAGAAGCTCGCCTGCGAGCTGGGCGGACGCTGCCGGGTAGCAGACCCACCTGCCTACATCTCAAAGGTGATGAAGATATCCGGCATAGGCAGGCTCTGCGAGATAGTAGATACCCGCGCTCCGGTGCGGACGGGCTCACACAGGGCGGGAGGTGAGGAACAGTGAAAAAATGTATAAACGAAATGAAGCTCAGCTTCTCGGCAGTCAGCGAGAACGAAGCCTTCTCCCGCGCCTGCGTGTCCTCCTTCGTGGCGCTGCTTGACCCCTACATCAGCGAACTCGCCGAGCTAAAGACCGCCGTCTCTGAAGCGGTCACCAACTGCATAGTCCACGCCTACCGGGGACAGCCGGGCGGCGTTGTGTGGATACATATGCGCCTTTACTCCGACAGAAGAGTGTACATAAAGATACGTGACAAGGGCTGCGGCATCGCCGACATAGACCGCGCCATGCAGCCGCTTTTCACCACAGCCCCCGAGGAGGAGCGTGCGGGTCTGGGATTCGCTGTGATGGAAAGCTTCACCGATCAGCTGCGGGTTAGGAGCTCGCGGCAGCGGGGAACTACCGTCGTCATGGAAAAGACGCTCTCGGAGAAGGAAAAGGATGGATACTCAGACTTGCAGGATACAGCAGCGGGCGGAAGAAAACTTAGGGCTGGTACATCTTTGTGCTAACCGGTTCCGCGGACGCGGGATAGAATACGACGATCTTTACGGTGCGGGGTGCATAGGGCTGATGAAGGCAGCCCGTGGCTTCGACGAGGAGCGGGGGCTGAAATTCTCCACCTACGCGGTGCCGGTGATAATCGGCGAAATGAAACGGCTGTTCCGCGACGGCGGAGCGATACACGTCAGCCGCAGCGTCCGGGAGCTTTCCTTAAAGCTCAACCGTCTGCGTGACGCCTTTGCCGCCACTCACGGCAGAGAGCCTACCGTCAGCGAGCTTTGTGAGCTCAGCGGCGAAGCATATGAAAACGTGCTTGAAGCCCTCGACGCCGGGCGGCAGCCCATGAGTCTCACCATAGTCACCGAGGACGGCGTAGACGAAGCCGACGTCCCGGTGCCCTCATCGGAGCAGCAGATACTCGACTCGATATCGCTGCGGCGAGCGCTTGCGAAGCTTGACGAGCGTGACCGCAAGCTGATATTCCTGCGCTATTTCCGCGACAAGACCCAGACCGAAACAGCTGCGGTGCTAGGCATGACGCAGGTGCAGGTCTCCCGCCGGGAGAAAAAGCTTCTCGCCGCCATGAGAAGCAGTATAGAATAAACAAAAGGACGAGCGCCCGGTCAAAAGGCACTCGTCCGTTATCATTATTTGTTGTAATATCTCCACATATCGTTATGGATAGCCTCAGAGATCTCCGCTACATCCCTCATTCTTGCAGCGTCGGTGACGGTGGTCAGGCATATCACGATATACGGATGCTTCGCCTCAACAAGAGCAGTCTCGTTGTAGACCTCTCCCGTCCAGCCGCTCTTTTCATATACCGTATAGCGGTTGCCCAGCTGAGCGCGGATATTGGCGCCGCAGGTGGTAGAGAATACCTGCTTTGCAAAGTCCTTGTACCTGCCCTTGTTCATATATCTCCACATACAAGCCCACTCACGGGTGGAGTCGCAGGAGCTCACATAGCCCCAGCGTACTTCCGGAGTAACGGTAGGCTTGCAGCCCAGCTTCTTGATGAATTTTCTGTAGCCGGAATATCCGAACTCGTCCTGGAGCATATAGTATCCGCAGTTGTCGCTGTACTCGCCTATAAGCTCAATGACTCTTTTAATGGTGTACTTGGAGTAGAATGGCTGGGTCTTTATCCAGCTGGAACCGCCGTTGTAGTCGGAGGGCAGATATGTCAGTTCCTTGTCCATAGGCGGATCGCCGTCCTCCATGCAGCGCAGGCTGTAGAGGATATACGGCATCTTTACGGTGCTTGCGGTGCTGAAATAGGTATCGGCATTGTATCCCACCGCCGAACCGCTGTCTATGTCGTAGATCATATATCCTGCCGAGCCGCCGAGCCTCGTCAGATGATACTCCAGCGTCTGACGGCGCTTGTCGGAGAGCTTGAAGCCCTGCGCGTTCACCTGCTTTACAGACATGGAATTATCGTATGAATCCATGACCGCGTCTACCGTCAGCTTGTTGAAGATTATCGTCCTGACAGCCGGCGAGGGCTTGCCAAGCATAACGCTTTTGCCTACTTTAGATACTGCGCGTATCTTTATCCCCACTTTCCTTCCGGTAGGGATAAGCCCGGTCTTGAGCTCGCCCACGTTGCCGCTCACCGTCTTGAGAAGCTTGTAGTTCTTGCCGTTCACGGTGTAGTAAATATTGTACGCCGAAGCGTTTTTCACTCTTCTCCAGCGGAGCGTAACATAGCCCTTGGAACGGCTCTTTATCTTGCACAGCTCCACCTGCGCCGGTCTGGTGGTGAACTGCCCTACCGCCGCCTTGCCTTCGGACACACCGCCCTTTTCCTTTTTATAAGCGGTAACGCGGTAGGTGTTCTTCTGTCCCGGCTCCAGTCCGCTTATCCGCACTCTGTTGCTTTTCAGATTCTTTATGCGGACGTATTTTTTCTTGCTCGCATTGTAACGGTATACCCTGTATCCGTCTGCGCCCCTTACCTTATCCCATGCAAGAGTATAGGCATTTTCCGTCACCTTGCCGTATCTCAGATTGGTGACTCTGTCCGGCGCGGACTCCAGCGTCTCAGCGTCCAGCTGTTCGGATACTTCATTTGCCTGATATTCACCGTAATACTCGGTATAGTCAGGCATAATGTCATCGGCAAAAACCTGTGCCGGAAGTGCCGTGAGCGTCATGGCAAAACATAATGCCCCGGCTGTGATCTTTTTTGTGACCATTTTTATGATCCTCGCCTTGAAAAAAATAGCGGGTCTCTCTTTCTATTGCTCCCCCAATTAAACCTTGCCGGAAAGGCGCAGGCAAAAATAATACTAATCCCTAAAAGAACAGCAGACAAATCTCGGCACTGACGGCTCATC
>CACXDI010000044.1 GCA_902766335.1 uncultured Ruminococcus sp. | reverse complement strand
CCTATGGCTCAGACCAGAGAGCACATCCTTCTCGCTCGTCAGGTTGGCGTTCCTGCTATCGTTGTTTTCATGAACAAGGCAGACCAGGTTGACGACCCCGAGCTTCTCGAGCTCGTTGAAATGGATATCCGTGACCTTCTCAGCACCTATGACTTCCCCGGCGATGATACTCCTATCATCATCGGTTCTGCTCTGGCTGCTCTCGAAGCTCCCGAGGACCTCAATGATCCCGCTTACAAGCCGATCCTTGACCTCATGGACGCTGTAGACGAGTTCATTCCTTCTCCTGAGAGAGACGACGCTAAGCCCTTCCTTATGCCTATCGAGGATACTATGACCATTTCCGGCCGTGGTACCGTTGTTACCGGCAGAGTAGAGAGAGGCCGTCTCAATGTCAACGAGCAGGTTGAGATCGTTGGTCTTTCCGACGAAAAGCAGACCACTGTTGTTACCGGTCTTGAGATGTTCAGAAAGACTCTGGACTTCTGTGAGGCAGGCGATAACGTAGGTGCTCTTCTCCGTGGTATCACCAGAGACCAGGTTGAAAGAGGACAGGTTCTCTGCAAGCCCGGTTCCATTCACCCCCACACCAAGTTCTCCGGTCAGGTTTACGTACTGAAGAAGGACGAGGGTGGCCGTCATACTCCTTTCTTCAATAACTATCGTCCTCAGTTCTACTTCAGAACTACCGACGTTACCGGCGTTATCACTCTTCCTGCTGACAAGGAAATGTGCATGCCTGGCGATAACGTACAGATGGACGTTGAGCTCATCACTCCTATCGCTATTGAAGAGGGTCTGCGTTTTGCTATCCGTGAGGGCGGCAGAACTGTAGGTTCCGGCGTTGTTACCGCTATCAACGAGTAATTCATAATTACTGTATAAAAGAACGGAAGTCCTTCGGGGCTTCCGTTTTTTGTGTTGTGATACAAAATGACCACCGTTTTGCGGTGGTCTGTTTTTTATGCCCTGCAAGGGAGCTTGACGACAAATGATGAGCCGTCAGTGCCGAGATTTGTCTGCTGTTCTTTTAGGGATTAGTATTATACTCTGTTGCGGCTGAGGCGCTTTTGCTGGCGGTCCCAGCGGCGTGCCATGGCGGGGATCTTGTCCTGCCAGTAGCTTCCCATTATCTCATGACAGAATATCAGCTTTGCTTCGGTCACAAACGGATAGATCAGAAGCAGCGGGTAGACGAAGAACGCCGGGAAAATATATGGCAGCATACCGAACCAGAAGCTCATGACCCTCATATGCTTTCCGTCCATTAGCTTTACGGAAAGATCGCAGGCGTCAAAGAAATTCGCGCGCGGGTTTATCGCGTAGATGTATTTCACCAGCGACAGCGATATGAAGTAGTGTACCAGCTCGCCCGCCCAGACTATCGAAAAGCCTATGCAAAGCATAAAGCACACAAGGTCTATCATCGTAAGCTGTTCGGAAATGCCCTTTGTCCTGAAATGCTGTATCCCGTAGATGCCGAAGAACAGCGGTGAGGTCACCAGCAGCTTGTAGAACAGCATTTTCATCGAGCCCAGCAGACAGGGGCTTATCATCCTGCTCCAGTGCCGGCTTACGAACCGTTCCGACTCGCCGCCGTCGTTCATGTTGATGTAGTACCTCAGCAGAATGTTCTGTATTATTGCGATCAAAACATAATACATCAGCATACGTATGACCAAAAGAAGCAGATCGGAGAAGGATATACCGTCAAACAGGCTTCCGAAGAAGGAGTAATCCGGATCCATGAACATCTTTATGACCGATGAAACAAAAGCCTCACACATATGCAGCATTATGACTATCGAGAAAAAATAGATTATCGAGATGATCACGATATCCGTATTTTCCGCAAGCCGCTCTCTCGCAAGCCTGCGTATCTCTTTGTCTGTCAAGGTATATCACCGCCCTTCCGCAGGCAAATGCCGCGGGGTCTGTTATTCGTCGTCCTCGTCCTGCTCCGCGTCGATAAAATACTCGCCGCGGGGCTCGTCATATACTGCCGGGAAGCTGCCCAGCACCTCGAAAGCGCCGGAGCGCTGCCATAGAGACGCCGTCACCAGCACTTCAAAGCCCTCGCCGAAGCCGCAGGCATACGCCATAGGATCCTGCTTAGGCAGACCAAAGCAGGCAAGCATATTCATGATTATCCCGCCGTGGGTTATGACCGCGCAGTTGGTAAGCCCCTCGGTCATCATATCGTCAATTATCTTCGCGAAGGCTTTAAGGCAGCGTGTCACCACCTGCCGTGCCGACTCTCCGTTAGGGGGAGGATTATCCAGACCGCCCTTGAGGAACTGGGCATAAGCCGGGTCACTCTTCAGCTCGGCGGGGGTCTTGCCCTCAAAGTCGCCGAAGTCCATTTCCACCAGCTCTGGTATCTCGATCATCTGACAGTTGGGGGTCATGATGTACGCCGTCTGCAAGCAGCGCTTCATCGGCGAAAGATACACCCTCTGAAATGAGGGATAGCCCGCCTGCTCTGCCTTTTCGTACAGCACCTCCGCGCCCTCCTTGCTGAGGGGAAGATCGGTGACGCCTATATACTTTCCGTCGGCGTTGCCCTGAGTGGCGCCGTGACGGATAAACGTTATTCTGTAGCCTTTCATATCAATATCTCCTGAGTCGTCTGATGTACTTGAAGGTAGCGTCCTCGCCCTGTATCTCCAGCATACGCAGGAGCATTTCCAGCAGCCGCGAGGTATCGGGGTGGATCATTCTCTTGCCCTTGCCCCGCAGAAAGTATTTGATAGGGTCTGAGTTGGTATAGTTCTCGCCGTTATATATCTTGCTCGCCGCCACTCTGTCGCAGAACATCTCCTTGACATACCTCACCGGCATTTTTACCGGCTCTAAACGGCGGGTGCGGGGGTCATAATCCGTCCAGTACTCAAAGTGATGACGGTTGCGTCCCTTGTGGTGCATCCAGGCGTAGGAATAGCCGTAGGACTCACGCTCGCCCTCGTTGGGTGAGCGTGTACCCTGATAGTACATCACGCCCTTTATGAACTCGGTGGGGCTGAATTTCGACAGGTCATGGGTGAGCCCCTGGAGCGGTATGCCCGCCTTTATGCAGTGGCGCATGACCATATGCCGGTGCTGGAGCACGGTGTTCAGATGTCCCTTGAAATTATACGCCAAAAGCCCCGGATCAAGAAATATCCGGTTTCTTTTGACCTTGCGTTTTTTAACTACTACATTTGCCATAATAATTCACCCGTTTCATAGAGCGTTTATCAGAAAAAGCTGTATCCCGAGCCGTTCCAGATAGCTGTGCCGGAGGTGGTCTTTACCGGTACGGTGAGTCTGAGCGCGTCTATCGAGCGCTGTGCGGGGTTTACCCTTACATCGCTGTCAGCAAGCAGCTGAGTGGACACGGGAGTGCAGGTGACGCTGTAGCTTCTTCTGGGGAGCTTGCCGAATATGCCGATATTCTCGCGGCGTGCAGCGTCATTTACCACCGGAGCGTCTATCGTGATCTCAAAGTTATAGCTGAGTGTTCCGATATAGTCGCCGCGTCCCGTTACGGATAACAGCGCAGTACCGGTGTAGAGGTTGTTCTGGTAGCTGCAAACGTAATCCACGTCCGCCACAAGCTCGTTGGAGTTGGCTATAATGCGGAATTTAGGGGTCACGGGGCGTCCGGTAAAGGCAGCCTCGGATACGCACTCGATGTAAGCGTTCTCGATGTTCACCTTGGTACGCGCCTCTATCTCGTCGGATTCTGCGTTGCCGGACATCTGGTCATTTATTATTATATAGGGCACCAGCTTATAGAAGTAGTTGGTACCGGAGAACAGTCTCTCGTCCTGGAATATAGAGCCGCTCTCCACCGAAGCGATATGCTCGTACTCCCCGCCCGCTGTGCGCCGGAACACGCCTATGCCGTCCGCCTCGCTGATAGCCTTCCATGTGAGCTTTATCTTGTCGTCGGTTATTTCATCGGCAGAGAACTTCTTGGCTTTCGTAAGGGTGATCAGCCCCTCTGCGTCGGCGCTTACCTTATCAGCTACCGCCTCAAAGGAGTTGTTCTGTAAAAAAGCCTTGCCCTGCTTGGCGCAGATAATACCTATATCCCCGCCGGAGAGATCGTTGCCCTTGATCTTGATATCGGTGCCGCTGCCGCTGCCTGTGACCTTTATGCCGTAGCCCACCGACTGCTTGATAACATTCTTTTCCAAAGAAATGCTGCCGCTGCCCTCGTCCAGCTTTACGCCGCCCACGTCATTGTCAGACAGAGTATTCTTGCTGACCTTCGAGTCGGTGACGCTCTTGCAGAGCACTGCGGCTCCGGGGTTGCCGGAAATGGTATTCTCCTCGACGGTCACAGAGGAGCAGTTCTCAAGATTGATACCGCTCTTGCGGGAGTTCTTTATGGTATTGCCGCTCAGCGTAACGGAGGAGCAGTAGGTGATGTTGCAAAGCTGTACCTCGTTGCCGCCGTCCACGGTGGTGAAGGTATTGCCGCTCACGTTGCAGTCAGTGGTATCGTTGAGCTTCAGCGCCGCGTCCGAGGAGCGGACTATGTTGTTCTGTATATCCACGTTCGACACGTAGTAGTCGGCTTCCGGCATGGTGGCAGTAGCCTTGGTATAGGCGCCGTAGATCTTTATGCCGAAGGGCAGATCCTGTGCCGAGGTGAGATATGTGGTTATATCGTTGCCGCTTATAACGGTATCGGCGTCGTGGTTTATATTCGCTGCCGCGGCATCAAGCCCCGCCAGCGGCGTAAAGTAATGCTTGAAATTCTCATCGGACATAAAGTTGAAGGTGATGCCGCCGCCGCAGTTTGAGATGGTATTGTTCGATATGGTACACCGGCGGTAGTTATACAGCATAACGCACAGGTCAGTGACATTGGTAAAACTGTTGCCGCTTATGGTGACGTCGGTGTAATACTTTCCCACAACGGCGGAATGTGAGCCTATACCGCGCATAAGATCATTGAAGGTGTTGTTGCGGATTATGACATTCTCGCAGGGAGTGTCGTCAAAGGGAGCGTATCCGGCAAAGACCTCGTAGCAGTTCATAACGTCCAGCTGGATAGCTTCCTTGAGCAGACCGCCGGTATACCCGCCGAAATAGCAGTTTTCAATGGTGAACCCGCTGACTCCGCCCGCCTCGATGTGGTGACCGTTCTTGTTGTTTATGACAGACGTATTTCTGATAAGCACATTTTTTGCGTGACCTATACGTATATTTGAAAAGGAGTATACGCTGCCGTACTCTGAGGTATTGCCGTCCCATGTACCGCCGCGTATGCTGATATTCTCGGCGCCCGAATAGCCGCCGGCACCGTTGGAATCGTTTCGGATCATACAGCCGGAATTAAAGCATTTGAGCACCTTGGCTTCATCTGCAAGCACCAGATCGGTGTTGGAATATATCCTCAGCGTAGCGCTGATCTTATATGTACCCTTGGGCAGATAGACCATTACTCTGTTTGAAGGAGTTCCCTTCTCGGCAGCGTAATTGAGTGCCGCCTGTATAGCGTGGCGGCTGTCCTTTACGCCCTTGGGGTCTGCCTTGTACTTTTTAACCACGTTTATCTTGTTCGCCGAATCGGCATCGGTGACCGATGCTCCCCACGCTCCGGAGCCTCCCGCAGCGTGAGCTGTGACCGGCACCGCGACAAACGCGATCACGGCGATCATAGCCGTAAGTATGATTTTTGAAGCTGTTGTTGTCATTTCCTTCTTTGTCCTCCAGTATTTAACACGATCCGTGTCCCGCTTTTATTTATATATAGAGACACACTATAAATTATAGCACAATTCCCCTGATATGTCAAGAGAATCAGCCGGTCTGCCGGGGGATATTCAGGACGTGCATGAAAAAAAGCGCGATATTTCGGCATATCAACGAATGTGAAACAATAAATCTGTAAAAAACTAATGTTTTTTAGGAAATATTACTATTTTCCATTGACAAATGGCCGCATTTGTAGTATAATATAATTAACTAACTGTATATATAAATTTAAAAGGGGGTGCAGCTGTGGCAGAGAAAAGAGAAAAGACAGTCGACGGCGTACGCGCTATCGAGATGTATTACCGCGTTATCCGCGATATTTCAAGCGGAAACTGCGCCTTTTATCAGTCGCAGACCCGGCTCAACACCCCCGGCATGGGCACCCTTATGCCTGAGATATTCCGTGATGTCTCTGAGGTCACAAGGCAGTGCATAAGCCTTTTTGAGCTGGAATACGTCCAGGCACTGGAGGCGGTGCAGAAATTCACCGAGCGTGAGCTTCGGTTTAAATGGGTGTCGGTGTATATGCCCGCTAAGTATCTGCTGGAGCCGGGCGTGGAGAAGAGCCTTATAGACGTCAGCGAGCGTCTTGAGGTGCCAACCACCAAGATATGCTTTTCGCTCAGCGACAAGCTGTTCGAGGAGACAGAGGCTCCCATAGCCGAAAACATCAAGAAGCTCAGGAACAGAGGCTTCCACTTTATGCTCACCGGCTTCGGCGGCGAGGGCAGCCCTGTTATGAAGCTTTCGGAATTTGAAGTAGACCACGTTATGCTCAGCCCGGAGATAACCCAGTATCTGGGTAAGGACGAGCGCTCGGACAACGCGGTCAAGGCGCTGATAGACTTCGCGACAGACCTTAATGCCGAGCCTATCGCGGACGGCGTACAGAACGTGCGTCAGGCTGAAAAGCTTTACGAATTTGAATGTATGTACTGTGCCGGTTCGCTTGCGGGAAAGTATATCGCTGAGAAATACGTCCGCAGAAGAAGCGACGAAGCAGACGATCAATGATATGAGAAGGAGTAATTAACATTGGATGAAAAAATAAGAGATGTCCTTGAACTCCGACGGACGGCTAAAGAAGTCAAACGCCACGTCGTTGTCATGAGGGTATTGGGGCTTCTTGTTATTATTCTTATAGCGATAGTCGCTATCGCCTATGCCATATCCTACTTCTATGACAAATACGGCAGCTTTACCGTTAAGATCAACAAGTATGATATGATGAGGCAGGGGCTCACCCTTTCGGAGACCCCGGAATTTGACAGGACAAACTCAGTCCTCAATGCGGATATAGTTTACGATATGACAAATATCAGCGGCGAAGATATCCCGGACAACGTTGACATGGTGAACGGCAGCCACAACGGCGAGAGCTACATAGCTTATACCTTCTACCTGATAAACGCAGGCGATGACACCATAAGCTATAACGGAGAGATGACGATAGAGAACGTCACCAACAGAGTGGACGAGGCTGTGCGGATAGCCGTGTATAAGAACGGCGAAAAGACGGTCTACGGCAAGACTAAATCGAACGGCAGCGGAAAGGAATCCGACTGCGACAGCGAATTTACGTCCTCTACCATAGTTATGAAGACAAAGCATGATAAATTTGAGCCTAAGGCTCAGGATAAATTTACCGTGGTGATATGGCTGGAGGGAAATGACCCCGACTGCACCGACGAGCTTATCGGCGGAACGCTCAAGCTCGGCATGGACTTCAAGATCGTTGAATCCACCTGATGTCAATATGTCTCACCGCCGGCGCAGGCGGTCACCAAATAATACAGCGAGGAGCAAATAGGATATGAAAAAAGTACTGGGAATAATAGTAAATGTTCTGACATGGGTGATACTGGTCTTCGCCCTGCTGATCACCATACTGGTGTTCTCTTCGGGAAGAAACAACGGAGTCGCTAACCTCATGGGATTTATACCCATGACGGTAGAATCGGACTCAATGAAACCCACCTTCAAGAAAAATGACCTTATCATCTGCAGAGAGATCGACGATATGTCTAAGCTGAAAAAGGACGACGTTATCACCTTCTGGACTATAATCCAGGGGCAGAAGGTAAAGAATACGCATAGGATCGTTGAAATAAAAGACGAGGGCGGCACCATAAGCTACGTTACACGAGGCGATAACAACAGCTTAGACGACGAAGTACCGGTATACGCCGGCGATATCATCGGCAAGTGGACGGGAGTGAAGCTAAGCGGATTCGGAAAGGTCATGAACTTCCTCAGGACAAAGACCGGATTCTTCATCTGCATACTTATCCCCATGGCGATATTCTTCCTGTTTGAGCTTTACAAGTTCATCGTTACGCTGATAGAGATAAAGAAGCCGGAGCTCAGCGAGGATGACGAGGAAGAGATCAAGAAACGCGCTATCGAGGAATACTTAGCGGCGCAGAAGGCTAAGGAAGCCGAAAACACAGAAAAAACGGACGACAGCACCGAGACTGACACGGCAGAGAGTGCTGAAAATAACGGCGAGGATCCGGAAGAGAATAAAGAATAATACGGGTCCGGAAGATGAACGGAGAAGGCTATGAGTGTATTTCTTAAATGGTTCTTTGTATTTATTTCCGAGCTGCTGGGCGGGTTTGCCGTCATATTCAGAGGCATCGGAAAGGGTATAAAGCAGATATTCAACATAAAAAAATACATAGAGATATTCAAGACCTATTCGCCCGACTTCGGCGCGACAGGCTGGATACTGGCTATACTGGCAATAATCATCGTAGCGGCTATCTTTGTGCTTATCGCATTTATGATAGTGCTTGCCGTGAGAAAGTATATCAGGTTCCGTCACTCTATCGTCAGCAACGAGGATCTGCTGGAGGAGATAGCTTCGCTCCAGAGACAGGTGCTCAAAATGACGAAGGAAAAGGACGAGATCATGGCGATGAAAGTCGCACAAATGGGCATACCCGGCTCGGGTGCGCTGTCTCTGGCGGACGGAAGCATGATGACCGCCATGGGCGAGGGCGCTCAGGGCGAGGGCGGCGAGGGTGCCGCGGCAGAGGGCTCGCTGGACGACGACGGCGTTGTTCAGACCACCGAGCACCGCTTCTCCAAGCTGCTTGAAGTGGATAACTTCTACAAGACCTACACACCGCCCGATTACAACAATGACATTGACCTGCCGGGCATATGCGAGGCTTACAGAAACTTCGCCTGCTCACGTATGCGGCTGTTCTATGACATAAAGACTATACGCCTGTTCATCGCGGGTATGGCTTCTACAAAGCTCATTATCCTTCAGGGTATATCCGGTACAGGTAAAACTTCACTTCCCTACTCCTTCGGTAAGTTTTTGCAGATAGATACCACCATAGCTTCGGTACAGCCTTCATGGCGTGACCGTACCGAGCTGTTCGGCTACTTCAACGAATTTACCAAGAACTTCAACGAGACGGAAGTGCTCAAGAGAATATACTCCTCCAACTACAACGATGACGTAAACTTCATACTCCTCGATGAGATGAACATAGCGCGTATCGAGTATTACTTCGCGGAAATGCTGTCCATACTCGAAATGCCTAACGCCGACGAGTGGGAGCTGGATATAGTGCCTAACGTATGGAGCACCGACCCTGTCAAGCTCGACCGCGGCAAGATCGTTATACCGCAGAACATCTGGTACATCGGTACGGCGAATAACGACGACTCGACATACGCTATCTCCGATAAGGTGTACGACCGTGCCCAGCCTATAAACCTGGACGCCAAGGGCGTTGCATTCGACGCGCCCGACACACCGCCTTTGAGCCTCAGCTTCTCGCACCTGGATCAGCTGTTCCACGACGCCTGGGACAAGTACCCGATCTCCCAGGAAAATCTCAAGAAGATACAGCAGCTTGACCTTTGGGTAATTGAAAAACTCAGAGTCGCTTTCGGTAACCGTATCTTAAAGCAAATGGGTCTGTTCGTACCCGTATACGTTGCCTGCGGCGGAGACGAGCTGGACGGTATCGACTACGTGCTTGCGACTAAGATATTCCGCAAGTTTGAGTCCTTAAACCTTGCAATGCTTCGTGAAGAGCTGAGAGAGCTTTGCGTTTACATGAACAAGTCATTCGGCAAGAACAAGATGAAAGAATCTATAGCATATCTCGAAAGATTACAGAAACTGTTCTGATAAAACAGCCGCCGAATGACTCTGCTTATCGGCGGCTGTTTGGCATATCGCGTGCAAATGCCGCGGCGAAGTACAGCACTATCTACAGCCATGGATAGCGACGGCGGGAAAACCGCGACAAGCGCTATTATTTCCCTACGACCACTCCAGAGGGTGCGAAGCCTGGAAGATCACGTGCTGATGCCGCGGCTCAAAAAAGGCGAGGATCGCCTGCGAAGCGCCGCGTAGTGGCGCGACAACGCGGACTAAGAAAAGAGGTGAGAGTGAAGTAATGCAGAATCTTTATGATGAATGGTATGAGGAGTTTAAGGAATCCGCCGAGCTGTTCGGGGAAGATGAGCTTTACGGATCACTCGACTCTCTTTTAAGATCAAGCCGGAATACCTTTGCTATGAACAGAAAGCTTATGGCAAAGGCGATAGACGTCACATGGGTAGAGGCGATAGAGAACGGGCTCATTCACGTTGACAACGTGCTGAGAAACCCCCGCCTTACCATAGAGGACGTGGAGGAGATAGTGCCGATCGCGCTGTCTAGGAAGATAACCGTCGAGTCGGTAAAGCACCTGGCACAGCATACCGATCTGATACAGAGCATAGACGAAAAGACCGGCAAGATCACTCCCTCTAAGATACTTAACGTACACAAGGAAGAAAGCTACTTTACTTATGAGAACAAGTTCGTCAACACCCTGATCGACAGACTTTATATATTCATAAACACCCGCTACGAAAAGCTTGCCCAGGTAGCCCGGGACGAGGAGGTATACAGCTTAGGCTACGATACCACCGTTGACGACGGCATGGGCGGCAGAATGAAGATAGAGCTCAGGATAGAGACCACCGACAGCCTCGACACCTACAACGACAGCGGCTACACCGTTTGGCAGAGGGTGGAAAAGCTTAAAAAGGCTATCGAGGGCTACAAGGGCTCGATGCTTTGTCAGAAGCTGGGCAATACCTATATCCGCCCGCCTGTCATGAGGACTAACGCTATCATGAAAAACGTTGACCTCAAGGCGTGCCTGACACTGTGGCAGTACATCGAGAGCTACGATAAGGTGGGCTACGAGATAAACGTAGAGGACACCGCCGTAAAGCCGGAGGATACCTACATAGATGATTTCTACCGGCTGGTGATACTCAATCTCCTGCTGTTCCGCTCCTACACCGACAAGAGCGGCAAGGATCTCACCGAGCTGAAAACGCAGAAGCTGAGAGCCGCTGCGCCTAAGTTCGTCAAGAGATTCGGCAAGGAGATATCGGGAGACTACACTATACAGGCAGACGGCGTCGCTGGTTATATCGCTTCCGACGGCGAGCTGAAGCTGAAGAAAAAGCTCCCGCCGGACATGATGACTATGTTCGGGGAGATAGACAAGGTCATCGCCACCGAACGCGAGTACATCGCCAAGCGTGAAGCCGAAAGGCTGGAGCGCATAAGATACGAGGAAGAGCTGGAGCACAAGCGGCAGGAACAGCGCCGCATAGAAGAGGCACGCCTTGCCGAGCTGGAGCGCATAAGAGCCCAGAAGGAAGAGGAGGAGCGCCGGCTCCAGGAGCTGCTGGAGCAGAAACGCGCCGAGCAGGAAGCCGAAGAGAGAGAACGCGCAAGACAGGAGGCAGAACGCCTCGCGCGGCTTGAAGAGATACGCAAGCGCGAGGAAGAAGCAAGGCTCCGCCGCGAGGAGGAGGAGCGCATAGCCGCCGAGCGCGCAAGGATAGAGGAAAACAAGGCGAACGTCCGCGGAGAGCTGGGCGAAGCCGAGGGCATGGATACCGAGGATATGCCGAAGGAGCTTTCAGACGAAGAGCTGGAGAAGCAGGCATACGACGAGGTCACCAAGGAAGAGATCGAGCAGGCAAAGGCTGCTATGGAGGAAGCCGCGGAGGAGGCGGGCGAGGACGCCGAGCCGGAATTCGAGGATCCCAGAGCTGTTGCCGCCAGAATGCGCATAGAACAGCAGAAGAAGGAAAAAGAGCGTCGTGAAGCTGAACGCGCCCAGAGACTCAAGGCGGAGCGTCAGTACTTCGAGAGCAAGCCCTTCGAGGAGATACGGCGCGAATACTCGAAGAATCCTATCTATGCGATACCGAGACTTATACGCTGGATACTCGCTATGGTATTCGGCATTATCCCCGAGGACACCGACAATCCCGCATTCAAGGCAAAGCGTGCCGAGATCGAGGAGAAGAAGCGTCAGAAGGAAGAAGCAAAGAAGCAGCAGGAGATCATGGAGCGCTACTACCGCAAGTATGCGCGTACCTTCAAGTACCGGTTCCTGCGCAGCATAGACGACCGCAAGTTCAAGAAGAAGCGCCGTCAGCAGATGAAGGGCAAGCCGAAGCCGAAGTACGTACCGCCCCAGAGGACTCCCGAGGAGCAGAAGGCTATCGACGACCGCATCAAGGCGCTGTACAAGGAATACCATGTATCCGTTCCGGAAAAGATACGCCGCAGGAACGAAGAACGTCAGCGTGCGTTCAAAGAGTGGAACAAGCAGCGTAAGCTCGACAAGGAACACGAAGCCGAGCGCCGCGCCAACAAGAAGGCGGCTAAGGCGGCTAAGGCTGAAGGCAGAAAGACTGCCGATACCATTACAGCGGACGGCAAGACCCACCGTGTAAGCTCGGACGAAGTCGAAATGGCGAAGCCCGCAGGGCTTGTCTCAAAGATAGTCTCCGGCGTGCTTTCGGTGATTGCAGTGCTGCTGCTTGCATTCGTGATATACGTCATGGTCTGCGCCGCACGCGGCAAGGCTGTGAAGGTATTCGGAAAGAGCCTGCTCATGGTAGTGACAGGCAGCATGGAGCCTTCGATACACACAGGCGATTTCATCATCGTCGAGAGCACTGACGCCTCTGCTCTTAAAGAGGGGGATATAATCTCCTTCTACTCGGAGCAGGCGGACATAAAGGGTATGCTGGTGACCCACCGCATAACGGAAGTCACCGACGACGGCTTTATCACCAAGGGCGACGCCAATCCCGTAGAGGACAGCATTTCGGTGCCGGCGAAGAACGTAGTCGGAAAGTACACCGGCAAGGCTAGATTCTTTATATGGCTGTACTCCTTCGCAAGCCCCCGCAAGCTGCTGATGATACTGGTGATAATCCCCATATCTGTGGCTGCGGTATATGAGGTAGTGACGGTGGGCAGACTTACCAGAAAAGCTGCCGAGGAAAACCGTATCTCGGCTGAGGAACGTCACGAGCAGCTCATGCGCGAAGCCATAGAGGCGGAGAAGAAACGCCTGGAGGAGGAAGGCTACCGTCCGGAGGACGAGCCGGAACCTGATGAGCCGGAGGAGGACGTGCCCGAACCGGAGGAAGAAGTTCCGGAGCCGGAGGAGGACGTGCCCGAACCGGAGGACAGCGACGCTGCCGGCGAGACGGAAGATACCGAAGATAACAGTGAGGGTGAGAGCGAATGAATCAGGAAAGAATAATGAAACAGCGCATGGTCACTGCCATAGTCGCGTGGACTGTCACCTTTATCGCACTGCTGGTCTTTATAGGTCTTTACATAGACGAGACACACCGCGTCCAGGAGACCTACCGCAAGCAATTTCTCACCGAGATAAGCCACGCGAGCAAGGAGATAGACTCCTACATTGAGAACAAGGGCGATCTCGAACTGAGGTATATGCGCATCATTTCATACATGAGCGCCGCAAATTCCTATGCTTTTCTGATAGAAGGCAACTCAAAAAAGCAAATAATAATCAATGAACTTACTACCTGCCTGGTGAAGTATCCCGAACAGATGAAAACAAAGCTCGGGGATACCAAGGAGGCTCTCGACGAGATCTATGCCAACCATGACAAGGGCTACGAGAAGGCAAAGGAGATCGTTGCTTCCGTTGACAAGCTGGGACACTAAAGCAAGGAGGAATGATCCATGAGCGAAAAGAGCAAACTGAAAAAGGAGATCAAGGTCTGCCGGCAGACTATCGAGGAGATAGAGCGCAAGCGTTCAAGATCTCAGTCGGCGCTGGTCCAAGCAGTGCTTTTGCAGGAGGAGCCGGACGAGAACGACGTTGAGTGGTTCAACAAGTACACCGGCGAGATAACCGCCTGCCGTAACCACATGATAGAGCT
>CACXDI010000043.1 GCA_902766335.1 uncultured Ruminococcus sp. | reverse complement strand
GTTCAGAATCTAAGAACAGCTCACTATTTCATCGACAAGTGCATTCCTTGCCGCAGATTGATGCGTTCCTCGTTTAGGATTGGTGCGTTCCTTGATTCGGATTACCGTTTTCCTTGTTGCGGATTGGTGCGTTCCAGGGGGCGAAATAATCACAAACATAAAATAACTCCCGACACACAATGTCGGGAGTTATTGTCATAATATGAACAATTCGTTGATCAAAAAACGGCAAATCGCAATCTGCAACTGTCCTGAAAACGGGACTTATCAAAGTGCCAAACCCGATGTTAGTCTGCCGCCAAAACATTTATCTGTCCAAAATACTGTACGCAAGTCCGGGCCAAAGTCGATGTTAAACTGATGGTAAATGTTTTTTAGAAATGCCGCTTATGCTCATGAAAACCGCACCTTTTGAGCTTGAAATCGCTCCTGCCGTGGCAGACAAACACGATCTTTTTCATTTTATCTTTCCTCTCAAAAGTGCGCAAAAGCGTGTGACCACGCGGTTTGCGGCAGGTGATGCCGGCTTATTTCTTTCTCCGCGTCATCACCGTTTCCCTTATCGAAACTATCTTGTCCGCCGCACAGACTATCCATGCCTCGCGGCTGCGGGGGACGCGGGTGATGTTCAGCGGCCACATATGCGAATGTATCACGTGATGCGTCCGCTTGTCGATGCCGAAGTGACTGCGGGCGTTTTTCGCCGCCGCTGCCGCGTGGGTGTAGCCGTGTATCTTCTGACCGGGACGCGCCTTGTCGTGCCAGTCGTAGAGAAAGTAGTCGTGGAGCATGGCTCCGGTTATCAGCACCTTCTTGTCGGAATGAAGGTGCAGACGCCGATCTATCCCCAGGCTCAGCTTTGTCACCGCCCGGCAGTGGTCAAAGGTGGACACCGTGCCGTGCTGTGTGAATGACTTCATTTTCTTTACCCGGCTGTCTCTGCGGAGACTGCTGAGTATCCTGCCCGCCTCGCGGTCGGGGAAGGCTTTTTTATTTTTCATGACGCATCACTTCTTGATCTTCCTGATCTTAGCCTTTTTGTTCGCGGTCTTCTTCGCGCCCTCCACCGTGTCGGAGATGTCGAACACCAGCTCGATGAGGTCGCCGAAAAACTCTATTATGTTCCCGAGCCGTTTTCTCATAGGCTTATTCCTCTGCAACGTGACCGGCGATCCCCACCTCGTCGGCGTAGAACTCCAGCTCGTCGAACTCGCTTTCCGCAAGCTGGCGGAAGTATCCCGATATGGCGCTCTGCACCATTATCAGCACCACGTTCTCCAGCACGTTGCGCTCGCGCTTGGGCAGACCCTCGGGCAGGTGAGCGTTCACCCTGTCGCGTATCTCGTCACCAGACCACAGCCTGCCGTTCTCTGCCTCGTAGATGACGGTGCAGAGCAGGTTGTAAAGCTCGGTGTCATGCAGGATATCGTCGTCCATGCGGATAACGTCGCCGTTGACTATCATCATCAGCTTGGTGATGTCCTCGAGCCTGAGGGTGCCGCGCATTATGTTTATCAGCAGTATCCTCACCACCGAGCGCTCGCCGTATTTCTTATTAACGCTGGGCGTGACCCAGCCCCGCTTTATCCAGTTCTGTATGGTTGTGCCTTCGAGACCCGTTATCTGCGAAAGCTGAGACAGCGAGACTCCACCCGTTGCCGTGATTATAGGCGAGATCAGCGCATAGGTATCGCGCCCCGCCCGGCTGTCAAATGGTATAGCCGTCCCCGGAAGATATGGCAGCATAAGTTTTTTCCTCCCTGTGAAGTGTTCCCGATAACTCATCATCGGTTCACTAGTATTATATCACAGGTTTCCCAAAACGTCAAGTTTTTTCTATTCTCCCGGAGTCTATGTGGTAGTCATTCAGCCCGCTGAACAGGGCGAATGCCATTTGCCGGCGGTAGGTCTCCTGCTCCAGCTTGGCGGCTTCCTCGGGGTTGGAGATGAACCCGCACTCCGCCATTACTGCGGGATTCCGGCAGTTGCAGAGCAGGTACAGTTCGTCGTCCATGGCTTTGGTCTCGCGCTCGTTGTCCGGCTGTAGATCGCCGCGGATACGCGCCCGGAGGCACTCTGCAAGCCGCCCGCCCTCGGGATTTTCCTTGTGGTAGAACATCTGCGCTCCGCTGTATTTCGGGTCAGTGAAGCGGTTCTGGTGTATGGATATGCAGACCGCGCCTTCGGTGTTGAACAGTTCCAGACGGTTCTCCATGTCCGAGAGCTTTTGCTTTCTAAGCCCCTCAACGCCGCTGTCGTATATGGATACGTCCTCGGTGCGGGTCATGACCGTATTATACCCGCAAAGCGACAGCATATCCGACAGCTTGAGCGCCATATCCAGGTTCATGCCCTTCTCGGGGATACCGTTTACCGAGACTCCGCCGCCGTCCTCGCCGCCGTGACCCGCGTCTATAACTACCGTGGGTCTGCCGTCGGGCGCGGTCACCGGCGCCGAGGTCTTTATAGCCCCGCTGCCCGCCGCCGAGCAGGAGCAGAGAGTGACCGCCGCCAAAGCTGTGATTACTGCTTTCTTCATATAGATACCTCCTCTGTGTACAGGCATACCGCCTGCTAGAGTATATGAGGTACAGGCATAAAATATACGGAGCGCTCCGCAAATGCTGAACGCTCCGCTTTATCATTCTTCTTCGCTTTCGGCAGGGGGCAGCAGCACGTTTACGCCGTAGGTCAGCGTCATAAGGCTGTCGCCGAGATGCACGTTTTCCACTAAGATATCATCGTAGCCGATAGACAGGTCATAGTGGGAGAAGTTCCAGAACGCCTTGACGCCCATTTGTACCAGCGTGTCGGCTATCTGCTGGGTCTCCGCCTTGGGTATGCAGAGCACCGCCATGACCGGGTGGCGCTCCTTGCAGAACTGCTCCAGCTCGTCGATATGCCGGACGCTGAGACCCTCGCCGACAGAGGTGCCGATTATAGTCTCGTTCTTGTCGAAGATACCCACCAGCTCGCAGCCCCGTGTGTCGAAGTGTATGTGTGTGGTGATAGCGCGTCCCAGATTGCCCGCGCCGATGATTATGGTGCTGAACTTTCTGTCAACGCCCAGTATCTTGCCTATCTCCTCCCGCAGCTCGTCAACGTGGTAGCCGTAGCCCTGCTGACCGAAGCCGCCGAAGCAGTTGAGATCCTGCCGTATCTGCGAGGCGGTGAGCTGCATACGCCGGGAAAGCTCCCCGGAGGATATGCGCTCGACGCCCTGTTTTTTCAGCTCGCCCAGAAATCTGTAATACCTCGGCAGGCGCTTTACCACAGCCGCCGAGATAGCTCCTTTTTTAGCCATAAAGTATGCACGCTCCGCTCGTTACTTGAAGGTCTTTTCCAGCTCCTTGGCAAGATCCTCCA
Organism: uncultured Ruminococcus sp.; assembly: GCA_902766335.1. Lineage (GTDB taxonomy): Bacteria > Bacillota > Clostridia > Oscillospirales > Ruminococcaceae > YE71. The sequence goes on along the minus strand of CACXDI010000043.1, from coordinate 9,130 downwards.
GACCCTTCTTGGCATTGTTGACGATCTTCTCAGCCTCCGAGCCCTTGTACTTTTCCTTAGCCCTGTCCACCTCGGGGGCTACTGCCTTTTCAGCCTTCTGTATCAGCTGGTCTATCTCAACGCCTATCTTTTCCAGTTCCTGCATTATCTCGTCTATCATTTTGTCATTCCTCCTGTCACATTTTGTGCGGCTGTTTCAGCCGTTATTATTATATCATATTTTGCAGAGGTTTTCAATAGCTTTTAAAAATTTATTGCTCTCACAATTAAACCTTGCCGGAAAGGCGCAGGCAAAAATATCAAGGCGTAAAAGCGCAGAGATTTTTTATTTGTGTCAAGCATTTTTGGCAGGGTTTAGTTGGGGGAGCAATAATATCCCGCTCACCTGATTGACTTTTTGGGGTTTGTGTGCTATACTTTATAAGTACGAAAAGGACATGAAAAGGGGGCGGAGACTTTGCAGACATATGATATGCTTTTTTTGTTTGCCTTCCTGCCCGTGTATATGGGCGTTTTTGCGGTGATCCCGGCAAAGCGCCGCGCCTGGGCGATAATGCTTGGCAACCTGGTGACAGCCGTGACAGGCGGGCTGATGACCGCCGCGGTATACGCTGTCTGCACCGGGGTCAGCTATTTTTCCGGGATAGCCATATACAATATGCGAAACGATGACTCTAAAGCGGGGGCGCGAAGGATCGCGGCGGTGCTGAACTATATTTTCGCGGCGGCGGTCATGCTGATATGCTCGCCCAGAGGGATAGCGCTGTCGGTGTTTGCGCCTTTCAGGGCGGCGCTGTTTGCCGTGCTGCCGCTGCATATGATATCCTACATCACCGATGTTTACCGCGGCGACTGCGAGGCGCAGACGAATATCGCGCAGCTTGCCGCCTATCTGGGGTTCTTCCCCTCGGCGGGATACGGCCCCGTCTACAGATACAAGACGGTGAGGACGTCCTTTGCCGAGCCCAAGACCGATGTCGGCAGGCTTTCCGACGGTATCCGATATTACATTATGGGGCTTGCGGCGTATGTGGTAATAGCGGTGAGACTTGACGAGCTGCACCATGAGCTGCTTGCCACACCCGCAGACCAGCTCCGGGGCTTCACGGCTTTCATGGGAGTGCTGGTCTACTATGCCGGGTTCGGCACGTCGGTCATCGCAAGCGTTTTTATGGGTCAGGGACTCGCCGTCATGCAGGGTATACGCACGGGTCACACCTTCAGAAGAAGGTTCATGCAGCCGAGCATCAAGCGCAGGCTCAGGGAGTTCAATCTGCCCTTCTGCCGCTGGCTCAGGGATTACATCACCATTCCGCTGAGGAGAGCGGGAGTGAATACTGCTCCCGCGCTGGCGGCGGCGATACTGCTGGGTGCGCTGTGGTACGGTCTGAATGTGGGCTGGCTGGCAGCGGGAGCTGTGCTCGCCGCAGCCGTTTCGGTGCAGACCGCTGCCGAAAAGCGCCAAAAGCACGGCGAGCCCTACAGTCTGATAGCAAGCGCTGTCGCCAAGCTGGTGACTTTAGCGGCGGTGTCCTGTGCTGCGCTCTGGGAGCTGGTACGGGGGAAGGCAGGCTTTGCGCTGCTGCGCATCGGCGGCGCAAATGACGATTTCTTCTACACCTTCTTCGGCGAGGCTGTTCTGCCGACGATCCTGGGTCTGGTGATAACCGGCTCGCTGCTGCACTCGCTGATAAAGAGAATGAACCTGAGCTGGTTCAAGCTGGTGCTGCCGCTTACCGAGCTGGTCTTTCTGGCTATCGCAACGGCGTATATGGTGAGGTGACGCGGAATGAAAAAGCTATTTGATTATATAACGGTGATCATTTTCTTTGCCTTCTGCATTTTCCCGCTGGCGGGGGCGGTCTTTTCCGACTCGGGCAAGGGCTCCATATCCGGCAGCAGCGGCAGGGGGGATTACCTTAAAAGCAGCTTCCCGCTCAAAGATCGCTGGGACAGGCTCTATTCCGTCACCGCCCGGACTTTAGGACAGCGTGAGTTTGACGGCGTATACTATGACGAGACAAACGGACGGCTTATAAAGCTGTTCACCGGCTATGACGAGAAAAAGCTGGAGCGCTCGGTGGAGACGGTCAACAAGTATAAAAAGCAGCACAGCCGTATGCCGGTGTATTCGATGATCGTGCCTACCGCCTCGGGAATATACCGCGAGGAGCTGCCGGAAGCGCTGGAAACCGTTGACCAGCAGAAGCTGATAGACGACATCTACTACAGCATGGACGAGGACATAACTCCGCTGGAGGTGTTCAGCGAGCTGTACTCGGCAAGAGACAGCTACATCTATTTCCGCAGCGATGACCGCTGGACTCAGACCGGCGCCTATGAAGCCTACATGGCGGTAGCGCGAAAGCTGGGTGCGTCGCCATACGGCGCGGAAAATTACGATATAGAGTTCACAAACGTGCCCTTTTACGGCGAGCTGTCGCGGATATCATTCGTCAAGGACATTCAGCCGGATATGATAGACGCCTACCGCTGCAAATACGGCAGCTATATCCGTTCATGCAGCGCTATCCGCGAGCGGCAGATATACACCAAGGCTTCTGTCTACAGCAGGGGAGCGCTCCAGAACGCCGATAAGTACACATTCTTCCTGGGCTCCACCGACTACCGGAGCGTGCAGATAGACAGCACCGCCGACGATCAGCCCAGCATACTGATAATCGGCTCGGATTATGCCAACTGCTTCCTGCCGTTTTTGGCGCCCAACTATTCAAATATCACTATGGTGAACCCCAATGAGCTGGGCAAAAAGAAGCTCAAGGATATCGTCACTCCGGAGGATTATGACCTGACGCTCTTCCTCTTTGACGCCGAGACCTTCTGCGAGGGGTTTGCGCTTTAAAACTTAATAAAATATTAAGCCCCTTGCAAAACAGGGGCTTTTGTGATATAATCTATATGTATGCAAGGGCGGAAGCGCCCCGAAAAGAAAGGAATGGATATTATGCGTGCTGTTATTACTGTTATAGGAAAGGACGCGGTAGGTATACTCGCTAAGGTGAGCACCGTCTGCGCAGGATATAATGCAAATGTTATAGAGGTGACTCAGTCTGTTATCGAGGATCTCTTTGCTATGATAATGCTGGTGGACATTTCAAAGCTCAACGTGGATTTCGCCGACATGGCTGACGCCCTCTCAAAGAAGGGCGAGGAAGAATGGGGTCTGAAGGTGCTTGCTATGCACGAGGACATCTTCAACTGTATGCACCACATCTGATGAGCTAAAGAGAGAGGGAAAGTATAAATGATAAATCAGTATGATATACTTGAAACTATAAGAATGATACAGGACGAGTGCCTGGATATCCGCACCATAACCATGGGTATCTCGCTGCTCGACTGTATCGACACCGATATAGACAAGGCGTGCAAAAAGGTCTATGACAAGATCACAGACCGCGCACGCGATCTTGTAAAGGTAGGCGAGCAGATCGAAAAGGAGCTGGGTATCCCGATAATCAACAAGCGTATCTCGGTAACGCCTATCGCTATGATCTCCGCTGCCTGCAAGTGCTCGCCGGTGCCCTTTGCAAAGGCTATGGACGAGGCGGCAAAGGCTGTGGGCGTGAACCTCATCGGCGGTTACTCCGCGCTGGTTCAGAAGGGCTTCTCGGCAGGCGACAGAGAGCTTATCGAGTCTATCCCCGAAGCACTTGCCTGCACCGAGAGAGTCTGCTCCTCGGTGAACGTGGGCTCCACCAAGACGGGTATCAACCTGGACGCCTGCAAGCTTATGGGACGCATCATCAAGGAGTCGGCAGAGGCTACCGTTGATTCGGCGTGCTTCGGCGCGGCAAAGCTGGTGGTATTCTGCAACGCCGTAGACGACAATCCCTTTATGGCGGGAGCATTCCACGGCGTGGGCGAGCCGGACTGCATGATAAACGTGGGCGTTTCGGGTCCCGGCGTTGTACGTGCGGCGCTCCGCAAATACCCCGACGCGGACATCACCAAGATAGCCGACGTCATCAAGACCATTTCCTACAAGATCACCCGCGTGGGTCAGCTTGTCGGCATGATGGCTTCAAAGCGGCTGGGCGTGGAGTTCGGCATCGTTGACCTGTCGCTGGCGCCTACTCCTGCGGTGGGCGACTCCGTTGCGCATATCCTCGAGGAGATCGGTCTGGAGCGCTGCGGCACTCACGGCACTACCGCCTGTCTGGCGCTGCTCAACGACGCTGTCAAGAAGGGCGGCGTAATGGCTTGCTCACGCATAGGCGGACTTTCCGGCGCATTCATACCCGTTTCCGAGGACGCCGGAATGATCGACGCTGCCGAGTCGGGCGTGCTGTCCATAGAAAAGCTTGAAGCTATGACCGCCGTATGCTCGGTAGGTCTTGACATGATAGTAGTTCCCGGCGACACCGAGCCGGACACCATAGCCGCCATTATCGCGGACGAAGCCGCTATCGGCATGGTTAACACCAAGACCACCGCCGTGCGCGTTATCCCCGCCATAGGCATGAAGGAGAGCGACTCCCTCGACTGGGGCGGACTGTTCGGCAAGGGTCCCGTAATGCCCCTCCACCGCGAGTCGGCGTCCAAATTCATCAACCGCGGCGGACAGATCCCCGCACCGCTGCACAGCCTTAAGAACTAATATAGTGCCGAGCTGTTGAGGGCTCTGCCCTCAAACTCCCGCCAGAGGACCCCTTTTGAAAAAGGGTTACCTCTGGACTCTTCCTAAAACTTCTATCTATTTTTGTGATTTGGGGCTAAAGCCCCAAATCGCAAAAATGACAAAAAAGTTTAGGAGGGGTTCGGGGAGACCCTTTTCAAAGTGTCCCCCGACAGGGGTCTGGGGACAGCGTCCCCAGCAGTCCGGCACTTTATCATTTTTAAAGACGTACAAGGAGTGTATCATGCTGATAGATATGCACACACATACCGACTTCTCGCCGGACGCCAAGTCCTCGCCGGAGGAGATGTGCGCGCGTGCAGCGGAGCTGGGGCTGGAGAAATACGCCGTCACCGATCACTGCGACTGCAACTACTGGCTGCCCGCCGCCGAGATGTTCCCCGGCGGCATCCCGGAGGGCTTCAAGGACGAAGAAATGCTGGGCGTCCGGGAGTACGCACCCGCGAGCATACGCGCGATCGCGGCGCTGAAGGAGCGGTATCCCTTTCTGCTCTGCGGCATCGAGCTGGGGCAGCTGCTCCAGAACGCGAAAGCAGCGGAGCAGATACTTGCCATGCCCGAGCTGGACTTTGTCATCGGCTCGCTGCACATGAACGCGGGCTGCGCGGATTTCTACTGGCTGGACTACCGCAAAATGGATATAACGGAGATACACCGTCTGCTGGGAGCCTACTTTGAGGAGATACTGGAGATGTGCCGGCAGGGCGGTTTTGACGTGCTGGGGCACCTGACCTATCCGCTGCGCTACATCGTGGGCGACTGCGGGATAAGCTTGGATATGTCCCGGTACTTTGAGGTGATACGCGAGATCTTCCGCACTCTTGCCGAGGGCGGCATTGGCATTGAGATCAACACCTCGGGGCTGCGGCAGCGGTACGGGAAAATGCTGCCCGGCGTGGAGTATGTCAAGCTGTACCGGAAATGCGGCGGCGAGATACTCACCGTCGGTTCTGACGCGCACTGTGCCGCCGATCTTGCGGCGGGGATCCCCGAGGGGTTAGAGCTTGCCCGGGAGTGCGGCTTTAAGTACACCGCCTACTTTGAGCGGCGGCGTGCGGAGTTTATAAAGATATGACTAAAGCCCCGACGGATCGGGGCTTTTTTATGTCATTCCGGCTTGCGGGCATTGGCAAGCATCAGCTTTATCCTGTTCTCCTGGTTGACCTTCGTGGCGCCGGGGTCATAGTCTATCGCTACTATGTTGGCGTTGGGATAGGCTTCCTTTATGCGGCGGCTCATGCCCTTTGCAACTATGTGATTCGGCAGACAGCCAAAGGGCTGCGTGCAGATTATGTTCTCGGTGCCGCTCTCGGCAAGCGCCGCCATTTCAGCTGTGATGAGCCAGCCCTCGCCCATTTTCACGCCCTGATTCATGTACTTGTCGGCAGCCTTTCTGAGCTCCTCGAAGTCGTGCGGCGGGAAGAACTCGCCGTGCTCGTTGATGACCTTGATCTGCTCCTTCTGGAACTTGTACAGAACATCGTAGCCTATGCGGTAGGCGTGGGTGCGGGGCGTCACCTTGTCGTAAAGGCGGGCGTCGTTCACCAGATCGCTGGCGCAGTAGAGCACGAAGTCCAGCAGACCCGGAACATTCGGCTCGCAGCCCTCGGACATCAGGAAGTTGTTCAGATCGTTGTTGGCAAGGGGCGAATACTTGACGTATATCTCACCCACGATGCCGACTCTCGGCTTTTTCTCCTTGGTGCGGGGCAGCGCCGAGAAGTCTTTCAGCATGGCGCGGTAGATCGACTTCGTTTTCATGAACTTCGCCTTGTCCGCCATAAGCTTGCCTATGCGGTGCTGCCAGCGGGCGAGAAGCTCGTCGGTGCTGTTTTTGTTTATCTCGTAGGGCTTGCACTGGTTGTAGAGCAGCATCAGCATATCGCCGTACATCACGCAGTATATCAGCCTTGTTATGATAGGCAGCGACATGGGGAATGCGGGGTTCGGCTCCAGACCGCTGAAATTCATGGATATTACCGGCACCTGCGGAAACTCGGTGGCGATAGCCTTGCGTATCAGGTAGATGTAGTTTGAAGCCCGGCAGCCGCCGCCGGTCTGGGATATGAGCAGCGCTACCTTGTTGACGTCGTAGCGTCCCGATTTCAGCGCCTCCATAAACTGCCCGATGACCAGCAGGGCGGGATAGCAGGCGTCGTTGTGGGTGTTTTTCAGACCCTCGTCTATCACAACCCGGGAGCGGTTGGTCAGCAGCTCCATTTTGTAGCCGAAGTGGGCGTATGCTTTGATTATCAGATCAAAATGTATCGGCAGCATATCCGGCACGAGGATAGTGTAGTCCTTTTTCATATCCTCGGTGAAGGTAGTCCGCGCTACTCTGTCGGAAAGCTCCTTTGTCTTTTTGTTTGCCATTTTAAGGACAGGCTCCTTTCTTTCTTACTTTTTCCACGATAAAGGCAATAATGTAGATCACCTGATAAAGGGGTATGAACCAGTACCGCATTACCGTATAAATGAAGCACATACCGAGCGCTTCGTTAAAAGCCTTAAACCCGTAGACCATCTCGCCGTCGCTGAGCGAGGGTATCAGCCACCCTTGTTCTATCCCGTGAAATGCGAGGTATACCCCGTAGACTATCCACGCAAGATAGTAACATAGCGAAATGCAGAAAATAATGGTCATGACAATAGGCATGGTTCTTTTCATATCAGCGTCACTTCCTTTTGGTGTGAAGATCATTTCTCCCTGAGAAGAAGCTGGGCGTCCTTTTCCTCGAGAGCCGCCGCAAGCGAGCGCAGACGTATCTTCGCCGCGCCGAGATTTGTGATCTCGTCTATCTTCAGCTGGGTGTAGAGCTTGCCCTGCTCCTCCAGGATAGCGCGTACCTCGTCGGTGGTGACGGCGTCTATGCCGCAGCCGAAGGACACCAGCTGTACCAGCTGCATATCGTCATTCTCGCAGACGTACTTCGCCGCTCTGTAAAGGCGGGCGTGGTATGTCCACTGGTTGAGCACGTCGGTGGCGGGAGCGTCCACCAGCTCGGCTACGCTGTCCTCGGTTATGACCGCAAAGCCCAGCGAGGCTATCAGCTTGTGTATGCCGTGGTTTATCTCCTTGTCAACGTGATAGGGTCTGCCGGCGAGGACGATTATCTTCTGACCGTTCTCCCGCGCTTCGGATATTATCTCCAGCGCCTTCTCGCGGTTCTGCTTCTTGAATCTCACCTGCTCGGAGTAGGCGTGGTTGAGCGCCGCCATTACCTGCTTTTCGGTGATATGGTACTTTGTCAGCGCCTTCGAGAGGTTTTTGGCGGTGTTCTTCTTGAAGTTTATGTCAAGGTAGGGCGCCACGAAGTTGTCGTCGTTAAGCTCCGGGATATTCGCTTTCAGCAGCTCGGGGTAGTAGGCGACTACCGGGCAGTTGTAGTGGTTGTCCGACTGTCCCTCGTCGATGTTGTAGCTCATGCAGGGGTAGAAGATGAAGTCCACTCCCATGTCAAGCAGCTCGGCGATGTGACCGTGAGCCAGCTTGGCAGGGTAGCACACCGTGTCGGAGGGGATAGTCTGCTGACCCTTGTAGTATGTATCTCTTGTGGATTCCGGCGACAGCACCACCTCAAAGCCAAGCTCGGTGAAGAGTCTGTGGAAGAAGGGCAGCATATCGTAGTAGCTGAGACACATGGGGAAGCCCACCTTTGCTATCGGCGCACGGGGCTTGGTCTCGCCGTACTCGTACAGCTTTTTCAGCTTGTACTCGTACATATTCTCCGTCTTGTTCTCAAGCTTTATGCCGGCGCCCTTCTCACAGCGGTTGCCGGAAACGTAGCGCCTGCCGTCGTTGAAGCGGATTATCGTAAGGTTGCAGTGGGCGGTGCAGCCCTTGCACTGTGCCTGCATGGAATTGTATGCAAAGTCCTTCAGGGCTTCAAGGGTAAGTATGCCTGATGTGCCCTCTGTGCCCTTGGTCTTTTCCTTGGCGAAAAGCGCACAGCCGAAGGCGCCCATAAGTCCGGCGATAGCGGGACGGATAACGTCTCTGCCCAGCTCCTGCTCAAAGGAGCGCAGCACCGCGTCATTCAGGAAGGTACCGCCCTGAACGACGATGTTCTCACCCAGCTCGTCTATCGACTTGGCGCGGATCACCTTGTATACCGCGTTCTTTATAATGGAAGAGGACAGACCCGCCGAGATGTCCTCGACAGAGGCGCCGTCCTTCTGCGCCTGCTTTACCGAGCTGTTCATGAACACGGTGCAGCGCGAGCCCAGCTCTACCGGCTTCTTGGCGAAAAGTCCGATGTTTGCAAAGTCGGCGATCTCGTAGCCCATAGCCTGGGCGAAGGTCTGTATGAATGAACCGCAGCCCGAGGAGCAAGCCTCGTTGAGCATAATGCTGTCTATGGCGTGGTTCTTTATCTTGAAGCACTTGATGTCCTGTCCGCCGATGTCGATGATGAAGTCAACGTCGGGGCAGAAGTAAGCCGCCGCCTTGAAATGCGCCACGGTCTCGAC
>CACXDI010000042.1 GCA_902766335.1 uncultured Ruminococcus sp. | reverse complement strand
ATCGTCCGCTACTTGGTTGCCCCAAAGGGGCAATTGGGGACTCTGTCCCCAAACCCTTGCAAGGGGCTCCTCGCCCCTTGACCCTCGGCAGCGTCGCGCCGCTGCACCCGCTGTTTTGCTCCACATAAAAAAGGCTGCCGCATCTCCCGCAGCAGCCCTTTTTTATCCAACTATACTCTCAACAGGCGCGTTGTCACGCTCGCGCTTCTGACGCTTTTTCCTGCGAATGAACACGATAAGCGCAAGCAGCATTATCACACCGCCGAACACCGTCACCCCAGCTATCGGGTAGCAGTATTTCATGTAGCTCTTGTCCATGGTCTGAAGCTCCGGCTCGACGTAGTATTTTTCCAGCCGCATCTGTATGTCCGCGATGACCCGGTGGGCGGCAAAAAGATACAGCCCCGATCCACTCAGCGTGAAGAACCCCTGTAATATGTACTTCCCCGCAAAGGAAAGCACTATCCCGGCAAGCATCAGCACGTCGGCTATCAGCATCATCAGCCCCGTGTGCTCCGGCATCACCTCAGCCGCGCCGGTGAACTGTCCTACTATCATAATGCCGCCGTAAAAGAATCCCGAGTACCCGAATGACACCAGCATCAGCACCGTAAAAAATACCATTAATGCGTTGGAGTAGCCTCTTCTGGCTGCCCGGCGCATTTTTTTTGCGGCACGGCTCTCAGTATGCCTAGCCTCCTCGCGCTCCCGCTGCTCCTCAAGCTCGTCGAGACGCTTGCGCTCAAGCTGCTTTTGCTTTTCTTTTTTAAGTCTATCCTTTTTTGACATTTTACACCTCATACTGAATCTATAATAGTATTATTGTATCACATCAACGAAAAAAAATCAATACCTTTTCTTTCCTCATTTCCCATTGAAAATAATAGTCGGAATGAACCCGCCGGAACTGTCAAAACTAAAATCATAAAGCTTTATACTGATCCCTAAAAGAACAGCAGACAAATCTCGGCACTGACGGCTCATCACTCGTCGTCAGCACCAATCTTTGTCTACTAACCTTTTAGGAATTAGTATTAGGGGAAAACCTACGGAGGACGATAAAAATGTATTATCTGAAATTGATTTCAAAAGCCGCTGCCGCCATAGTCGCGGGAGTCTGTTCCGTGACCATGCTGGGAGTCGGCTACTACGGCGGACGCCTGCCGGACAGTATAATGGACGACGGCAGCCTGCCGGAATTTTACACCGCCCTGCCCGTCACCGCCGAGCGCTCGGTGCCGGCGGGGCTGAGCGTCAAGCTCTTCGGCAGCGTACCTATAAAAAATATCAAGGAGGACAAGGTGGAAAGACCGCAGCTTATTGCGGGCGGCGAGGCTTTCGGGATAAAGCTCGTCACCGACGGCGTTATGATAATAGATATGAAAAAGCTATCGGGAGAATGTCCCGCGGCTGAGGCAGGGCTCCGCGTCGGCGACGTCATCGAGTCGGTCAACGGCGAGGAAGTAAGCTCCAATCAGCAGGTCAGCGATATAATCAAAAGCTCCGGCGGCAGCGGATGTACCGTCAAATACCGCCGCGGCGAGCTCAGGCATGAGACTACGGTGACGCCGGTACTGAGCGAGGGCAGCTACCGCGCCGGTATGTGGGTGCGGGACAGCTCTGCCGGTATCGGTACCATGACCTTTGTAGACCCCGCCACCGGCGTTTTCGCGGGGCTGGGGCACTCCGTCTGCGACGCCGATACCCATGAGCCGCTGCCACTCTCCCGCGGCACTATATCCCCCGTCCGTATAAACGGCGTCAAAAAAGGCGCTCCCGGCGAGCCGGGGCAGCTTATAGGCGAGTTCTGCGGCGATGACTGCGGCGAGCTTACCCTCAACTGCTCCGGCGGGGTATACGGCACCGCTGATAGTATCCCCGAAAATGCCGCCGTCTATCCCATGGCATTCAGCTACGAGGTGCATACCGGCGAAGCTTATATCCTCACCCAGACCGACAGCGGCACGCCCCGGCGCTTCGATATCATCATCAAGGAGGTGGGCGCCGCCGGCAGCGAGCACGATCTGGTGATCTCCGCCGCCGATCCCGAGCTTGTCCGGCAGGCGGGCGGCATAGTCCAGGGCATGAGCGGCTCGCCGATAATCCAGGACGGCAGGCTTGCGGGCGCAGTCACTCACGTCTTTATCGAAGACCCCACCGGCGGCTACGGCATTTTTGCCGAGCGTATGTACCGCCACTCCCTAGCCGCCGCAGAGCCGGCTGAAAGCTCCCGCAAGGCAGGCTGAGACTGCTCTTTGACAGGCAATTGTTATTGCTCCCCCAGGCAATTGTTAACAAAACGGGTGAAAAAGTACCAACGGGTCGAAAAGCAGAACAAGCGTCCGAAATATTACTATTTGTAATATTTTGCGCAAAAGCATGGTGTATCATGTACAAAATTGTCGATAAAAAGTTAGGCAACATGACAAAATCCGATTGTATTCCGCAAAAAGATATGCTATGATGTAAATACAGAAAAAAAGCAACACCGCCCTGCCGCATAAAGCGCAGCAGGACGGCAAGCGGACGACAAAGCGCGCAGCCGTGCCGCAAGACATGACATGATACGGAGGAAATTTACAATGAATGACAAGATAAAAATACTCATAGGCGACGACAGCGCACAGTTCGGGATAAGCTGCGCCCATGCACTCAGGACTCACGGTTTCTACGTCCTCACCCGCCCCAAGGACGGCGCGGAGATACTCTCCGCTATCTCGTCCGAGCAGCCGGACGCCGTCATCATGGAGGCAGTAATGCCCTCGCTGGACGCTATCGCCGTCATGAAAAAGACGGCGTCCTCCGGTGGAAAGCAGCCCCGGTTCATAGTCACCGCCGCCTACATAAACGAATTTATGGAACAGCAGGTAATGGCTGCCGGCGCCGATTACTACCTGCTGCGTCCCTTCAACAACGATCTGCTCTGTGACCGCGTCAAGGCGCTCTTCGACATCGACACAGATATCGGCGAGGGCATGAAGGTGCGTGACCGCCGCCCGCCCAACCTCGATATAATCGTCACCGACATAATCCACCGCATTGGCGTGCCGGCGCACATCAAGGGCTACCACTATCTCCGCGAAGCGATAATCCTTTCGGTGGGCGACAAGGAGATGTTAGAGAGCGTCACCAAGCTGCTCTATCCCGCTGTCGCGAAGAAATTCTCGACGACGCCCTCCCGGGTGGAACGTGCGATACGCCATGCTATAGAGATAGCCTGGGACCGCGGCGATCTGGACGTGCTGAACAGCTTCTTCGGCTACACAGTCTCCACCGGCAAGGGCAAGCCCACCAACAGCGAGTTCATAGCGCTGATAACCGACAAGATCTGCCTGAAATACAAAACAGCCCTCCCGGCAGGAGTGTGACATAACAAAAAAGACCTGTAGGCTTTCTACAGGTCTTCTTGCTTTATTCTCTCTTAGCTTCTGACCTCGGCTACCACCGAGTCAAATTCCTTCTCTATCTCCTCACCGGGCTTTTCGGTTAGCAGAGATACCACGATAATGAGTATCGCCGATACCACAAAGGCAGGCAGCAGCTCGTAGATCGCGAAGGCTCCGCCCAGCTTGCTTATGCCGAATTTCCAGATGAATACCATGGCGCCGCCGCCGATCATTCCGGCTATGGCACCCTTGGCGTTGGAACGCTTCCAGAACAGCGCCGCCAGCATTACCGGACCAAACGCCGCACCAAAGCCCGCCCAGGCAAAGGATACTACACGGAATATGGAGCTGTTGGGATCCCATGCGATGATTATTGCAAAGACGGCTATGCCCAGAAGCACCAGACGCGCGGTGAGCATCTTCTGCTTTTCGGTCAGCTTGAGACCGAATACGCTGCCCAGCAGGTTCTCAGACATACTCGAGGACGCCGCCAGCAGCTGCGAGTCCGCGGTGGACATGGTGCAGGCGAGTATTCCCGAGAAGATGAGTCCCGCAAATATCGCAAGCCCCGCAGCGGTGCTGCTCATGTGGTTCGCCATGTGGATAACTACTCTCTCAGACTTGTCGCTGGTGGGCAGGAACTTGATGACTCCCTGCGCAGAAAGGGTGTTGCCGATGAATCCGATGAACATGGCTACTGCCATTGAAATTATTACCCATACCGAAGCTATCCGGCGGGATACTTTTACCTTGTCCTTGTCCTCGATCGCCATAAAGCGGAGCAGTATGTGGGGCATACCAAAGTACCCCAGACCCCACGCCAGCGTGGAGATTATCGTGAGGAATCCGTAGCCTGAGGTCTCGCCTGTGCCTACGTTGGTGGTGGAGGTCAGCGACAGATAATGCGGTATCGACTTCGCGTTCTCCATTACCGTGTCAAAGCCCCCCGCAGCGGTCACGCCGAATATCACCAGCACCAGCAGGGATATGGTCATGACTATGGACTGCATAAGGTCAGTGGTGGACGCCGCCAGGAATCCGCCTATGCCCGTGTAGAAAATGATGATTACAGCACTTGCGATCATGGCAACGTGGTAGTCGATGTCGAACAGCGAGTTGAACAGCTTGCCGCAGGCAGCAAATCCCGAACCGGTGTACGGGATAAAGAATATCAGAATGAATATCGCCGAAGCCGCCATGAGTACCTTGCTCTTGTCGCGGAATCTGTTCGCAAAAAAGTCGGGCACCGTGATAGCTCCGCACTTCTGCGAGTATATCCTCAGTCTCTTAGCAACGAACAGCCAGTTCAGATAGGTGCCGAGAAATAGTCCGATGATAGTCCAGCTGACCTCAGCCGCACCGCACAGATACGCCAGTCCAGGCAGTCCCATGATGAGCCAGCTGCTCATGTCCGAAGCCTCCGCACTCATAGCGGTGACCAGCGGTCCTAGCTTTCTTCCGCCGAGGTAGAAGTCCCCCACCCCGTCGGTCTTTTTCGCACTGACAATACCTACCGCCACCATAAGCGCAAGATAGGCGATTATCGTTATCGTGATAACTACAGTTGACACTAAACATTCCTCCGTTTATTCTTCATATTCTTCTGCCTTGATAAGCTCAATAGCAGTTTTTACCTCATCAAAGCCGTACCCCTGCCGCACCAGCGCGGCGGTAAGCTTTTGCATTTGAGCGCGGTCCTCCGGCTCCCAGTACTTGGCGTAGCGGCGCTCGATAAGAGCCTTAGCCCTTTCGGCGGCGCCCTCCGAGTACTGCTCCAGCACCTCGTCGATGACGCTCCTCGGCACGCCCCGCTGTTTCAGCTGCATCCGCGCCCGGTATGTGCCGTAGAGCTTCACCTCGATAAGCTGCCGTGCCATGTTCTCCGCGAAGCGCTGATCGTCGATCAGCCCCTTGTCGGAAAGCTCGTCCGCCACCTCGTAGGCGATGTCCTCATCGTACTTGCGCAGCAGCTTAGTGACGATCTCGGCGTAGCAGTGATCTCTGTAGTCAAGCAGATAAAGCGCCCGTTCCCGGGCGCGTTTATACATTGGATCGTTCCTGTCTGCCACAGCTTCAGCTCCCCAGCGTGGAGATATCCACCGGCGCGAACTCCTCGAAATCCTCGTCGCCGCCGAGCTCCGGCTCTGGCTTCTTAGCCTTCTTCTTTGCAGCGGCAGCCTCTGCCTTTTCCTCCAGCTTGCTCCGCTGATTCTCCGAGCCGCCCGAGGGAGTACCTGCGATAGCCGCCTTCTTCTTGGCAGCCTCCGCTTCCTCCTCAGCCTTTTTCTCAGCCATTTTCTGCTTGATCTGTTCCTCGAACTCCGCCATGATATCGGGATGTGTGTTCAGGAACTCCTTGGCGTTGTCCCTGCCCTGTCCCAGCTTCATATCGTTATAGCTGAACCAGGCGCCGCCCTTCTTGGCGATACCTAAGTCAACCGCCAGGTCGAGCACCTCGCCCACACGGGATATGCCCTTGCCGTACATGATATCGAACTCGCACTCCTTGAAAGGCGGTGCCACCTTGTTCTTGACGATCTTCACGCGGGTGCGGTTGCCCACTATTTCGCTGCCGTCCTTGATGACCTCGCCCTTGCGCACGTCCATGCGGACAGAAGCGTAGAATTTAAGCGCTCTGCCGCCGGGAGTAGTCTCGGGATTGCCGTACATAACGCCGATCTTCTCGCGGATCTGGTTGATGAATATGCAGGCGCAGTTGGACTTAGCCAGCACCGATGTCAGCTTTCTCATAGCCTGAGACATGAGTCTTGCCAGCTGTCCCACATGGGTGTCGCCCATATCGCCGTCTATCTCCGCCTTGGTGACCATAGCCGCCACCGAGTCCACAACTATGCAGTCGATAGCACCGGATCTCGCCAGCGCTTCGGCTATCTCAAGAGCCTGCTCGCCGCTGTCCGGCTGAGATACAATCAGATTGTCGATGTCAACACCCAGATTGCGGGCGTATGTGGGATCGAGGGCGTGCTCCACGTCGATGAAGGCTACCTCGCCGCCCAGCTTCTGAGTCTCGGCTATGCAGTGGAGCGCCACGGTAGTCTTGCCCGAGGACTCAGGACCGTACAGCTCGATGATACGTCCTCTCGGTATACCGCCGATACCCAGCGCCATATCAAGAGTCATAGAGCCGGTAGGTATAGCCTCGATGTCCAGCTTCTGCTCGGCGCCCAGCTTCATGACAGCGCCCTTGCCGAACTTCTTCTCAATGTACTCCAGCGCCGTCTCCAGCGCCTTCTTCTTCTCCTCGGCGTCGGTGATGTGCGTCACCGGCTTGGCTTCGGATTTCTTCTTCTTGTCTATTGCCATTTCTTCTCTTCCTTTCTTTCTTTGTCCGCGCAGTCGCTCGGTGCAGTAGCCCTCGCTCGCACTGCGATACTATTGTTCAGAGCCGCGGCACACGTAAAAGCTGTACTTTTATTTTGTGACTTCTGACGTGTGCCTTAATGCCTGCCCTTGATGTCTCCCTCTCTGTTCTGTATATATATTACCATATCAGATGTTCAAAAATTATACAACTGACGTTTTTTATACAAAATCTTCTATAATATTTCCCTCGGGGCTATACATATAATAAAGCGAAAACAGCACCGGATCTTCGATGTAGCAATATTCATAGTCGATATTGGTGTTGCCGGTATACTTTTTGTCGGGATCGGGGGAATAGAAATCCACGAACTCCAGCCCCCCTACTTTGTAATAACCCTTTTTCAGAAGCGCGTCTTCATAGTCGTCCTTGGGATAGCCTATAAAAACAGAATCAACACCATCGTCAGAGTGAGATCGGCTTTTTACGGTATATGCCCGCTTTAAGTGAAGCACCACCGCCGTAGTTCCCGGAAGCTCCCTTAGCCCGTAGCCGTTGCGTAAAAGCTCGACATATATTGCCCTCTCAAACAGCAGGAACGCCCCCAGCACCACCGCCGCTGCCGCTATCGCCAGCTTTTTGGCGCGCTTCATCAGCCGCGCTTCTCCAGCTGCTCATAGAGATTGACATTCCCCTGCTCTATGCGCTTTCCCATGACTGCTCGGTTTATGCCCGCCATGTCACGCCGCACACGCACGTCCTTGAGTCCTGCCTGTATCATGATCTCCATGACCTCGTCCTCCTGACCGGCGCCTATCTCAAAAAGCATTATGCCGTCTGGCTCCAGTCTGTCTGCCCATACCCGCACGATACCGCGGTAGAAGTCAAAGCCGTCCTCGCCGCCGTCCAGCGCCTCCTTCGGCTCAAAGGTCACCTCTTTTTGCAGCCGTCCCATGTCCTCGGCATTGATGTAGGGCGGATTGCTGACGATAAGATCAGCCTTGGGCAGACCCTCGGCAGCCGCTCTGTCCAGCACGTCGGCGGATACCGCCTTCACGCCGCTTTCCAGCTGCCCGATGTTGCGCTTCAAGAAATCCATAGCCGTGTCGTACTTCTCAACACAGTATACCTCTGCGGTGTCAAGCTCCTTCTCCAGCGTGATACCGATACACCCGGAGCCCGCGCACAGGTCAATGACCTTCAGACCCTTCCTGTCTCCGCAGAGCTTCTTCGCCGCGTCGATGAGCGTCTCGGTGTCGGAACGGGGTATCAGCACCCCGGGACCTACGTCAAATGTCCTGCCGTAAAAGTCCCACTCGCCGATGATGTATTGCAGCGGCTCGTGAGAAAGTCTCCTCGCCAGCAGCAGAGCACAGCTCTTTATCTGCTCGGGAGTAGCTTCCTTTTTGCCGTCTATCCTGCCTCTTGCGTTTATGCCCAGCGCACAGCCGGCAAGCTCTCTCGCTTCCCATGTTGCATTGGAAAATCCCTGCTCTGTCAGCTTTTCCGTCAGGCTCATGATAATGTCATTGTATGTGTAGTTTACCATTTGTCAGATTCACCGTCCTCGGGTATTACCGCCTTCATGGCGGCTATTGCACACTCTATCTCGTTCACCGTCGGCTCTTTTGTGGTTATCCTCTGTATCCAGAGTCCGGGAGCGGAAATTATTTTCGTAAATGCGTTGTCATATCTTCCCGCCAGCATTATCACCTCATAAGCGATACCGGTGACCACAGGTATCAGCACCAGTTTAAAGAGCACTCTCAGCAGCTTATTATCCCAGGTGATACCGAAAACGGTAGTCACGAATATGCTTATGAACAGCACCAGGAAGATAAAGCTGGTGCCGCAGCGGGGGTGGAAGCGGGTCTGTTTGTTCACATTTGCCGGAACAAGATCCAGCCCAGCCTCATAGCAGGCGATAGTCTTGTGTTCGGCACCGTGATACATATACGTCCTTGCGATGTCCGGCATCTTTGCCGTCAGCGCCGTGTATCCGATGAATATGGCGATCTTCAACAGTCCCTCGATGATGTTCTTCACCACCGCCGGCAGCTCACCGGTCAGCTTTTCCAGAAGGCTCACCAGCAGCACCGGGAAGTATACGAACAGCACCACCGCCAGCACCACGCCGAACACCATGGAAACGGTAGTCAGCACCGGCATCAGCTTGTCCCCGAACTTATCGTCCAGCCACTTCTCGAACTTGGTCATCTCTTCCTCGTCGTCGTCGGTCATCTGCTTGTCTGCCGAGCGGGACAGGCACTTGTACCCGTCCACCATTGACACCACGAAGTTGAATATCCCCCGCACGAAGGGAGTCTTTCTGTACCAGGGCAGCTTTCCCTTGCCCTTTAAGTCCCACACGTCTATATCTATGCTGCCGTCGGGCATTCTGTTAGCCATAGCCATTTTACCGATACCGCGCATCATAACGCCCTCGATAACAGCCTGCCCGCCGATCTTAGTTTTGAACTTTTCTTTCTTTTTGTCCACGTTATCGCTCCGTTCCGTCGCCCGCAGGCGTGGTTCGCTCATTCCTCGCCGCGGCATTTTTTTCGTTATCTTCTTTCATTTATGCACTCTCCGCCGGATCGACAAATATCCCCGCCAGATCAAATATCGCTGTCTTTCTTTAGAAAATACATAATTATTATACCACATTCCCGTGAACATTTCAAGAGCAAATCCGATGAAACTTCACCATACCCGCAAAATTCTCCGCCTTGGGAAAATATCTCCATATTTCTTTATGCACTTTGCGACAAATTCTGCTGTCTTGACTATTAACTTGAGATCCATTTTGTGATATAATAGAGCCATAGTCCGTGCCTGAGGCACGGACTGCGGAGCTTTCGCCCCGCTTGCGGACTTGCGTCCGCGGCTCCATT
>CACXDI010000041.1 GCA_902766335.1 uncultured Ruminococcus sp. | reverse complement strand
CCCGGCTAGGAAACTTTGTGTGATATGACGGAAAATATGCAAGTTTATGACGTGCAAAGGCGTTAGCCGGTGGTTGTGCGGTGTTGCCATAAAGCAAAAGACCGATCCGCGGAGCTGTTCCGCAGACCGGTCTTGTATTTATTGCTTGTTTTATTTGCTCTTTCTCACCAGCATGGCGATCAGCTTTATCAGCTGTATCACGCACATGGAGCCGAAACTCAGTATGTAGATAACGCCTATCTGAGAGCCGCCCAGGTCAGGAGCTATCTTGAATATCTTGCTGAGACCGGGGAGAAGCAGTACCGCGTTGAGGCAGATCATGCCCGCGGCAAATGCGCCCAGCCCTGCCTTGTTGTTGAAGAATCTCTTGGTGAACATCACAGGCTCGTCAGCCTTTGCAGAGAAGCCGTGCCACAGGCGGGACATACAAAGTGTGGCGAATGCCATTGTCATAGCAAGAGCAGAGTTCTTGCCGTCGCCGGTGTTGTAGCCGATCAGGTAAGCCGCGATCGTGGCTATCGAGATCACCAGACCGCCGTAGCCCACGCCGATAAGGAAGGGCTTGGTCATTATAGACTCATTGGCGGGACGGGGCTTGCGCTTCATTACCGCGTCGGTGTGAGGCTCAAGACCCAGCGCGATAGCGGGGAGCGAGTCGGTGAGCAGGTTGATGAACAGCAGGTGTATCGCCGCAAAGGGAGCGGGGAGCCCGGCTATTGAGTTGAACAGCACCGCGATGATACCCGCTAAATTGCCCGAAAGCAGGAAGAGTATCGACTTCTTGATGTTGTCGTAGATGTTTCTGCCGTTCTTTACCGCCTTGACGATAGTGGCGAAGTTGTCGTCCGCCAGCACCATAGCCGCCGCGTCCTTAGAGACCTCGGTGCCGGTGATGCCCATTGCCACGCCAACGTCAGCCTGCTTGAGTGCGGGAGCATCGTTGACGCCGTCGCCGGTCATGGCTACGATGTTGTTTCTAGCCTGCCAAGCCTTGACTATGCGGATCTTGTGCTCGGGAGTAACTCGGGCGTAAACGCTCTTGTCCTTGACGAAGTCGAGAAGCTCCTCGTCGGTGTAAGCGTCGAGAGCCGAGCCCTCAACAGCCTCGTCGAAGTTTTCGAGAATGCCTATCTCCTTGGCGATAGCCGAAGCGGTGATAAGGTGGTCACCGGTTATCATAACAGGCTTTATCCCCGCGCTCTTACACTCGGCAACAGCCTGAGCCGATTCCTCGCGGGGCGGATCCATCATAGCGATAAGACCCATATATTCCAGATCGTTCTCGTCCTCGAGGGAGAGGGTGTCGCCGGCAAATTCCTTGCAGGCGAAGCAGAGCACGCGCAGTCCCTTTTTGGACATATGCTCTATCTGGTGGCGGATATCGTTCTTCTCCGACTCGGTGATTATCATGCGCTCGATGAGCACGTCGGTAGCGCCCTTGGTGTACATGATATTCTGACCGTTCACCACGTTCAGGGTGGACATCAGCTTTCTGTCGGAGTCGAAGGGTATCTCGCTGATACGCTTGAAGTTTGTGCGTATCTCCTCGTCGTCGAGACCTACCTTGTGAGCGAAGTGGATAAGGGCAGTCTCGGTGGGATCGCCGATATCGGTGCCGTCCTTGCAGCTTGAGTCGTTGCAGAGTACGGAAGCTATTATCAGCTGTCTCTCGTTGACATTGTTGACGTCAACGCTTGATTCCTGTATCCTGTGACCGTCGCAGACGATACGGCGGACGGTCATCTTGTTCTGAGTAAGGGTACCGGTCTTATCCGAGCAGATAACGGAGACGGAACCCAGTCCCTCTACCGCCTGGAGCTTTCGCATTATGGCGTTTTCCTTGGACATCTTCTGTGTGCCGAAGGAGAGGACTATGGTAACTATGGAGCTGAGCGCCTCGGGCACCGCCGCTACGGCAAGCGCTATGGCGAACATCAGCGAATCCATTATGATGTTGCGGTCTATGTGGGCGAAGTGACCGCTGGAATTATAGAGGGAAAGCCCGAACACCAGCGCACATATCACAAGGATTGCTATGGACAGCTTCTTGCCGAAGGCGTCCAGAGTAGCCTGAAGGGGAGTCTTGCGCTCGTCGGCGTTCTGTATCATGGTGGCGATCTTGCCCACCTCGGTGTTCATGCCGATATCGGTAACGATGAACTTGCCGCGTCCGTAGGTGACGAAGCTGCCGGAGAATACCATGTTCTTTCTGTCGCCCAGCGGTACATCGCGTTCGATAGTCTCGATATCCTTGTCGATGTTCAGCGACTCGCCGGTAAGTGCCGACTCGTTGGTCTGGAGCGACGCCGACTCGATAAGGCGCCCGTCGGCGGGAATGCTGTCGCCTGCTTCAAGCAGCACCACATCGCCCACCGCGACTTCATTCGAGGGAATGATAACGCCCTCGCCGGAGCGAAGCACCTTGGCGTTGGGAGCGTTTAGCTTTTTGAGGTTGTCAAGACTCTTTTCAGCCTTGAGGGTCTGGACGGTGCCCAGTATGGCGTTCATGGTAATTACCACAAGGATTACCCAGAAGCTCTCCTTGTCCCCCATGAACATGGAGACCGCCGCCGCGATTATCAGTATGATAACGATAAAGTCCGCGAACTGTGAGAGGAATATCTGCAGGGGAGTCTTTTTCTTAGCCTGAGTAAGCTCGTTCCTGCCGTACTTTTCGATGTTAGCCTTTGCCTGCTCGTTTGTGAGACCTGTTGCCGCCGACGAAAACTCGTAATAAAGCTCGTCGGGGGATTGTTTGTAGCGATCTGCCATAGACACCTTTCCTTTCTGTAACAAAAACAGCGGCAGCTCAACGGTCTGCCGCCTCATCACCTTGATTATTATATACCTTTTTATAAAGAATGTCAAGTGTTTTGGACAGTTTTTTTGGGGGAGCAATAGTAATAACCTGTTACGTCCTCTGCATAAAATAATAGAGTACGGTCAATAATCGTATCAAATAAAAGCGACTGGAGAGGATAACTATGGCTGAACTTGATATGAGCAGATTTACCGGAAAGGCGCAGGAGCTGGTCTCAAATGCAGCGGAGTGCGCGGGAAGCTGGGGGCACACCTATGTGGGCAGCGAGCACCTGCTCCTTTCTATGGTGACTATCCCCGGCAGCACCGGCGCCCAGCTCCTCAAAAAACACGGGGTGACGCTGAGAAAGACCGAGGAGTGGCTTGAATACACAGTGGGCAGGGGCACTCCCTGCCGTGTCAGCGAAAAGGAGCTTACTCCCGCCTGCACGCAGATACTGTCGGCGGCGGTGGGGCTGTCAGAAAAGGCAAAAAGCCGCCGCTGCGGAACCGAGTTCATACTGGCGGCGATAACCAAGGACGCGAAATGCTCGGCGGCGGGAATGCTCCGGGGCATGGGGGTCAACCTGAGCGGGCTCTGCTCCGACTGCCTTGGCGAGGCTCAGATAATACCCGAATCGGCGGAGAGCAAGGTGCGGCTCAAGCGGCTGGAGCAGTACGGCAGGGAGCTTACCACCCGCTCCGTCTGCATGAGCTTTGACCCGCTCATCGGGCGCGATGACGAGCTTGAACGCATGACGGAGATACTCTGCCGCCGCCGCAAGAACAATCCCTGTCTGGTGGGTGAAGCGGGCGTGGGCAAGACGGCGCTGGTGGAGGGGCTTGCCTGCCGGATAATGCTGGGACGGGTGCCGCCCAGGCTGAAGGGGATACGAATATTTGAGCTGAGCCTAACCGAGCTGCTGGCGGGTGCCAAGTACCGCGGTGACTTCGAGGAGCGGCTGAAAGCCTGTATCGAGGAGGCTGTTACGGCGGGGAATGTGGTCATATTCATAGACGAGCTGCACAACATCATGGGCGCGGGCGCCGCCGAGGGTGCTATCGACGCGGCGAATATCTTAAAGCCGTCGCTTGCGCGGGGAAAGCTCCGCATGATCGGCGCCACCACCTTTGAGGAGTACCGCAACACGATAGAAAAGGATCCCGCCACCGAGCGGCGCTTTCAGCGGGTGGTGGTAGAGGAGCCGGATCCCGGGCAGACGGAGCAGATACTTCTGGGGCTGCGTGCCGGATATGCCGATCACCACGGGGTGGATATCCCCGATCAGGCAGTGCATAAGGCGGTGATCCTCGCCGACAGGTATCTCAACGAGTCTCACTTCCCGGACAAGGCGATAGACCTGCTGGACGAAGCCTGCGCGGCGGCAGCGTCGGAGCTTTCCGACGACAGCGGCAGGGCGGCGTTTGAGCGGTATATGCGGGGCGAGAGCAGCACGCTTGGCATCGGGCTGGGAGACCTGCCCCACCGCTGCACCCTCACCGAGGAGCATCTCTGCCGGGTAGTATCCCGCAAGACGGGCATACCCTGCGGCACCCTCACCAAAAGCGAGAACGAGCGACTGAAAGACCTTGAAGCAGCCATAGGCAGCAGGGTGTTCGGGCAGCAGAAGGCGATAGCGGAGGTCTGCGCTTCGGTAAGGCGGCTGAGGCTGGGTCTTGCCGGCGGCAGCAGACCGGCGGGCAGCTTTGTATTTATGGGCATGACCGGCGTAGGCAAGACGCTTCTTGCCCGCACTCTTGCCGAGGAGCTTTTCTGCCGTCCCGACAGTCTTATCAAGCTGGATATGTCCGAGTATATGGAGCGGCACGCCGTTTCCGGGCTGATAGGCGCTCCGGCGGGGTATGTGGGCTACGAGGAGGGCGGCAGGCTCACCGAGCAGGTGCGGCGCTCGCCTTATTCGGTGGTGCTGTTCGACGAGATAGAGAAGGCACACCCGGATATCTTCAATCTGCTGCTGCAAATACTTGAGGACGGCTGTCTTACCGATTCGGCGGGGCGGAAGGTGAGCTTTGCCCATACTATTATAATAATGACCACCAACTGCGGCACTAAGACCCTCGCCGGCAAAAAGCAGATAGGCTTCGGCGCGGGGCAGAGGGACAGTCTGCGCTCGGCGGGCATGGCGGAGCTGAAAGAGCTGCTGTCTCCCGAGCTGCTGGGCAGGATAGACGAGGTGATAGTCTTTGACCCGCTGGACACCGCCGCCATGACAAAGGCTGCCGCCCGGGAGCTTGACTGTCTGAGGGAGCGGCTGTCGGCGGTGGGAGCTACGCTGGAGTACGAGCCGGAGTGTGCCGGGACGATAGCGAAGCTGTGCGAACGTGAGGAGGAAGCGGGAGCGCGCTCGCTGCGCCGGGTGATAAGGCGCTGCGCTGAGGATCCCATAAGCGATCTGCTGATAGCCGGACACGACAGGCATTTCATGCTCTGCTCCCGGAATGATATCCCTGTTATAAAGACCATGAACGTGGTTTGACAACAGCCCCCTTTCGTGGCGTTTCTGCCAAGCGGAGGGGGGCAATTTCCATTATATTGTACAAATTTTGACAAAGCCACTTGAATAATCCGGCAGCCTGTGATATAATAGAGCCATAGTCCGTGCCTGAGGCACGGACTGCGGAGCTTTCGCCCCGCTTGCGGACTTGCGTCCGCGGCTCCATT
>CACXDI010000040.1 GCA_902766335.1 uncultured Ruminococcus sp. | reverse complement strand
TGTCTGAAATTATATTCCTCGCTCAGCATTTCTTTCAGCTGTGATAATGATTCATCAAATTTCATTTTATCATGAACTCCTTTTTATTGTAGCCGTTCGCGCAAAAACCCGCTAAAGTCCATGAAAAACCAAGCTATTCATTAAAATCCACGAAACGCTCCCGAAAATATAAGAAAATGAAATCAACTCAAAGAGCCAAATTGAAACAAATCCCGAACTCCGAGAACTGCTCAAATAAGTATTAAAGCCGTGTTTTACACCTCTAAAACGGTAGTAAAATACGGCTTTAAATATCATTTAACGGAGATTTATAATTACTCGTCGCTCTTAGCTTTTTCTTCAAGGAATTTTGAAACCTCTGAATAAAGCTCGGGGCGTTCTCTTCCCATCGTTTCAAATACCAAGCTTTTGACCTGCTCGAAACCCGCTGACATCAGCTCTTCGTTCTTTAGGTCAAGATTCTTCTTATAGCTTGCAGCCTTAACAAGAGTAGTAGCGTGCTTTATAAGCTCGTCGGGCTTTAGAGACTGCCACTGCTCCTCCGGTGTATTGTTGATACGTTCGAGAATGTAATGCGTAAGCAGCTTTAACAGCCCCTCTCCGGCGTCCAAATCGGGATAGCGGTTAAGCTCTTCGGCGATGCATCGGAAGTTCTCCTGAGCCATTCTGAGCGTTGTAAGTGATTCGTTCAGGCTCTTGGCATATCTGCAAATAGCAGCTTTGGATATTTGCGTATCTGTTTCTGTCTGTATGTATTCCGCTATTTCCGCATAAGTGAAGTTGGCTTTTATCATTTCCTCGACTTCATCTTTAATGCTTGGAGGGAGCTTGTCTATCTTGCTGTGTTTCCTTCTGCTCATCGTCGCGCCTCCTTACAGATCAACAAGAGGGTCTGTGATCGCACATTCAAGCAGCTTGGTTCCCTTTGACGACAGCTTGACTTCCAGTTCATCATACGAATCATCTGATATGTCGGCAGATTCTTTTGTAAGAATATTTCGTACCTTCAAGTAACCCTCGCCGCTAAGATAGTCCATACTTTTCAGAACAGCTTCTTTAGAGATATGGGGCAGTGCAAACATAACTTCCTTTATCTTATAGTATTTATACACCGCCATATTGAAGAGTCTCATGATCGCGCCGTTGTTGTCTTTGAAGTTCCCGTTCTCAATAAGCTGTTTCTGTTTGCTCTCGTTCATTTCGTTTGCTCCTTTATCTCGGAATGATTATATACCGCTAAGAGCTGCCTTAGCTTGTTCCTCGGATTCACCGAACCACTTCATTCGATATTCCCAGGGCATCATCAAGCCTGCTGTTACATCGCCGCGATCACGTGAGCGTTCGGCGTTCTCGTCAATAAGCGGGCTTTGGTCAAATAATATCTCGATCTTGGCTTCCGGCTTTATTCTCCTGTCAATATAGTTATTCCCTATATGCAGAAGTATCCTTATAAGGCTTTGCAAGAACCCCTCTACATTGATGAAGTGTTTATGCGCATTCTGTATCAAATCCTGTTTATCGCCTGTGTACTGTGTAGCCGTTATGATGCCGCTGCTGTTGAACTGATAATGCTTTGCACTAAATCCAACCTTCAATGACAGATAGTTGAGCTGGGCTTGAATGCCTGCTGTATTATCCGATATCCTCATATCGGGATTATATTCTTGAATCAGCGTTTGGTCTTCAAGAGTGGTTCCAATGCAATAGAACAGCTGCTGATTCACATCATCGGGAGCTATATACCTGCCGTCGTTGCTCTCGTTGACAATCGACCGGCTGATAAAAACTTTCTTTTGTCCGAGCCTAAGATCATTATTGAGGTTATTATAGGCAATGTCTACGCCCTTTAGATTGTCAATAGCGTTTGCGAATATTGAGCAGCCAAGACCGCCCGAATTATCAATGCTGTTCACGACAGCAGGCTTGCAGATACAGAACCACGGGATATTGCTTTCTGTATGTATCACGGGCGGAACATTATCCGGAAGAGCTTCTTCCTTTATTATCTGTCCGTTCTGTGAGGCTGTACCGAAAACATGGTTCTCTATGACATATCCGCCTGCTTCGAGCCGATGAATTTCAAGATACAGCTTGTTTTTCCCTCGTATGCTGACGTTGGAGCAGAACGCTGCTTCGGTTGTGATGCCGTTATTCATCGAGAGCGGTATGATCTTATCGGCTGACAGATATATGAGCCGAATCCTGTTATCGCTGTTGGTCATGACCTTTCCCGAATCATTCACTGCGGCATTTACTCGGATAACTACGGCAGCAGTTCCCGAATACATCATTCGTTCCATAAGATCGGAAGCCTGCTCACGAAAGATGTTTGAACCAAGGACACCGCCGTACCGATTTTCACCTTGCAGCCATTTTGAAGAGTATTCGTCATCTATCTTGAAATATGTTTTATCATTGATAAGCAGGCTTGCCCAGTCCTCGCAAATCTTCTTAGCCATTTTCAGGCTATACATATCACGGTAATGATGTCTGCGACCATCATAAAATGTTATGCGGTGGAACGGCTCGTAATAGCCTTTATACCAATTCGCCCATTCTTCAATACGGCTGTAATAATCAGCTTTCAAACGGTATCCGAAGTTAGAATTAAGCCAGTTTAAAATATAGCTATTCATTTATCAAAATAGGATATTCAGATAGGCAGCCCCATAGCTTTTCTTGCAATATTAGTTGAGCCGAGATCATCGATTATTTCCGGTGCTGTAAGCTCGATGCCGCAGAGATGAGCAGCTGCAACTACATCATTGACAAGATATTGCACCATTTTTGTGTCGTTTACGACCTTGACAAAGCCCTCCAGCAGATCATCAATCTTGTATTCCGAGTAGATGTTCTTCTGAAGAATATCGATACACGATTTATTCAGCCGCTTATTATTTGCAATGCTGATCAGTATTCCGAGACTGTTATTATCACTAATGAAATGCGCTGCTATAAGTCTTATTGTCTCAGCATCAGGATAGCCCTCATCAGGCATGGCGTTCAGATATGCAATTGCATTACACAAAGCAGAACTGCCCAGATCAAAGTCAGCCTGCTTATCCTTCATCTCTTTCTTAATCTGTTCAACACGGGTAGAGAATTCGGAGATGAGTTTGTCACTTGAAGCAGTAAACAAATCCTTCTGATCTGCTTTAAGCTCGCCTTTCCTCTTTTCGCTGTACTCGTACATCTTATCGATGCTTTCCAGCTTTTTTGAATAGGCTTCTTTCTCGGATATGTGTTTCTTTATTATCGAAAACATATCATTAAAGTTTGTTTTTAACATTAGTGTTTCCTCCTAATAATAATTATTTTATGTTATTATCCCTCTTGTTAACTATCCCTCTAATTGTTCGGGTGGTTAGCTTATATTTTTTTGCAAGCTCTTTGTAATTACCTCCATCGAAATCCCTTTTGATTTGTTCGTTCCTCGAGAGTTTCGAAAGGCTTTTGCGTAACGGAATATAAATATCCTCTCCGCCTAAAACATTAATAATTTTTTTGAATACCATTTCACCTACACAATCATAAAGAATCTTCTGATCTTCATTCAAAGAATCATATTCAATATCAAAATCATTATAATCCACTACTAACATCCTTCTTTATTTTTAGAACAGTTTCAATGAACGCTTGCACTGAACGATTTCTTTCATTATATCATACTATTAATATAATGAAATGTACAGCGAAACATTTCCACAAATTATTTCAATATCAAGAAAGGCATTGACATTATTATCATGATATAGTATAATACAGTCGAAGGGTAATTCAGTTGAAGTAAACCTTTTGGGAGTGCCTCCGCTATGTTCGGTGGGGGCGCTTCCTTTTTTTACATTCTATAATAAACAAAGGGCGGTCAAGCCGCCCTCGCTATTACCTATCATATATCAAGCATAATACATTCTCTGTAAGTTTACCCTTGTCTTTTTCGTCCAGTACCAATAAAGCCTTATTAAGCAGCTTTGCAAGCTGTCTGTCCTTTTCCTCTAAAGGTATAAAGCCAGAAATGTTGGAAGCCTGCTTAGGCTGTCTTTCTAAAGCCGGTACTGTCTCGATCTTTGGTACTTCTGCCGTGATCAAATTTCTTAGCAAGCTCAAACCCATTTTTAAGCCCTTCTGAAATGCGCTGTGTGTTGCTTCACAAACTACATCTGCTAAAGCTTGATCAAGATAGTTCTTAAAACGCTCCTCCATGTAGATATCATTCATTATCGATTCTCTGAGCCTATCATAAAGATGATCTGCTTCTGCGTTCCAAAGCTCTGTATTGCTTTCAGCAATCATGTAGTGAGTTATCATCTCATAGGTGTTATCAATGGTAAGTTCTATCTCGTCAAGTCTTCCTAAGTCTTTTAAAGAATTCATTTTCAATTATCCTCCTTCATATCGTTCAAGACCCTGTTTTAATGCCGTTCTATGCGTTCAAATAATCTTTTTGATTAAATTATACCCTACCGTCATTAAAGAGCCGTTACAGCGCATTACAGTGCGTTTTGAAGATGCCCGCTATACAAATTACCTTAGCGGGCTTGTACTATGCTTAAAATCGCTGTTGTTGGCTCTTGACAGTGCTTGTAAAAAGTGATATAATGAGGATAGCTTATCGACTGGAGTTTTTAAGCTATCCCCGATGGTGCTTGTTATTGGCGTAACAAGTGCCATCATTTTTATATCACACTTCTGCATTGATACCGTCCCCCGTTCCTATATGCTGTGAAGCTAAATTAAGATAGGCTGTTGAGAGCTTATTTTCGCTCTGCATTGCCATATCATTTGCAAGTATAAACAGATTAATTGCAAGCCTCAGTCCGCCTTTCCTCGAGGAAATGTTATACAGTGCCTTTATCACATCTTCTTCAAGCTGATACTCACTGAATAATGTTCTGATTTCCTTAAGGGTGTAACGGTTTCTTAACTTAACATTGTATGCGATACGGCTGTAGACCTGGTCAAGTTCTTCTTTCTTTCTGCCTACCATTCTGTTACGGATATCCGGTGTGCCTGCATATACTATTCCAATGCCCGCTTTGTCGGTCAAGGCTCTGACGGTATCAAAAGAACGTTCTGTAAGATGTTGCGCCTCGTCAATTATTACAAGTCTGCTTGTACCTGTAAATTCATCAACTATACTATCAAGCAGATCAGACGAAGTTCCTTTGATATCCTTACCGGAAGCTGCTGCTATCTGTTTAAGTACCGAGCGGGGAGAATTCTTTGTGGCGTCCATCTGTACATAAATAACGCCGTTGTTTTCTTCCTCATAGTGCTTAAGGGCGGTTGTTTTGCCACTCCCGGCTTCACCGACTATAGTGCCTATACCTCCGCGAAAATGAATATAACCTAAGCAGGAGTATACAAGCTCCGTATTTTTCAATTCCGGCTTGAAAACCGGATAAGCTGTGCTTAAACGGCGGTCACGTTCTCTTGCAAGGTACTGCATGACTTTCTGCGCTATTTTCTCGTTAGCTCCTATGTATGAACCATCGAGGAACTGCGACAGCGTTCCGGGAGATATTCCGATCTCCTTAGACACTGCCGCTTGTGTCTTACCGTTTGCAGCGATATACTCATTAAGCTGAGTTATCGCTTCATTTACTAACTCGTTCAATTTAACCACTCCTTCTCTTACCGAGTTTTGTTAGTATTGCCATTTCATCAAGCTCCTGCGCTTCATGTTTCGGCTCTTTCTTATCAAGCAGGCTTTCAGCCTGTTTAATAGTCTGTAATTCTTCACGCTTCTTAGCGTCAAGCTGCATTGTAGTCGGTTTATTGCTTATATCAATATCTGCAAGTCCGCCTGCATGGCTTGTTATAACTGCTTGAATATCAATAGACTTTTTCGGCTTATAACTCTTGGCTTGATTGCGAACACTCTTGTTATGATTTCCGTATTCTCTCAGGGTCTGAGCCTTTACTTCTTCATCTGCACCGTAATCATATTCACCATAGAATCCTACTGCACAAATAAATTCTCCGGTTTCTTCATTGTAGATGTGTATCTTACTTACATCAGAAGTTTTGTATCGTGCATATACCTTTTTGCCAAATGCGAGCTCTTGAAGTGTTTCGCTGTTATACCAAATCCCTTGAAGCTCACGGAACTTGACACCGTTCTTATTTACTGTTGCTGTGTTGGTAGATCGGCGCATAATCGCTTCAAATGCTTCCGGCTCGAATCTTCTTACCGATTCCAGATCGGCTTCATAGACTTCCTTTGGTGTTCTGTTATTCATTCCTCTTCCGCTGTGAGGAGTATTATTGTATACCTTTATCACAGCCTCCGCATACTGTTTGAACTCTTCATATGTCATGCATTTCGAGGCTATTTTTTTGTTTAGCCCTTTCATCGATTCGGGACGATTGCCGGGGCTGTTGCCAATGTACGAATCAAGCAGCTTGTTTAGATCTTCCAAAGTCCGGAAAAATCTCTCAACACTCTTTGCCTTAGCATTGTAGGGAATTGCGTGACGTACTGCGACATTTAGAACGCTTACAAGAGATTCGGGATTGTCACAATTAAAAAGATCATGAGCTTTGTAGTCCTTACCGTTATCAATGTGGACCCTTTTTGGAACGCCATTTTTGGTTACCGCATCAATAAAGCTGTCTAACACTATATCGGCATTAGGCTCACAGAGATTGATAACATACCCTACAACTGCTCTCGAATGACGGTCAAACCAAATACTAAGCCAAGCTCTTGCAATCTTGCCGCTCCCGTTTACCATAACATCATAAATGTGATGGTCTGCCACCCATTCATCATTGCTCTTCATATTTCTTTCGTATACGGTCGGTATAGAAGCTATGTGATTATCGCTGAAATGCTTCTTTCCTTCACGATACAAAGAAATAACGCTTGGAGGAATCGAACTTGCAAACCGCTTGAAAGAAGAAAGATGAGGGATTTTAATACCTTGGTCATCATAATAAATCTTTAAGACATTATAGCAAGTAGTAATAGGCGGTTTTTTATCCGTAAGATAAAGCGAGAGGAAGTCGTTTTGCATATCTTCCGAGAGACTTGTTGTTCCCTTTCCGCTGCCGCCTCTTCCATCGGTCAAGCCTGCTGCTCCATTTTCCTTGTACTTTTTTACCCAATCTTCGAGCTTGCCTGCATTCAGCTTCAGTTCGGCATCGATTTCCGGATACTCACTCTTAAAATACTCAATAAAGGCTTTTCTGTAATCACGCTTTAAATACTCTTTTCTAAAGCTTTCATACGCCTTTACAACAAATATTTTATGTTCAAGCTTGGTGCGCTGCTTCTCTGTCAAGCGCTTGATATCGAAGTCAGAAGCAGGCTTTTCGGGTTCTATGCCGTTGTAGCGGGCTTGCACTTCTTCCGGGAGGCTGTCAAGCAGAATTCGGAGTTGTTTGCCGCCTTGACCTTTGCCAGATATATGAATTGCTTTATAGGTTCCTCTTGATATCCCCTTTTTTACACCATCACATGATATGTTTAATATAGCGGCAGCCTGCTGCGTTGTTAGTAAAACATTATCATGCACTGGTCTTTTCACCGTCCTTCTGAATCGCTTCAAATAAATCTTCAAGATCAATGCCTAAAGATTCATGCAGACGATAGAGTGTTGCAAGAGAGGGCTTACTATTACCAATACATATTGAAGTTATAGAAGGATTGGTAATGTGCAAATACGCCATGAGTTGTTTCCGGCTTATACCTTTATCAATCATAGTCTTTGTAATTAGCTTTCCAAGTTCACAGTAATTTACTATCGTATTGCGCGATTTTGAAATTTTTTCTGAACTCATAAATTTCACCCTTTCTTTTTTTAATATTGTGTGGTATAATAAGTTTGACAATATCTAACCACAATATTATTATATCCCATATTCCCATATTTGTCAATAATAATTTATGGGAATATGGGAACATTGGAGGAATATACAATATGATCGGCGAAAGGATAAGATTTTTTAGAAAATATATCAATTGGAAACAAACGGAATTTGCTAAAGCATTAGGTATATCACAGACACATGTGTCAAAAATAGAAAATGGATCTGATTTACCATCTTCACAGTTAATTAATCGAATGTGTGCTTTATTTGGTATTAATAAGGAATGGTTAACTACAGGAGAAGGGGAAATTCTTTCTGAAAAAAGATTTGATAGCAATCTGAACTCCGAAAAACAACAATTAAAATTGCAAATCCTCAATCACTTAGACAACGATTCAAAAGAATCTAACGAAATATCCGATTTATTATATGAAGTGATGAGTTTTTGTAATATGGCAAAGTTTTTTGAAAATCATCAAATTTTAAACTATTACTTACTACTATCTCCAATAATCACTGATTTATATGAGCTTTGCGAATATCTAAAAGCAGAATATCCTAAATTCAATAATGTAGTTTCTATTAAAGATTACGAAGACTATCTTTTAAAACAAGAGGCTGTTGACGAAATTAAAGAAATATACATTGATAAAATAGTTAGTCACATTCATACTATTGTTACATGTACACTCGCTTCAAGTTCTTCAAATGGTA
>CACXDI010000039.1 GCA_902766335.1 uncultured Ruminococcus sp. | reverse complement strand
TATGCAAATATTTGTTACTTTGGCTGTTGAATCTTTGTTGAAAGGCGTTGAGAACTCTGTTGATTGGCGGTTGAAAAGGGTTGAAAAAGCGGTCTGAGACAGTCCAGACCGCTTTCGCTTTATTCTTTGTACTTCTTGCCCTGCTCGATCAGCACGTCCACCAGCTCGGGGGTGCGCCACTCGGCGGGGTATTCGCGGTTCATCAGACCGAAATTCTCGCCGTTTCCGATGAACGCATTGTTGTCCCACCATACCATGGGAACGTGGTTCTCCGCGCCCAGGCTCACGTACTTCTCGGCGCAGGCTATGCGATCCTCCAGATTGTCCTTGTTGACGGTGCCGAACTCGCCGATGATGACCGGGATATTCCTCGACAGGAACAGATCCTTCAGATTGTAGAACAGCGTGTCGATCTCGGTGTTGTTCTCGTCAAACTTGTCGGTGCCGGCGGTGTCCAGCGCCATGGAATAGGGCAGATACGCGTGTACCGAAACTATCACTTTATCGTCGTTCTCCGGCAGCCACACCTGCTCGAGAGCAGTCCTGCTTGAGGAAGCGGCGTAGCCTGTCAGCATAAGGTGGCGCTTTTCGTTGTTGCCGCCGCTTGCACGGACGGTATCGTAAAACGCCTTGGCGTACTCTGCAACTACTGCGCGTCCCTCATCGTCGCCGCCGTTCCACTCTACGTTGGTACCCCGCTTTCTCGGCTCGTTGAGTCCCTCGAAGATCAGGTGCTCGTCATAGCCCTTGAACTCCTCGGCGATCTGCTTCCAGAGGGCGGTGAGCTGCTCGATGTCCTGCTCCTTGTCCTTTTCGGACGGGAAATACCACTCCTCGTGGTGGGTGTTGAGGATAACAAACATACCGTTGTCTATACCCCAGTCCACAACCTCGCGGACTCTCGCCATCCACTCGGGGTCTACGTTGTAGTTCTCGTCCATATGGCTGTCCCAGGTAACAGGGAGCCTGAACACGTCAAAGCCGGTGTCATGCAGCAGCTTTATCATATCCTCGGTGGTGGAATTGGGCTGCCATGCCGTCTCGTTGCCCAGACCGTAATCGCCGGTGGCGTCAAAGGTGTTGCCCAGGTTCCAGCCCACGGACATCTCCTTCACCAGTTCCCAGGAGGAGATATCCCGTATCTCCATGTTTCTTTCCTTCTTTGCGGGAGCAGCGCTCTCGGTGCTTTCCTTATCGCCGCCCTTGCCGCCGTCCTTGCTGTCGGTCTTTTTGCCGCAGGCTGTCATGCAGCCGAAGCACATGATGACCGCAAGGACTCCGGCGGTAATTCTCTTTATGCTCATGCTATCAACTCCTTAATATATAAATCTCACCGCACGCGCGATGACCAGATGATACTTTTCGTAATCTGCGAGCTTCTCGGTGCGGCAGGGGTGGTTGGTTATGCCGTAGGAGCTGGTGAAATGCACCATTTTCCCCGAGCCTATGTACATACCCACATGACCTATGCCGTCGCTGACATACACCGGGTCTGTCTCCTGATTGTTGGTGGAGCAGACAAAGAACACCAGATCGCCCTTTTTCAGCTTAGAGTAATCCACCCGCTTCTCCGGGTCAATGAACTCGTATACCCTGACGCCGTTCTTCTCGCTCTTGAGCTTTATATTATTGTATACCGTCTTTCCGCCCATTTCAGCCTGAGCCTCGGCATTGTGCTCCATGTACCAGCCGATGCGCAGGTAGCTGAGCTTGGTAAGCCCCGAGCAGTCGGAGCGGGTCTCGTTCTTCCCCACATACTCGGCGCACAGCTCATAGGTCTGCTTTTTCTTACGGCTCATGCCGAGGGCGTAGTCCGTCACCTTTTTGCGCAGGGCGTTCAGCGAGCGCACCGCCGTCCGGGAAGATCCGTTCTTCACGTAATAGGTCACGTATTTGTAAAGCTGCTCGTTATTCTCGTTCTTGCCGTTCTTCACCGGAAGATATATCTTCACATATTCCGGCGACACCTCAGTGCGGGATCTTCCCGCCACGGCTTTACCTTCGGAGTCTGCAAGCGCTCCCCGGCATATCACAGCGGAGCTCATGGTCTTTTTATACACCATTTCCCCGCCGGAAAGTTTGTAAAGCTCCGCGCCCTTTTTCACGCAGAACCAGTTCTTTTTCGTGGTCTTGAGCGTAAGCTTCGAGACCTCGCTGCCGCCCTCAGGGAATACCGCCTTTACCTTTATATTATATGCCGTACCGCCCCTGAGCCAATTCTCGCCGTCATGGGTCACGGATATCCTGCCGGACAGCGAGTCCAGCTTTTCCTTTGTGTAGGTCTTTATCTTCCTGCCGTCCACGTACACTCTGAATAGAGTGCCGTCGGGATAGTCGGAGAGGTTCGTCACCGTAACCGACAGCTTGCTGCCGTATATATCGGCAGTCTTTAGTGCCGGAGCAGAGGTCTGCTCGGCTGAGGCGGTCACGCAAAGCCCCGAAGCTGCCGTCAGAGGCAGACAGGCTCCGCCCATGGTCATGACCAGCGCCGACATCACAGCCGCCGCCCGCCGGGAAATGCTTTTCATACTCATCACCTGCCGCAGAAGCCGGGGACGTACAGCCCCTTTATCTGTCTTTCCTTTACTGCTTTTATATAGTCCTCTATCGTCTTTATCTCAAACTCCGTCTCCACGCCGTAGAACCTGCCGCTGTCGGTAACATGGTGACAGTCGGAGCCTGCCGTCGGCACAAAGCCGAACTGCTCCGCATACCATATCGCACGCTGGTCATAGGCAGGATCGCGGTTGCCGGCGTTGAATATCTCCACGCCGTCACAGTGCCATGGCAGAAGCTTTATGTCGCGGATATAATCCGCCTCGCGGAAAGGGTGCGCCTGCACCACTATACCGCCTGCCGCGTGTACCCTGTCGCATATCTCGTGGACGGACACGCTCAGCATATCCGGATTGCTTTTCAGCCACGCCTTGTCTATGCCGTACATCAGGAAGTCGGCGGCGTCCCAGGAGTATTCTATGCCGAACAGCACGTTCAGACCTATCTCCTCTCCCCGCTCCTTCGCGTGCTCGTAGCCCGAGCAGTAGGAGTCCATCTGCTTATCCCAGGGGAGCGAGCGGTCAACGGCGGTGTTGCCGTTTATGAAATGGTCTGTTATTATAATAGTATCATAGCCCAGCTCCTTGTACTGGTCAGCCTGCTCCGCACCGGACGCCGATGCGCAGGCAGAGCCCTCGGCGGTATGGAGATGTGTCTCGGTCAGGAACATCAGAAGTCCACTC
The DNA here is from genome assembly GCA_902766335.1 of uncultured Ruminococcus sp. GTDB lineage: Bacteria > Bacillota > Clostridia > Oscillospirales > Ruminococcaceae > YE71. The sequence goes on along the minus strand of CACXDI010000039.1, from coordinate 5,044 downwards.
CCCTTTTCAGCATTTCAAGGCACATACGTCCGTTGTGGTAGGGGCACTTCCATGGGCCTGTCTCTTCCTTCCAGTCGTGGGGCGTGCCGTCCCGAGAGACCTCCGAGTACCACTCGCCGCCCTCGCGCCTGTCGATGATACTGCTCTTTATGTATTCCCAAATACCCGCGGCGGCTTTAAGGTACTTCTCCTCGCCGGAGTGCTGATAGGCGTTGACAAAGCCTACCACGCCCTCAGCCTGCACCCACCAAACGCGGGTGGTGTCTATCTTGTCATTATCCCGCTCGTTATTCAGAGCGCCGCCGTCTATGGCGATGTTATAGATATTCTCCGCAAGGCGGCTGTCTATGGCGTTGAACTTAGCCGTAAGCTCCCCGTCGCCGAGAGTCTCCACAGCACGGTCTGTGAGCCAGCTCGCCTCGATATCGTGACCGAAGGAATGGATATCCCCCAGCACATTGAAGTCATTGTCGAAGAACACCTTGAGAGCGTTCCTTTCGGGATCGAAGATCTTGTCCTCGACTATCGAGAGCTGATACCGGAGCGCGTCGGCAACTTTTTCCGACTTATTCGCGCGGTAAAGTTCGGTGTAGGCTTCGATGAGGTGCAGCACGGTATTCATGGTCTTTTTTGTCATGATACCGTTTTCCGAAAGCTCATCGTTTTCATCGGGCTTCCAGTCCCGGGTGAAGGCTTCGCCGTGACCTGTCCTGCCGTCGGGAGTCTTGGTCTCGATATCCTCAAACAGACCCTCCGCAAGCTTCAGAGCCTCGGCATTTCCCGCCGCGTTATAGTAAGCGCTGAGAGCGTACACCGCGAAGGCTATATTATACGTATACTTGCGGTCATCGGAGGGCTTGCCGTCAAAGGCAGTCGCCCAGAACACGCCGCCCTGCTCGCGGTCTATGCAGAAGTCGCGGACGTACCTGTATGCATGATCCGCAAGCTCGCGGTACTTTTCATCGCCCAGCACCGCAAAGCACTCCGAGAAAAACCAGAGTATCCGCGAGTGAAGTATCACTCCCTTATCCGCTTTCCTGTCCAGCTCCAGCCCGAAGCTGCGGTAGCCGTAGAACCCGCCGAACTCCTCATCACGGAGTGCCGCCCAATAAGGCACGATATGGCTCTCCAGCTCATTCCTGATTTCATCCAAAAACATATTCCTTCTCCTTTTTCTAGTCCGCGTCATCGCGCCACTACGCGGCGCTTCGCGGGCGATCTTCGCCTATCTTCAGCCGCGGCAGTAGCACGCGATCTTCCCGGTTTTTGTGACCTCTGGCGTGTACCTTCATGCCGTCGCTATCCAGGGTTTTAGATAGTGCGATACTTAGATCTACGGTCAGATGGCACCGCCGTATTCCCCCTCCGCCATGAGTGACATGGGCAAGCCCGGCGATCAACCCTAAAGCGCTGTATCACCCCCACCCTCAACAAACGTGAGCTGTTTGAGGCAAAAGGGGTAAGGAAACGGGGGGGAGTGTGAGGGGGGCAGAAACCTTGGGGGAAAGTCCTCAAACGCGCCGGTAGGCTCCCCCTCCTGTCCCCCGTGGTGTCTGTCCCCCTCACTCAAGGCGCGAAACCAACCAAATAAAACAATCTCAGCGTTCAGCGCGCAAAACAACAGCCAGTCCAAGGGACAGACCAGCCCCCGTGATACCATTTTTAGGATCGTGTCATCGGGAAGTATCACTTCACTCCTGCTCGGCGGTTATCCTTCTCGCTTCGATGTAGTATCTCTTGTCCCGGGCGTGACCCATTGAGAAGGTCTTTCTGGGGAGTGCGCCGTCGGCTATGACGGTGGGGAACAGCTCCTCCTTGCCCATGTCGGGGAGCACAAAGCCCAGCGAGCCGCTCTCCTGCGACAGCTTCTCCACTACCTCGGTGCCGTGGATATAGTCTATACCCGCGCCGTTTGCCTTGCACCATTCGTCCAGGAAGTTTTGCAGAGTGCCGACGGTCAGCTTGCTGGAGGTCTTGGCGGCGGTGTACCAAACCGTCCTGCCGCCGTTCACTATGCCGAAGCACTGTGCGCCCTCTGTCCTGCCCTCTGTAAGCTCCAGAGCGGCGGTCATGTCGGATATGAGCTTGTCCTCGTCTATGCCTGTCACTATGCGGTGGATAGCCTCGAAATTGAGGGCGGGAGAGTGCAGGTTCACGATCTCCGCCAGCGCGAAGCGTGCGGGGTGAGCCGACATATCCTTACCGGGGTTCTCGGCTTTCAGCTGCTCGTAGAAAGCCTTTGCGGTGGCAAGGGAGTGATTGCCGTCGCCCATAGCGTAGGTAAGGGCGGGAACGCCCGACAGACCATAGCGCTTGTCGAACTCCGACTGCTGCTCGAACTGCTCCAGCTCCATTATCAGCATATCGCGGGTCTTGGGATCCAAGAGCCAGCCCTCTATCCTGCCGCCGCCCTGCATAAGCTCAAAGCTGTAGAGCTTACGGAAATTATCCTTCTGCTCTGCAAGGGGCTCGATTATGGTCTTTTTCGCGTCGTCTATCAGTATCATGATATGGGGAAGCTCCACCGGCGCACCCTGACGCACCTTGACGCGGGGCGGGATACGCTCGATAACGGTAGCTTCGGTGGCTCGTATCTGCGAGGTGGAGCCTTTGTTGTAGTCATACTGCTCCAGATCAACGGCGCCCACCAGACCGGCTCTCACTATGCCGTCAGTCTGAGTGCGCTCAACGTATATCAGCGCCTGAGGATAGCTTTCGAAAACTCCGCTGTCGAGGTAGCCGTACATATTCTTCTGTATCTTCTCGATACGCTTATCAACGTCAGCCTCACCGAGATACACCTCGGGAAGGATAAGATCGAGGGCGGACACGCTGTCCTTTGTGATCTCGCTCGTCTCCTGCCAGTACTCCGGCTCCGAGGTGAACTGGTCACAGGCGATGACCGCCCACTTGCTCAGGTCTGTGTCATTGGGCAGAAGTATATCTGCGGGTACGAATGCTGTTGGCATAATGATCGTCCTTTCGTTTATAAAATGGTTTAATATCATTATATAACAATTCTGCCGCAAAGTCAATAAAGAAATCATTAAAAGTATGGGCAATACCGCACAAAGATCGTGGTACAGATGCGCCGCAAAGCCGTCAGGCGGTCTTTGTGCGGTGCTGCTTATGTATATTGACAGCCGGGAGCAATACCTACGGGTACTGCATTTGCGGCAGGCGGTTCGATCTGTTCCCTCGCAAGGGGGTGAGCATTATGAGCGTTATGGAAATTCTTACACTACTGCTTCTCATAACAAACATAGTCGCCCTGGTGGTGCCGATTTGCAATAACAACAGAAAAAATAACCGCCCACCCTTCCAAAAGTGACGGTTATTTTTCATAAACAACTATACTTGAGGGAGAACCGCTAAAGCCAAAGGCTTGTGCAGTACCCTCTTTATATTTACATTATACACCCCGACAGCTCGTTTGACAAGTGCTTTTTGATTGACACACGGTCAAGATTATGATATACTTTAATTTGAAATACACAAAACAAAAAAGGAGAGACACGCCATGAAAACAGTTCTGATAAACGGCACTATCCACAAGGGTTCAACATACCACACAGCGCGGCAGCTTGCCGACAAGGTGGGCGGGGAGCTGACCGAGTTTTTCCTGCCCCGGGACTTCGGGGAGTTCTGTCTCGGCTGCACCCAGTGCTTTATGGAGCACGAGTCGAAGTGTCCCCACTTTGAAAAGCTCAAGCCCCTCACCGACGCCATAGACTCCGCCGATCTTATAATCCTCGCGAGCCCGGTGTACGTCTACCACGCCACCGGCGCCATGAAGGCGTTTCTTGACCACTACGGCTACCGCTGGATGGTACACAGACCGGAGGGCTCCATATTCACCAAGCAGGGTATTGCGATAACCACCGCCGCCGGCGCGGGCATGAAGTCCGCCCTGAAAGACATGACCGACAGTCTGTTCTTCTGGGGCGTAGGCAGGATATACAGCTACGGTCTGGGTGTGTCCGCCGTCAACTGGGAGGGCGTACCCGAAAAGAAGAAGCAGGCGATCGACCGCAAGACCACCGCCCTCGCGAAGGCTGTCAAGGCAAAAGAGGGGCGGGTAACTCCCGCGTTTAAGACCAGAGCCTTCTTCTTCATCATGCACCTTATGCAGAGGAACGGCTTCAACGAGCGCGACGCGAAATACTGGAAGGAGCACGGCTGGACGGAGAAGGTCAGACCGTGGAAGGAGAGCAAGTGACATGGCATTCGACTACAAAAAGGAATACAAGGAATTTTATATGCCGCCGAAAAAGCCCACTATCGTAACGGTGCCTTCCATGAACTACATCGCGGTGCGGGGGCAGGGCGATCCCAACGCCGAGGACGGCGAGTACAAGCAGGCGATAGGTCTGCTCTACGGCGTGGCGTTCACGATAAAGATGAGCAAGAAGGGCAGCCGCGCGATCCAGGGGTACTTTGACTATGTAGTGCCGCCGCTGGAGGGATTCTGGTGGCAGGAGGGCGTCGCGGGTGCGGACTATTCCCGCAAGGAGGACTTCAAGTGGATATCGCTGATACGTCTGCCCGACTTCGTGACCAAAGCCGACTTTGACTGGGCTGTTGAGGAAGCATCGCGCAAGAAAAAGACCGACTTTTCCAAAGCAGAGTTCCTGACCTACGACGAGGGCTTGTGCGTGCAGTGTATGCACATCGGCTCCTACGACGACGAGCCCGCGACGGCAGCGCTCATGCACGAATACATGGAGCAGCAGGGGTATATCCTCGACATCACCGACGAGCGATTCCACCACGAGATATACCTTTCCGACGCACGCAAAACGGCTCCAGAAAAGCTGAAAACGGTGATACGGCACCCGATAAAGTGATCGCATGACACTTGGATTTGCCCGGTATTGGTTGCCCCTTGCGGGGCAATCAGGACATTTCCCTCGCTTCGCATAGGGAAATTTAAAATCGGCACTGGTGGGGTTCTCGCTCATTTTGCGGGAACTTTTCATGTCTGCGCTTTAACCTATATGGATATCTGATGCCGATTTTAAAACGGTAGGTACTGGTGTAGGGC
>CACXDI010000038.1 GCA_902766335.1 uncultured Ruminococcus sp. | reverse complement strand
TACCCGTTATCCCGCCCGATCTGCGCCCGATGGTAATGCTCGACGGCGGCAGATACGCTACCTCCGATCTTAACGACCTCTACAGACGAGTTATCAACAGAAACAACCGTCTTAAGAGAATGCTGGAGTTACAGGCTCCCGATATAATCATCAGGAACGAAAAGAGAATGTTACAGGAAGCCGTTGACGCACTTATCGACAACGGCAGACACGGCAGAGCCGTAACAGGTCCCAACAACAGAGCGTTCAAGTCCCTTTCGGATATGTTAAAGGGTAAGCAGGGACGTTTCCGTCAGAACCTTCTCGGTAAGCGTGTTGACTACTCCGGCCGTTCCGTTATCGTCGTAGGCCCTGAGCTGAAGATGTATCAGTGCGGTCTGCCTAAGGAAATGGCGCTGGAGCTGTTCAAGCCCTTCGTTATCAAGAGACTGGTGGACATCTCTACCAATCCTCAGCTGAATATCAACGGCGCAAAGAACGCTATCGACAGAGTCGAGCCTATCGTATGGGACGCCCTGGAGAATGTTATACAGGGTCACCCGGTACTGCTCAACCGTGCGCCTACGCTCCACAGACTTGGTATCCAGGCGTTTGAGCCGATACTGGTCGAGGGCAGAGCTATCAAGCTGCATCCGCTGGTTTGTACCGCGTACAACGCCGACTTCGACGGTGACCAGATGGCTGTGCATCTGCCTATCTCCCCTGAGGCTCAGGCTGAGGCGAGATTCCTTATGCTCGCTGCAAACAACCTGCTGAAGCCTTCCGACGGACGCCCCGTTGCGGTTCCTACTCAGGATATGATCCTCGGCTCCTACTACCTCACCCTCCAGAAGGACGGCGAGCTTGGCGAGGGCAAGGTGTTCCGCGATGTGAACGAGGCTCTTATGGCTTACGATCAGGGCGTTGTATCTCTGCACGCTGCTATCAAGGTGCGCATCACCAAGCAGCTGGGTGAGAGACAGGTGTCCAAGATCATCGACGCTACTGTGGGCAGGCTCATATTCAACGCTATCATTCCCCAGGATCTGGGCTTCGTTGACAGGACTAACAGCGACAAGCAGTTCGATCTTGAGATCAGCTTCCTCGTTAAGAAGGGTCAGCTGTCCCAGATCGTTGAGCGCTGCATCCGTCAGCACGGCACTACCGCTACCTCTGAGGTGCTGGATAACATCAAGGCACTCGGCTTCAAGTACTCCACCAAGGCGGCTATCACCGTTGCGGTATGCGACGCCGAGATCCCTGAGGCCAAGAAGGGTATCCTTGAAGAGGCTGATGCTCTCGTAAACAAGGTAGATATCCAGTACAAGCGCGGCTACATCTCCCGTGCGGAGAAGTCCAAGAAGTTCATCGAGATCTGGAATGCCGCTACCGATAAGGTAACAGAAGCCCTGAAGGCAGGACTTGATCCTTACAACCCCATCAACATGATGGCAGACTCCGGTGCCCGTGGTTCGATAAACCAGATCAGACAGCTGGCAGGTATGCGCGGACTTATCGCAAATACCTCCGGTGCTACCATAGAAATGCCTATCCGCGCCAACTACCGTGAGGGACTTAACATTCTGGAATACTTCATCTCCTCCCGTGGTGCGCGTAAGGGTCTTGCCGATACCGCGCTGCGTACCGCTGACTCGGGTTACCTGACCAGACGTCTCGTTGACGTTTCTCAGGACGTTATAATTCGTCAGGAAGACTGCGGCACCAAAGACGGCATAGATATATTCGAGATCAAGAACGGCAACTCCACCATCGAGCCTCTTGCTGAGAGACTTGTCGGCAGATTCCTTGTTGAGGATCTGAAGGATCCCAAGTCGGGCGAGGTAGCTGTTTCGAGAAACAAGCTCATGACCGAGCACGACGCCGAGAGAGTCGTTCAGATAATGGACGCTACCGGACGTGAGCAGATAAAGATCCGCTCGGTGCTCGCCTGCAACGCACGCAACGGCGTATGCGCTAAGTGCTACGGCGCTAACCTTGCAAACGGCAAGGTAGTAAGAGTCGGTGAGGCTGTCGGCGTTATCTCCGCACAGTCTATCGGTGAGCCCGGTACACAGCTTACCATGCGTACCTTCCATACCGGCGGTATCGCGTCTGCTGAGGATATCACACAGGGTCTTCCCCGTGTTGAGGAGCTTTTCGAGGCAAGACGTCCCAAGGGTGCGGCTATCATCACCCGCATCGACGGTGTGGTACGCATCGAGGAAGTCAAGAAGATGCGCCACGTTATCGTTACCTCCGAGGACACCGAGAATACCGCTCAGGAGACCTACCAGATACCTTACGGCTACAAGCTGAAGGTAAAGGAGGGCGACTTCGTTGCCAAGGGTAATCCCCTTACCGAAGGCTCTATCAATCCTGCTGATATCCTTGCAGTAAACGGCGTTGAGGCTGTACAGAACTACATCATTACCGAGGTACAGAAGGTTTACCGTTTACAGGGTGTTGACATCAACGACAAGCACATCGAGGTAATCGTAAGACAGATGATGAAGAAGGTGAAGATCGAGGACAGCGGTTCCAGCTATCTGCTGCCCGGCAGTCTGGTTGAAAAGACCGAGATCGCCAAGATCAACGAGGAGATCCAGGAGAAGATCGACGCCGGCGACATCAACGCCAAGCTCATCACCACCGTTCCTATGCTCCAGGGTATCACCAAGGCTTCCAGCTATTCTGACTCCTTCCTGTCGGCAGCGTCCTTCCAGGAGACCACCAAGGCTCTTACCGACGCGGCTATCAAGGGCAAGACCGATCATCTCCAGGGTCTGAAGGAGAATGTTATCATCGGTAAGCTGATACCTGCCGGCACCGGTATGGACGTTTACAACAACGTTCAGATAGTAAAGAACGAGATGCATCCTCACACTTCGCTCTCGTCCGATACATTCGGCGGACTGCTTTAAGCGGATCACGATATAATTATAAGGCTGTGTAGTGCTATGCTATACAGCCTTATTCTGAATAATAAAAGGAAATTCGTTATTATCAACAAATGATCTTTTGGAGATTTGTACAAAAGATACATCAATAGAATTGGAGGTAATCGTAATGAAAAAATCAAGGCTTTTATGTGCGGCAATGGCAGCTGTAATGACTGTTGGGATCGCGAACATACCCGTTTCGGCTGAGTTGTCCGCAGCACCGGAGGCTCAGGATACGGCGATCGTTGACGTCAATGACAAAAAGGACTACGACGAAGCGGATTGGGAAGCTTATAAAAGGAAATACTGGTTGGGATGTAATTGTGATGAAGATGATGATGGTGAATACGATGAGGACGAGATCGATATCAAAATAACTAATGATGGTATTATCTATGGCGTCTATTCCAACGTACCTGAAGTATACCTCGTAGACTATATCGGCAAGGGTGAGGATCTTGTAATACCGAAAGAGATAAACGGTTTTACTGTTTCAGTTTTAGATTGCTTTGATGATGATATGCGTATTCTTAATTTCGATAACATTGAAAATATAAAGACTCTCACGATAAAAGCAGAATTAAGTGATTTGTACAGCTCATTTAATAACTGCCCGAAACTTGAAAAGGTCGTATTGCCTGACGGTCTGACGAGCATTGGCGGGTTCCCCTATAATGATGCGCCATATTCAAAAGAGAATAGCGTTTTCAGTAATTGTCCCAAGCTGAAGGAAGTGTATATACCCGATTCTGTAGAATATGTTAGAGGTTATAGCTTCTTTAATACCCCCTGGCTCGAAGCGCGTGAGAAAAGTGAGGGTCTGGTCATTATCGGCAAATCGCTCCTCAGCGGCAGACAGGCAAAGGGCAAGGTAGTTATCCCAAATACCGTTACGACCATATGCAGCAAAGCTTTCTTTGATAACGATAAGATGACAGAGCTTGTTGTCCCCGGAACAATTGGAACAGATTACGATATTTGGGAGGAATATTGGAACAGTGCCAAAGTCTTTTATAACTGTACAGCCCTAAATATGATAACCTTCAAGAATGGCTGTGGATATATGTTCGACTTTTTGACCGAAGAGGACGCTCCCAATCTGAAAAAGGTCATCCTCCCGCCCAGCTTTTTTCAGGGTGCCGCCGAATATGCGTTTAACCAGTATGATAAGCCTACCTACTACTATTACAAAGGCACACCTACTGAAAAGGCGCTGAAATTAAAAAAATACTCCCACGTCAAGAAGTCGGTGCTCCCTGCCAAGACCAAGAAATTCAAAGCAGCCGGCAAGAAAAGAGCAGTCAAGACCGTATGGAAGCCGGTCTCCTCTGCTACCGGATATCAGATACAGCTCTCCACCGTCAAGACCTTCAAGAAGAACGTCACCAAAAAGTATATAAAGAACAGCAAAAAGACCACCTATACCTTCAAGAATCGCGTAAAGGGAAGAAAGTATTATGTCCGTATGCGCAGCTACAAGACCATTGACGGAAAGAAATACTATGGCAACTTCACTAAGGTGAAGGCTGTTAGAGCAAAATAAGCACAAAAAAGCCGCAGTCAAAGCTGCGGCTTTTATCGTTTATTCGTAGTTAGCTGAAACTGTTATTACTTCATAGCCTCTTCAACAGCAACTGCGCAGGCAACGGTAGCACCAACCATGGGGTTGTTGCCCATGCCGATGAGACCCATCATCTCAACGTGAGCGGGAACAGAGGAGGAGCCTGCGAACTGAGCGTCGGAGTGCATTCTGCCCATGGTGTCGGTCATGCCGTAGGAAGCAGGGCCAGCTGCCATGTTGTCAGGGTGCAGGGTTCTGCCGGTGCCGCCGCCGGACGCAACGGAGAAGTACTTCTTGCCAGCGTCGGTGCGCTCCTTCTTGTATGTACCTGCAACGGGGTGCTGGAATCTGGTAGGATTGGTGGAGTTACCGGTAATGGAAACGTCAACGTTCTCCTTCCACATGATAGCAACGCCCTCGGTAACATCGTTAGC
>CACXDI010000037.1 GCA_902766335.1 uncultured Ruminococcus sp. | reverse complement strand
CCAGCCCGCCGTCGTCAACTTTATGCAATCTGACGAAAAATCTGACGGCGTTTCTGACGCACAATGATTGTGCGGTGTTGCCTTAACGTGATCTCTCACATTATTGACCGGCAGGCTCGTTTTATTCAATGTTTGCCCTATCGCACAAGGCTTATTGAAAGGAGCCTGCTTTTGACTTATTCGTAGTTAGCATAAACTAACTATATATCATTATACCACCCTCCTTCCTACCTGTCAATGAGATCGGCTGAATATTTATAAAGACTTCATTTGTTCGCCCGGGCTCACACAAGCCGGAGCGGTCTGCCGTTCGTCATATCAGCAACGCCCCTGCGGCTGTACGCTTATACTAACCTTTTAGGGATTAGTATTAAAAAGCACAGCACGCTTTCAAGCGCTCCCGTCTGGCCAAAGGCGCATGGCAGTATCAACAAATCCGGCTGGAACGGATTGTGCAGTCCTACAAACTTTTGAAAATTTCGCGGAAAAGTGTTACACTTTGCACTTTATTTTTGAATGTATATAGTGAAGGGACACGCAGCGGGAAACCGCACAGTTTCACAGCTCCCGGTTTGTTCAGAATGCCGATTTTGTTTGTGAAATATTGACATCCGTGGGGGTAGTGTTATACTAATAATTAAGCAGGATCACCAAAGCGTTTTCACATCAATATGATACAAAGGAGTTGATCTTTATGAAAAACACAAAGAGAATCATAAGCGCTGTGTGCGCGATCGTTATGGCGGCTGGTATGACCGGTATGCAGGCAGCGGCTCTGAATGACATACAGCCGGAGTCTCCTGCTTCGGTCTGCTTGGAGAACGAAGAGCAGTTCAAGACCACAGAGGACGGTTTTGTCTACTTCCCTCTTGATGACGGAAAGCAGTGTTATGTTGCGGATTATGTAGGCACAGCCGAAGATCTGGTCATCCCCGAAAAACTGGACGGACTGAAGGTTGCAGGATTTTATTCCGAATACGAAGAAGATTACGGTTTCCACAAAATGAAAAATATCAGGACGCTCACTATAAAGCCGAAGCTTTACGCTATCCCCAGCATTTTCGACGGCTGCGATGAACTTGAAAAAGTCGTTCTGCCGGATTCCGTTGAAAGCATATGTGACCGTGCCTTTATGTGGTGTCCGAAGCTCAAAGAGGTCAATATCCCGTCCAAGCTCAGTGAAGTCGGTGTAAACGCCTTTGCCGGCTCGCCCTGGCTGGAAGAGCTGGCAAAAAAGGAAGGTCTTGTTATATTCGGCAAGGAGCTTTTCTACGCACGCTACGCCGAGGGTGACGTCGTAATCCCCGACACTGTGACCACCATAATGGATGAAGCCTTTTGGGGCAACGAAGCTATGACCTCGCTGACAATACCGGGAAGCGTTATCCGTGTGGGCGGCTATGCGGTATATGGCTGCAAGAATCTGGAGAAGATTACGGTATGCAACGGCGTCAAGGGACTTGGACGTGAGTGCTTCTGCGGAAACCCGAAGCTCAAAAAGCTGATACTCCCGCCCAGCATTGTAGGCTGCACGACAAAGCCGGTATCGGGAAAGTACAGGAAGATCACCACCATTTACTACTACAAAGGCACATACATGGACGATTTCCTCCACAACAAGGCTGAGTTCAAATACAAGCTGGCGGTATTCCCCGGCACTACCAAGAGCCTGAGGGCTGTACCGGTAAACAAAAAGAAGATCAAGGTAGTATGGAAAAAGGTCTCCACCGCCAGCGGATACCAGGTACAGATAGCCGCCGACAGCAAATTCAAAAAGAACTGCCGCACGGTGACCGCCAAGGGCAGAACAAAAATAGCCTGCAAGATCACGGGCTTGACGAGCGGCAAAAAGTACTACATCAGGCAGCGCAGCTACCGCGTTGTTGGCGGAAAGAAATATTACGGCGATTACACAAAGACTATAGCAATTAAGATGAAATAGCTTTGAGATAACAAAACCACCCGTTTGGATCACGGGTGGTTTTTTCATGTTCATTCGCTATAAAACTCTATGTCGGTCTCAAAGCAGCTTCTATTGTTTGTCGGCTCATCGCCGCTGGTCACTATAACGTCCTCGGTATCGAACCTCACTATTTCCATTTCATTATCTCCTTATGCGAAGTATGCGTCCGATGCCTGTGAATACTTATAGAGAGCCTTGCGCCTAAGACAGCATTGTATCGTTAAATTCATGGCATTCATAGCCGATGTTGTAGACGAAGCGGCGTAGTCGGGCACCATAAGCGCACGCTTTGAATTATTTCCGCCGGTGGTTGTGCGGTGTAAACAAACACCTTTGCCTGCGATTATTTTACACTAAGGCAAATTTCGTACAATTTGTATGGTGTTTTTTTGTGAATTGCGCTGAATTTAGAAATTTTTCTAAATAGCTATTGACAAATAAGAGCCGGGGGTGCTATAATCTATTTAGAAAATCTTCAAAATTGATAGATTTCTAAATAGCAACTGTTGACCTGCTAAAGGAGGCATTACCATGGACGCTGAGATCAGAGAATATTTACCGCTTATCATACCGCTTATCATCGTGCAGTTTTCGCTGCTGGGTTACACCATAGTCCACATCCTGAGGCATGACACCTACAAGCGCGGCAGCCGCGCCCTTTGGCTCATAATTACGCTGGTGGGCATGAACTTCTGGGGACCTTTGCTTTATTTCATACTCGGCAAGGAAGAGGAGTGAGCAAAATGAATGTTCTTGAAGTAAGAGACATCAAAAAAAGCTTCGGGAGCAAAAAGGTTCTTGAGGGCGTGAGCTTTTCGGTGCCGGAGAACTGCGTGTTCGGGTTTATCGGCAGGAACGGCGCCGGAAAGACCACCACCATGCGTGCGGTGCTGGGGCTGCTCAAAACAGACGGCGGCGAGATCGACGTCTGCGGCGAGAGGGTAAGCTACGGCTGCACTCCTAAGAGCGGCTGCATAGGCTTTCTTCCCGACGTACCGGAGTTCTACGGATACATGAACGCCCGGGAATATCTCACTCTCTGCGGTGACATCACGGGGATAGACAGAAGCACTCTGAAGTCCCGCTGCAGCGAGCTGCTGGAGCTTGTGGGGCTTGACAAGGAGAAGCACCGCATAAAGGGCTACTCCCGGGGAATGAAGCAGCGGCTCGGCATAGCGCAGGCGCTTATCAACCGTCCCAAGCTGCTGATATGCGACGAGCCAACGTCGGCTCTTGACCCTGTGGGAAGAAAAGAGATACTCGATATCCTTAGCACCGCAAAGGAGCAGACATCGGTGGTGTTCTCGACTCACATTCTTTCGGATGTGGAGAGGATATGCACCCAGGTGGCTTTCCTCGAGGGAGGACGGACTGCCTTTTCCGGCAGCATAGAGGAAATACACGCCATGAAAAGCGACACGGCGCTGGAACTTACCCTTGCCCGTCCCGAGGACACCGGGAGGGTGACGGCGACTTTCCCCGGCTGCACAGTCTCGGAGGGAAAGCTGATATTCCCAAAGGCTTCCGACAGCGATCAGGCGGAGCTTATGGCGTTCCTCGGGGCGCAGGCGATACCTGTCATGCGTCTGGAGCGTCACGAGGCTGATCTTGAGGATCTGTTCATGGAGGTGATCGGCAAATGAAAGGCTTTACCGCATTTTTCAGCAAGGAAGTCCGCGAGCTTATCAGGACAAAGCGTCTGATGATACTTGCGGCTGTGTTCATCGTCGTGGGGATAATGAACCCCGCGATTGCCAAGCTGACGCCGAAGATAATCGAAATGGAAGCGGAGACATTTGACTCCATGGGAATGACTGTGGGAGAGGTAAAGGTCACCGCCATGGACTGCTGGACACAGTTTATCAAGAACATACCTATGGCGCTTATCGTACTGCTCATCATGATGAGCGGGGCATACACCTCGGAGTACGCGAAGGGGACGCTCATACCTCTGCTGACCAAGGGGCTTTCACGCAGCGCGGTGGTGCTGTCAAAGTTCTTTGTCATGCTGACGGTCTGGAGCGCGGGGCTTTGGCTCTGCTTCGGGATAACATATTTCTACAGCGGGTACTACTGGGACAATTCGGCGGTGAAGGAGCTGCCGTTTGCGGCTTTCGGCTGGTGGCTGTTCGGCGTGCTCATGATAAGCTGCATCGTATTCTTTTCCTCCTTTGCCGGCTCGGCGGGGCAGGTGATGCTCGGCACCGGCGCTGCGTACTTTGCCATGACGATGATCGGTATGTACAAGAAGGCGGCAGAGTATCTGCCCAGCCGTCTGTGCGACTGCGCTTCGCTTTACAAGGGCGAGCTGGAGCCTTCGGACTATTTTAAAGCTGCGGTCATTACGGCGGCTGTTTCGCTTGTGCTTGTGGCAGCAGCTCTGCCGCTGACAAACAGGCGGCAGCTGTGATATAAAGGCAACACCGCACAATCATTGTGCGTCAGAAACGCCGTCAGATTTTTCGTCAGATTGCATAAAGTTGACGACGGCGGGCTGGCGCCCGGCTAGGAAGCTTTGTGTGATATGACGGAAAATATGCAAGTTTATGACGTGCAAAGGCGTTAGCCGGTGGTTGTGCGGTGTTGTCTTAAATAACGTACTCAATAATTATAGCATACTAAAGCGGTGAAATTGTAAATATATAGTGAATTTTTGGTTTTCACCGCGAGTCCCCCCGTATTGACAAATGCTCCGCTATGCTGTATAATAATTACTATCACTTGAGTATGAAAAGGAATGTATGCAAATGTGTCAGCAGACAGAAGCAAAAAAAGAGATCGTGATACCTAATGACATTGAGCTTTCGGTGGTAAAGAAATTCCGCAAGGATATCTGGTCTAAATTCTTAAAGGGCATAAAGGAGTATCAGCTGATAAACGAGGGCGACAAGATCGCCGTCTGTATCTCCGGCGGCAAGGACTCCATGCTGCTCGCCGTCTGCATGAAGAGGCTTCAGCGCTACTCAAAGGTGCCCTTCGATGTGGAGTTCATCGTCATGGATCCCGGCTACAACGAGGTCAACCGCCGCCGCATAGAGGACAACGCCAAAAAGCTGGATATCCCCGTTAAGATATTCGAGGTGGGGATCTTCGGCGCGGTGAAGAAAATGGATGACAACCCCTGCTATATGTGCGCCCGCATGAGACGCGGTCATCTCTACAAAATGGCGAAGGACTTAGGCTGCAACAAGATAGCCCTGGGTCACCACTTCGATGACGTCATCGAGACTATACTTATGGGTATGCTCTACGGCTCGCAGGTGCAGACCATGATGCCGAAGATACACAGCGAGCACTTCGAGGGCATGGAGCTTATCCGCCCCCTCTACCTCGTGCGCGAGGACAGCGTAAAGCACTGGGCGCGGTACAACAGCCTTGAGTTTATCCGCTGCGCCTGCCTGCTCACCGAAAAGTGCGAGGACGAGGAGTCCGGCTCAAAGCGTGCCGAGATCAAGGCGCTGCTCCGGGAGCTTCGCAAAAAGAGCGACGCTATCGACATGAACATCTTCCGCAGCGTGGAGAACGTCAATCTCCAGACGGTGATCTCCTACCACCGCGGCGACGAATACCACCACTTCCTTGACGATTATGACGAAGGCAGGAGTGTCCGGGGCTGACCGCCCTCTGCCGCAGATATATAATAAAACAACAAAAGGCAGCGTTCCAACCAGTCGCTGCCTTTTGCCATTCGGGGAGGTTATGCACTTTTATAGCTTAAAGAAATTCTATTCCTGACATCTTCCATACACCGTTGTCGTTGACGATATACAGCTTGAGCTGTGCTGTGCCGCCTTCAGCGGTGCTGTACTCGGCTGTCGCGGAGAAGGAAGCGGCGGTCACATCGTTGATGACCATTTCCGTCTCTGTCCACATGAAGCCGGAGTCGCGCTTTGCAAATGTATCTATATAAAGAGCGCCCTCATATTCGGTGTACATGGGTCTTTCGGTGCCGACAACGCTGCCGTATAAGGCGTTTATGAAGTCATCGGTCATGTTGTCTCTCATAAAGCTGTCTATTTCCGATACGGACGAGAATCCGAACCCAGTGAGCTTTGCATAGCCCTCACCGACATTCGGATCGGAAGCTTCTTCATAGACTGCGTCCTTACCGCCTGCAAGACCGTCAATAGTGCTGAGTGCGTCTCTTAGCCTCATAGCCTCGGCATACTGTCCGGTAGCCGTCGGTGCGATCGCCGCCATAAGCTGGTCTATCAGCTCCTGAGGGATATTGTAGTCGATAAAGTTTATCGTAAGCTGCGGCTGATCTCCCACCATAGAGATAAAATACTTGATGTCATCGGATGTGGAGAGAATGAAACCGCCGGTCTCCTCGCTGCCGCTGTTTTCGCCTGCAACACATTCGTCCTTGATCTTTTCGATCTCGTCCAGCACCTCGTCTATGCGCTCTAACTGCTCCTCGTCGGTGATCTCGTAGCTGATGTATTCCTCGCTGTGGGGCGACATACCGCTGACGTTGTATCTCCTCGCCATAGAGGAACCGTTATAGGGGTGGTAATAGCCCGAGGTGTCGGACTTGCTGCTGTTATTCGAGTCAGCGCCGCTGATGTTAGCAGCTTCAGCGCTGCTGCCGGTATCGGACGCGGTATTTCCGCTGTCGTCACTGGTCTTTATCAGCCCGTCAAAGCTGCCGAAGCCGTTTATCACCATAGACGCTCCGACTGCAAGGATAACACAGGCGGCAGCCACATTCATCACCGCTCTGTTCCTGCGCTTCATCGCAGTTACAGCGGCAGGCGTGCCGGAGTTCTCTTTATTTGAAGTCTCCATCATTATTATATTTGCGCCGTCCTCCGACGCGCCTGCCTTGTCTGCCTTTCTTATGCTTTCTCTGAAAATGCGCTCCTTGTCCTCGTCTGAAAGTACGGGGATCTCAGAGAGCTTTGCTATCGTTTCTTCATCTGCGTGCTCAAAAGCACCGAAGATCTCGCGGTCTTTCATATTCCTCGTACCTCCTTACATCTCAAGATCTTTAATGTCGATAATAGTTTTAAGCCGTGATATCGCGCGCCGGCAGCGCATCCTCACGCCCGCGGGATTCATACCCAAAAGCTTTGCTATCTCAGCCGAGCTTCTGTTGTAAAAATACTTCTGTATCACGATGCTGGAATCCGGCTCACCCAGAGACTTTACCTTTTCAAGCAGGAGCCTTGCAAGCATAGCCTGCTTCTCTTCCGCTTCGGCGTCCCGGTCATCTGCGACCTCGGGAGCATTCTCGTCGTCTAATGATACGGTAAGCCCCTGCTGCGTGAGCGTATGGAATCTTCTGATCGCCCTGCGCTTTGCTATAACGGCTATATACCCTCGCATATCACCGTCATAGTTGTCATCCACATCGTATTTAGTATATATCTCCGCAAAAATATCGCTGACACATTCCTCTATATCCTCGCGGGTGCCGCAGCTCCTAAGCTTGCTGGTGACCACCGCGTAAACGTAATTGCAATATTCATCGAAGAGCGTCTTATAAGCCTTATCAGGCGACTGCTTGCACAGCGCACTGTAATCGCTACCGGTCATACGGCTCCTCCTGTTGAGTGTATCCCCATTCCCGCGCATAGCGATCACGCAGGCATAAGGATACAGGGCGGCGCACCGGCATAACGATGCCGTTTATGTACGCCGGAAATGAAAGCCGGACCCATGGATTTCCGCTTTCACTATATACATTCAAAAAAAAATCGCAAAGTGTAACACTTTTTCGCCCTTTTTTCAAAAGTTTGTATATCTGTACAAATAATCCTTGCAATTTCGTATGTGCAGATATCAAAATTGCCTAAACAAAGACAGTGACCGTCCACCGTTCAGACGGACGGTCACAGCCATAACTGCCGGAGCAGAAATCACTTCTTCTTGTCGGGCATGGTGAACTTCTCGTTGAACTCGCGCTTGATCACCTCAAGACGCTGCCTGTCCTCGATGCGCTTCTGACGGTTGGCAAGCTCGATCTGCCTTGTCTCCTCGATGCCGTCCATAATAGTGCGCCATGTCTGCTCCAGAGTCTCTATCTGTATAGAGCTTCCCGAAGCCATCTGCGAGGTGAGCTTGGACTGATCCACCGTGTTCTGAGCATTTTTCAGAAGCAGCTCGTTGGTCTTTTCGTCCAGCACCTTCATGGACTCCGCCTGTATCTTCTGACGCTTGAGCAGTATCGCCTGAGCAAGAGCCTGCTTGAATATAGGCAGGGTGATGATGAATGCGGTGTTTATCTTTCTCAGCAGATTGTAGTTTGAGAACTCCATGGTCTTGAGCATGGGTATCGACTGCATGGCGACGTTCTCGGCGGTGCGAAGATCGTGCACTCTCTGCTCCATCATCATCAGCGACTGGTTGAGGCTCTGTATCTCGAACTGTATCGAGTTGTCGCCCGTCTCCGCCATGTCGCGGGTGCGCTGATCGATGTACGCCTGGAGCTCGTCGCAAGCCTGCTCGCCGGCGAGGATATACTTCACCAGCTCGTGATAGTACCCCACATTAGCCTCGAACATGGTGTTGAGCTTGTAGTTGGACTGACGTATCTCCTGATCGTAGCTTCTCAGCTGTACGTATATCTTGTCCACATCATCGCCCATGGTGTGGTACTTGGCGAGTATCTTGTCCAGCTGCTGACGGACGTTTCCGAACAGCTTGTCGAACAAGCCCTTGTCCTCTTTAAGCTCCTCGATGTCGAACTTGGACATGATAGCCGCAAGATGTACCATAAGCTGGTTCGTCTCGTCTATCTCCTGGATGTTCAGGCTGTTGAGCACCGTGTCGGAAGCCTTGGATATCTCCTCAGCCACTTCGGCGCCGAAGGTCACTATAGTGTCCATGTTGTGGACTTCTATGGTGCTTACCAGCTTGTCCACTTCCTCCGAGCCTACCAGCGCTGTGGTGAGCTTCTCACGTTCGGTGACGATGTTGTACTCCTCTATGTCGATCACCTCGCGCTCTGCCACCGGCGCGGGAGCCGCCGAAGGTTCCTGCTGTGCCTGCTGCTCTGCAAATTTGGTAAAATCAAGTCCCATTCTCTTGTCCTCCTTTATTATTTCTCCAGCTTGCCGCAGAAGCGGTCAAACCGTTTGTCATTCTCCTCCGAGGGGTGATCCTTCGGATCTGTGAATATCTCCGCCGCCAGGAATTTCTCTATCCCCAGCAGCTCTCTCAGCCTGTTTATGCACTTCTCGCCGCCGTTTCCCGCCTGACATACGAATACGGCAAAGCTCTTGCCCTCTATCGCCTGACGGTTGTCATTGATGAAGCTGCGTATCGGCGGGGTCACGCGGGAAGCCCACACCGGGAACCCGAACACTATACTGTCATACCTGCTGCCGTCAAATTCGTAGGGCTTCAGCGGAGGCGCCTCGCTCATCATAGCGCTCCTGCCGCCCCATATGAACTTGGACGCGCCCTTGTCGGGATAAGCCTTCTTAGGCTCTATCTGTATCAGGTCAGCACCGGTGCGCTCCGCCAGCCTTCCGGCGATGTACCCGGTGTTGCCGCACATGGAATAATATACGATAGCAGTTCTCATAGACCGCACCTCACTTTTTCTTCTTTCTGAAACGCTTCTCAAAGCCTGTCCTCGGCGCGAAGTTTTTCAGGTCAGGCACAGACAGGTCATACATATACTCTCCCGCCTGGTGCTCCTCCATCATGGGAGTGGCGTAAAACCTCTCGACGCTCTGGTAGCCGGTAGGCACGAAGAACGCCACATCAAAGCCGATAAGATTGAGATAAGCCGCCGTCACCGCGTCCTCAAAGCTCGCCTGGGATTCTCCCGGCTGTATATATATCAGCTTTGGATTATGCTTTGTAAAGTCGAAATTCTGTATCATTCTGACGATGTACTCGTCCATGCCCAGCACCGCTGCGACTACCCTGAACTCCACGCCGTTGCCTGCGAACATTCCCCGGATAACACGGCTGTCGAGAAGCTGCTGAAGCTTGTCCAGCATATACTTCTGGGTCTCCCCCCGCAGGTATCCGAACCGGAACGCCGGGTCAGATATGATGATATCACGCCGCAGTATGCCCCTGTCCAGGAATCTCCGGCAGGCGTACTCCATATCCCGGCTGTCCCCGCTCACGTAGGGAGCACGGCTCACCAGCACCGTGTCGGGAGTCATCATGTAGAAGATGCTCTCCCAGTACTCTTCTGCGTCGCCGTCCTTTACGCCGGATATCTTGGAGAATACCACCGGCATATTGACCGTCCCGCCGTCAATGCTGAAATTGGGGCGGTACTTCAAGTCTTCCTTCCAGAATATCCCTATCTCCTCGTACATGGTCTTGAGGGTAATGGAATTAGCGTCCTTGTACTGCCTGTCGCGGTAAAGCCCAGAGTCCTCGTAGAGCAGAGAATCCAGCTCCCGCTCGGCGTGGTATGCCGCAGTTCCCACCCTCGTCATTGACGGGTCGGTGGGGAAGCGGTCGGTCTCCAGGAAATCGGTGTGCTCCTCGGTGACCAGCCTTGCGTCTGTAAGACAGAACCTCATGTCGAACCCCGGCGCGAGGATCAGCACATCGGCGGGCAGGCAGGCGATAAGCTGCAGAAACAGCGCCTCCTGCATATTCTCGCAGCCGCCCATGTAGATGAACGCTCCCACCTGCGGCATCTGCCACGCAGGGAACAGTTCGGTCATGTAGCGTCTTAACCAGCAGACCAGATGCACCGCGTCGTCACGAAGCTCACGCAGTCCGCAGCCGCTTTCCGCTCTCTTCTTCATGATCTCGGAAAAGCTGCTCGCCATTAGCCACTGCAATCCCGGGTGCAGCCCGTACTGTATCTTCGCCGCCATTTCGGATATAAGCTGATCGGCGCTCTCGAAGGTGCCGCCCTGGAGCGGCATTTTCTCGGTATTCGTAGGCTCGGGTATGCTGCCGCTCACGGTGACGATGCCCCGCCCCTCACGCTTCAGCCCCGAGTAGAGGTCATAGAGCTCCTGCAAATAGGTGCCCCTGTCGGAAACACCGTGTACCCTCGCGAACAGATTGTAGAACCTGCGGGGATCGCCGCCGCGCTGTGAAGGCGGTACGGCTATGCCGTCAAGAGCGCTGCCCGTTGACCACTGGTTGGTGCAGGCGCTGTATATGAATGCTCTGCCCTCGCGGTAGCGGCGAAGCTCGTCGGCTCTGCCGTCGCGCAGCGACTTCAAGCTGTAGCCCTCTGGGAAGGGACGCATACCCGCTATCACCAGCGTATCCGATATCTCGGAAGCCGGGTCAGCGGCAAGATAGCCCTCCTCGCCGTCATAAAGCAGCAGCACCACATCGCAGCCCGCGTCGGAGATGATGTTCAGCATCATAAGCTCGTCCAGATCGGGAGTGCCCTCGCAGATGATCTTAGGAAGATCCTCCTCGCCCAGGTGGGTCACCGGCTTTTTGAAGTCATAGAATATCCAGCACATAAACTTGATGAAGCTGTTGCGCAGCTGGTTATCCGATATCCCCATTCCCGCCATGATGTTCATGGTGTTGAACATAGACCGGGCAAGCCGTCTGCGGCGCACCGGCTCAAGCTTCGGCAGCCAGTTCACCATGCTGCGGACAAAGAAGTCCTCGCTGGTGCTGAAGCTCCTGCCGATGATATTCTCGTAGTGGAGCAGCGCCTCGTTGTTCGGGGGCGGCAGCTCACGGTCTATCACCATACCTCTCGCCTCAGCCGCCTCGCAGAAGCTTGCGATAAACCGCCCGATCTCGAAATTGTATCCGCTTATGCGGTAAAAGTACACATTAGCCCCCGCACGCTTGGAGCGGTTGATAAAGAAATCGTCCAGCTGCATCAAGCGGGTGTGCTCGTATATCTCCGGCTCGGCGCGGAACTTGTCCACGGGAGCGACATCCTTTTTCTTTTCCGGCGCAGGCTGCTCCGCGGGGGGCGGAGTGTAAGGCGGCACGCTCCGCGAGCGGCGGTTCTTCTCATCGGAATAGCGCTCGCCGTTATAGTAGCCCTTAGGATTATTGTGTACCGGAGCGCCCCTCATCAGCGGAGTGGCGTTCCTCTTTATGCCGAAGTCCTGATCGTGGGTCTGCACGAAGCTTCCGTTCTGCGGGGGGATATACCCCGACACCCTGTCGCCCAGCTGCGACGGATCGGAGCCGTAGTCATGGGCTATCTGCTGTCTCAGGTTGTTGTCTATCATATTCGTCACGGCGTCTAAGCGGATAAGATACTCCCGCCTTACCGCCAGCGACTGTATAAACGCTGCCAGCCAGCCGCCCAGCGCTATCATCAGAGTGACCTTCGACAGCCCGAAGAGGAGCGGCACGCCGAATTCCACGGCGGTAAGACCCAGACCTTCGGCTATCCACCTATTCACTTTTGCCTTTGCTCCCGCAAACATAAGTGCGGGACCGCTCAGACCCAGCGCCGAGGGTATCAGCCAGCCGGATTGTCTGCGTTCCCAGTCTCTGCCGCGGGGGGTTATAGAGGTCTCACGCATAGCCATGCTCCTTTTATTGCTCCCCAACTAAACCTTGCCAAAAATGCTTGACACAAATAAAAAATCTCTGCGTTGTAAAAGCTTGAAGGGCGACAGCCCATCTGCGCT
>CACXDI010000036.1 GCA_902766335.1 uncultured Ruminococcus sp. | reverse complement strand
TGACTGCATAAACTTCGTTTATGCTAAAAATATGCAAGTTTATGACGTGCAAAGGCGTTAGCCGGTGGCCCGGCGGTGTTGCCTTAAATGAACAGCCGGCATCAAGGCTCTTCCGGCTGGGGAGCGAAGTAATTCTGCTGCGCGTATCTGAAATGCTCAAGAAATACCCTTGCCGCCTCTCTCGCGTCGGGAGCGTCGTTCTCGAACATATCATAGGCGTGGTAGAAGCCCTTGTAGACGTCTATCTCGGCAGGAACGCCCGCCGCTCTGAGGTTCTCGATGTAATCTACCGTCTCGCAGTAGAAGGGCTCGATGTCCCCCACGAAGGTGTAGGCGGGGGGGAGTCCGCTGTAGTCGGTGCAGCGGGCAGGGGAGGCGTAGCAGGGGATATCCTCTCTGCCCTCCAGCGAGCGCAGGTAAAGCTTCCAGGCGAGGTGGTTGCGGGAGGTGTTCCAGACCTTCTCGGTGTTGTGCTCCGAGGAGGGGGTGTCCCGGCAGTCCAGCATGGGATAGAGCGGCATCTGGTAGGCGATGTTCACCCTGCCCCTGTCCCTTGCAAGCATACACAGCGCGGCAGTAAGTCCGCCGCCGGCGCTCTCGCCGCCCGCCATAAGCTGATCCGGACGTATGCCAAGCTCCTCCGCGTGCTTTTTCATGTACAGCAGCGCCGCGTAGCAGTCCTTTATGGCGGCGGGATAGGGCTTCACCGGCGACAGCGTGTAGTTGGGGCAGACAAGCACCGCCCCGCATTCGGTCACAAGGTCTATAGCCCGGGATATGAAAGCTATCTCTGCAAAGCCCGTCTTGTAGCCGCCGCCGTGCATCCAGAGCACGCCCGTCGCGGGCCCGGATATCTCGGCGGGACGTATTATCAGCAGCCGCAGATGATGACCCTCTTTAAGGGTGATGACCCGGCGCTCCGTCTCGACGCCCTCAGGCTTTTTGAAGCTCTTCATGTGTGTCCGCCTTTCAGATGCAGGAATATGCGGCGTTGACTACCGCCTTGGCAAGCGAGGTAGTGCCTGCGCCGGCACGCTGTATGAACAGCACCGCCGACATACGCTCGTCGGGGTCATTGAGTATGTAGGTGCCGCTCCAGCCGTCCCAGCCGAAGGCGCCGGGGGTGGCTATGGTGCCTGCGGCGTTGCGGTCTTCAAGGGTGCGGCAGAAGTTTGCGTAGCCGTAGCCGCGGCAGGAATCCCAGTTGAAGGTCTTTTTCTGCTCCGCGGTTATGGCGTTTTGACGCATAAAGTCTATGGTCTTTCCGCCCAGTATCTTAACGCTGTTGTACTCGCCGTTTGAGAGCGCGGCGGCGAGCTTTGAGTAGTCGGCGGCGGTGGTGAACAGTCCCGCGCCTCCCGACTGGAAGGCAGGCTCCTTCTCGTAGTCGAATATGGCGAGGTTTATCCAGCCCAGCTTGTGACGGTCTGCACCGGCGCCCTCGTAGAACACGCCCAGCCGGTCACGCTTTTCAGCGGGGACGAAGAACCCGGTGTCCTCCATGCCCAGCGGTGCGAAGATGTTCTCACGCAGGTAGTCGCCGAAGCGCTGTCCGGTGACAGCCTCCACCACCGCGCCGAAGATATCCGCCGAAGCACCGTACTGCCACTCGGCGCCGGTGTCGAACATGAGCGGGCATTTGCCGGCTTTCTTTGCAAACTCCATGGTGGTGATCTGCTTTCCCTCGCGGTAGCTGTTCTCCGCCTCGCCCCAGAGCTGGT
Source organism: uncultured Ruminococcus sp. (assembly GCA_902766335.1). Taxonomy (GTDB): domain Bacteria; phylum Bacillota; class Clostridia; order Oscillospirales; family Ruminococcaceae; genus YE71. The sequence goes on along the minus strand of CACXDI010000036.1, from coordinate 1,469 downwards.
TCATGCCGTCAATGCCCTCCTGAGGCGTGCCGGGGTAGGCGATGCCGGATGTCATGTTAAGCAGGTCACGCAGGGTAACGGGGCGGGAGACGGGGATCTTCTCGCCGTTCCTTATATAATGTGCGCCGGAAAACTCCGGGATATACCATTCCAGGTGGTTGTCCAGCTCGATGAGCCCGCGCTCCAGCAGCTGCATGGCGGCGGTGCCTGTTGCCACCTTAGAGCAGGAGAAGGCGCGGCATATGGTGTCTTCGGTGAAGGGGGTACCCTTCTCGATATCCGAAAAGCCGCAGGAATAGCGGGCAAGCTCTTTGCCGTCCTTCATTATTATTGCGGCAGCGCCCGCCTCGCCGTTTTCCACGGAAACGAATCTGTCCACCGCGGTCTTTAGTCTTTCATTTATGTTCATTTTAGGTCAGCTCCTTTATAAATAGTATATTGATATTATTATAGCACAAGCGGGGCAGATTATCAAGTGCCTGTTTAACAAAACGTGAATTTTTTTGTGACGTGCTTGACAAGCGGGGCGGGGTGTGATACAATATCTAATGGCGGCGAGGGCTGCCGGAATTTGATATTTGCAGGGGGACTAGGGCGAATGCCCGATGTTGAGAGGATTGACTTCCGACCCTTTGAACCTGTCGGTCAATACCGTCGTAGGGAGCATTAGAGCAAGTGTTGCGTACTTCCTGCGGGAGTGCGCTTTTTTTGATGTCTGCGCCCTGCATAGCTGAAAGGACTGTTTGAAAAATGGCAAGTGAAAAGAAAAAGTTCAGCGTGCTTATGCTCGTTGAGGGCGCGGTAATGATCGCGCTGGCGGTGGTGCTCAGCTTTGTGAGACCTGTTAAGTTACAGTGGGGCGGCTCGATCACCCTGCTTTCGATGCTGCCTATCTGCATTTACAGCATAAGGCACGGCGTTGTCCCGGGGCTTTGCGTATCGTTTTTATATTCGCTGTTCCAGTTCGGGCAGGGCGTCACCGACGGACTGTTCGGCTGGGGGCTCACCACTCCCATGCTGATCGCCTGCATACTGTTAGACTACATACTGGCGTACACCTCCATCGGCATAGCGGGGATATTCCGCAAGCTGGGCGACGGCGGCAAGATCGCGGGCATTGTCCTGGCGCTGCTGCTGAGGTTCTTCTTCCACTTCCTGAGCGGTGTGGTAGTATGGAAGAGCATGGGTCAGCTCTGGGAGAGCGATCTGTTCATCAACAATTCGGCGCTTTACAGCCTGGTCTACAACGGCGCGTATATGCTCCCCGAGATAATTCTGACCACGATATTTGCCGTAATACTGATGAAAAACGGCGTTACAAAGAAGTATTTCACAGCCAAGTGACCCCCTTGTCGCTTGAACATCGAAGAAGGCTCCCCGGTAAAGGTGGGTAGCTCAACAGAAGTCTCCCGACAACTACCCATATAACAGACAATACAGCGGACAATTATAAGAAAGTGACATACACC
>CACXDI010000035.1 GCA_902766335.1 uncultured Ruminococcus sp. | reverse complement strand
TGACTGCATAAACTTCGTTTATGCTAAAAATATGCAAGTTTATGACGTGCAAAGGCGTTAGCCGGTGGTTGTGCGGTGTTGCCCTAACCTTTTAGGAATTAGTATTAGCCTCGTCTGCTCTGAGGAACGCCGTGTAGGCGGTGTCGCTGCCGTCTGAGGATATCACCTCGGCGGTGACGTGTATGCCGAAGCCGGTGCCAAGCAGCTCCATAACGCCGGCGTCAAGCGTTTCGGTGCGGTAGCTGTTGTCGTCATTCTTTATGTATGCGTCATAGCCGGTGTCCACCGCGTCCTGATCGGGTACGGCTATGCGGCTGTAAAGCTCGGCTGTGTCGCCCGCCGAAAGCTTCCTGCGGCAGACCAGCGTGCAGGAGCAGCCGTCCTCGCTGTCGAACTTTAGCATTTCTCCGCTGTCGGGCAGAGGACTGCCTTCGGCGTCGCAAAAGGCTGCAAGAGCGGTGCCTGCCTTTAATTGCAGCAGCCGCTGATCGTTCATCATTTCATGATAGGCGTCATTGAACGCCTCATAGCTGGGCATATCCGGATCGGTGAGGTAGCTCTTGAACACCTCGATGTCGGCTTGCTTTTGCTTCAGCTTTTCGCTGAGCGGCACGCCGTCGCTGTCGAGAAGCTCCACATTGAATCTCACGTAGCCCTCTCCGTCTGTGATCTTCACCGCCCTTATGCGGTCTATGCTGCCGCTGCCGGTTAGCGCCGAGGCGGCGTAGCTTTTGCTGTCCACCAGCTCCGCCTTTATTTCAGGAAGCGTCCCGCTTTTATCAGCATTGTCCGCGCCGCGGCTTAACGCTCCCGCCGCGATGAAGGCTCCCGCTGATATCAGCAGCAGCTCGGCGGTAAGCACCGTAAGCGGCGGGATACGTTTTATCTTATCAAACATATATCACCGTAACTCCCGTGGCTCTTGCCCTGCCGTGGAGCATGAGCACCTGCTCGCTCTTGGGGGCGTTGACGTAGCCCTTTTCGTCAATGCCGCTCACATCGCAGTCGGTGGCGGCTATCACCTGCCAGCTTCTCGGAACATAAAGCTCGACGCTGGACACGGTGCAGGAGAGCAGCAGATCGCCGTGACCCTCCATAAGCTGAGCGCCGTTGAAGTATATCTTGAGGTCTGAGCAGAATGCGTCCACCGTCAGCGAGCGCAGCAGACCGTTAGGCAGCGATCTTATCTGCTTGCCCAGCCTCGCCCGGACGAACACGTCCACGTCCGGAGAGCCTCCTGCCGCCGGAGAAGCAAGTCCGGGGACGCAGCGCTTAGGCACTATCATCGACATACCCAGGCTGAAAAATGCAGCCGTTATCAGCAGCGGGAAGGGGCTGAGCTCTTCTATCCCCAGCTCGCTGTCATACATTATACCCACTATGGCGAAGGGGAAGAATATCCCCCAGAAGTTCACGTCTATGATGCTCACTACCACCACGGGTATCATCATGAGCGTTACGGCAGTCCTCAGCAGGTCAACTCCCTCAAAGGCGCCCGCCGCGTTCATTATCGTGAATACGCCCGCGAACATAAAGAACAGTCCCCAGACGATGTTTGTTTTCTTTTGTGTCATACAGCATACCTCCCTGTGTCAAGGCATAACAAAATGCGATGTCGGAGTCCCCCGGCATCGCATTAATTATAGCATTTTAATTTTCACTCGTCAAGTAGCCATTGTGTAAGCCGATTGAAAATGTGATGAAAAATCACGCCTCTTTATTGAAGAATACATCGTACCACACCAGGAAGGTGAACACCGTCCAGATCTTGCGGGAGTAGTCGTACTTGCCGGCGCGGTGATCGTCCAGCAGAGCTACCAGCTTGTCGGTGTTGAAGAACTTCTGCGAATCCTCCGACTCAAAGCGCTCACGCACGATGTTGTAGTACTTATCCTCCTTGAGCCATACTCTGATAGGCACCGGGAATCCCAGCTTTTTCTTGTTCGCCGTCTGGGGCGGGCAGGCTTTCAGTGCCGCTACGCGCATGGCGTACTTGGTGTTCTCGTCGGTGACGCGGTAGCGCTTGGGGATACGCTGGGCAAGCTCCATTACCTTCTTGTCCAGGAAGGGAACTCTCAGCTCCAACGAGTGCGCCATGGACATCTTGTCTGCCTTCAGCAGGATATCGCCGGTCATCCAGAGGTGCAGATCAAGGTACTGCATCTGCGTTACCTGATCGTTGTCTGCCGACTTGTCATAGAAGGGCTTGGTTATAGCGGTAGGATCGGGGGCGTTTGTCTGTATTTTCAGCAGCTCCTTGCGCTCGGCGGGAGTGAACATATAAGCGTTGCCGATAAACCGCTCACGAAGATCCTGGGAGCCGCGGATAAGGAAGTTCACGCCGTGCTTTTTCGGCAGATGTGAAGCCGCCGCGCCCGCCGCCTTTCTGATAGGCTTGGGTATCTTCTCGTAAGCCGCCATGTCGTCGGGATTGTGGTAGATGTTGTAACCGCCGAATATCTCGTCGGCGCCCTCGCCGGAGAGCACTACCTTCACCTGCTCAGCCGCTAACTTGCAGACGAAGAAGAGCGCAACCGCCGCCGGATCGGCAAGGGGTTCGTCCATTTGATACTGTATCCTGGCAAAATTTCCCCAGTAGTCCTCGGGGGCTATAACGCGGGAGTTGTTCACCTTGCCGATGTATTTGGAGAACTCCTTGGCGTAGCCGATCTCGTTGTACTTCTCGTCCTCGCCGAAGCCTACGGTAAAGGTCTTGTCAACGTTCGCCACCGCAGCCACATAGCTGGAATCCACGCCGCTTGAGAGGAACGAGCCTACCTCAACATCGGCGATCTTGTGAGCCTCGACGCTGTTCTTGAAGGTGTCGCCTATGTCGGCTACCCAGTTTTCCAGCGTAGGCTCCTCGTCGGGAGTGAACTTTATCTCCCAGTAGCGCTTGACGTCCATTTCGCAGGTGTCAAGGTCATAGGTGAAGCAGTGCGCCGCCGGCAGCTTGTTTACGTTCTTGAAGAATGTCTCGGTGGTAGGGGAATACTGGAAGGTGAGATATGTCTCCAGCGTGTCGGTGTTCAGCTCCTTGACGAACTGCGGGTGATCGAGAAAGCTCTTGATCTCGCTGCCCCACATGAGCGTCTTGCCGAATCTGCCGTAGTAGAGCGGCTTGATACCGAAGAAATCCCTGGCGCCGAAGAGCCTGCTCTTGTTCTTGTCGTAGATCACGAAGGCGAACATTCCCCGCAGGCGGTTGAGCAGCGGCTGACGTCCCCACTCCTCGTAGCCGTGGATGAGCACCTCGGTGTCGGCGGAGCTTTTGAACCTGTGTCCCGCCTCGATAAGCTGCTCTTTCAGCTCGCGGTAGTTGTATATCTCGCCGTTGAAGGTGATGACGATGCTGCCGTCCTCGTTGGTCATAGGCTGGCTGCCCGCCTCCGACAGGTCTATGATAGACAGTCTGCGAAAGCCCATAGCCACCTTGTCGTCAACAAACTTGCCAGCCTGATCGGGGCCGCGGTGAGCTATCCTGTCCATCATCTTCTCTACCGTGTTCTCCGCGCCGTCGATGTAGTTGGTAAATCCCACAAATCCGCACATAAGTTATCCCTCCATATCAATAAGCCCCAGCAAAGTTTCCGTCGCTTCCGCGAGGTCTTTGCAAAGGCAGTCAACGCTTTTAAGTATCTCCCCGTCCGGCTGGATGATGTCCGGCACCATGACCGTCACCATGCCCGCCGCTTTTGCCGAGCGTATGCCGTTGAAGCTGTCCTCCACCGCCGCCGCGTCCGCAGGAGCGATGCCCAGACGCTCGCACGCCGCCAAATAGATGTCCGGGTGAGGCTTGCTGCGCTCTATCATGTCGCCGCAGACGATGTTGTCAAAGTAATCGTAAAAGCCCACCGACTTCAGCTCCGTCTCCACCGTCACCTGCCGTGTTGACGAAGCAAGCCCTATCAGCACGCCCGTCGCCTTCAGCGCTTTGAGTATATCCTCGGCGCCCGGCTTTAAGGGCACGCCCTCCTCGGCGATTATCTTCCGCTCGTAGGCTCTGCGCTCGTCGTGGATCGCCGCCATGTCCTTGCCGGGGTATGCCTCATAGAGTATCCGCCGGGTGTCCTCCACCGTACGCCCTATGCAGCGGTAGTTCACCTCGTCGATGCCCTCGAGCCCGTGGCGCTCCGCTATCACCCGCCATGAGTTCATGCAGAGGTTCTCGGTGTCGAACAGCACGCCGTCCATGTCGAACACCACGGCGCGTATCTTCTTTTTCATACTTTTCCCTCACTTGAAATACATATAAAGATCGCACTTTATCATGCCGTTGTACAGCTTGCGTTTTTTATCCGCCGGCTTGCCGAAGTACTTCTCGAACTCCTCGTCCGGCGAGATTATGACCGCAGGGTGCTGCCTGTCGGGGCGGAGCCTTTCGCCCAGCCGCTTGTACAGCTCCTGCGCTTGCTTTATCTCCAGCAGACGCTCGCCGTAGGGCGGGTTGACCACCGTTATGGCGCCATCCCGGGGGGTGAAGTCATTCACGTCCAGCTCCCGGAAGGCTATCTTTGAGCCTACTCCCGCCTTGCGTGCGTTCTCCACGCTCAGGTCTATGGCAAGGGGGTCTATGTCGCTGCCGTATGCCTTGAAGCTGCCCGCGTGGTCTATGTCGGCTATCGCCGCCGCACGCTCGTTTTTCCACAGCTCGGCGGGGAGCTGCTGCCACTTTTCGGCGGCAAAGCTCCGCTTCAGTCCGGGAGCCACCCGCAGCGCCTTGTACGCCGCCTCGATAAGCAGCGTTCCCGAGCCGCACATGGGGTCGCATACTATGCTGTCCGCCCTCACCCTCGCCAGGTCTATGATACCCGCCGCCAGCGTTTCCTTTATGGGAGCGGCGTTGGAGTTCCGGCGGTAGCCCCGCTTGTGCAGTCCCGCGCCGCTGGTGTCGAGGTACAGCGTGCAGACGTCCTTCATAATGGAGAATTGCAGCTGGTGAACGGCGCCCGTTTCCTCGAACCACTCGACGCCGTACTTCTGCTCCAGCCGCCTGCAGGCTGCCTTTTTGATTATCGACTGACAATGGGGTACGCTGTGCAGCTTGGAGTTCAGGCTGTGACCCTTCACCGGGAAGGCGTCCGTTCTGCCTATCCAGCGCTCCAGCGGGAGCGCCGCCACACCCTCGAACAGCTGCTCAAAGGTCTCGGCGCGGAAACGTCCCAGCTCTATCAGCACCCGCTCGGCGGTGGCGAGGCGTATGTTTGCCTGTGCTATCGTCCCGGCGGTGCCCTCAAAGCACACCTTGCCGTCTGTTACCTCAATGCCGCCGGCGTCCAGCCGTCCCGCCTCGAATTTCAGCACGCTTTCCAGCCCGAAGTGGCAGGGGCAGCAGAATCTTATCTTTTCCATAATTTACCTCTTGCATAATAAAAGGGCTGCCCGCCGTAGGTAGAACCTTGCCTACGTATTCACAGCAGCCCTTGTTGTGTCGGTATACGTCCGCCAGGACAAGAAGTCCCTGGCGTCACTTTGTCAAATATCTGCGGGGCGTTCCCGCTTATCCCTTAATGCCAGCCGGTGCAGGTCTGGGGGATATAGCTGTCCTTGTAGTAGCCGGTGTCGGTGGAGCCGCAGCCGTAGCCCGCGATGTAGCCGGTGGCGGTGCAGTATTTCAGCTCCTGAACGGTATCGGGCTTTTTGAAGTCGTGGTTCGGTTCGTTCTCGCAGAAGTCGCCGAAGAGATTCTTCCAGATCTCACCGATGTTCTGATACTGATCGGTAGGGATCTTCTTCCACTTGGAGTAACCTATCCATACAGCGCTGACATAATCGGGGGACACGCCCACGAAGTTCAAGTCTACCCAGTCCGAAGAGGTACCGGTCTTAGCTGCCAGTACGGTGTTCTTCAGCTTGGCGTATCTGCCGGTACCGTTTGAATCGGTGACAACGCGCTGCATCATTTTGTTCATGATATAAGCCGAGTCCTCGCTGATAGCCTGCTTGAAGCCGTCGCCGTGCTCATAGAGCACCTTGCCGTCCGCCTGCTCGATCTTGGAGATATAGGTCAGCTCGTACTTCTTGCCGCCGTTACCGAAGATCATGTAAGCGGCCGCAAGCTCCTGCAAATGCAGACCGTGGGTCAGACCGCCAACGGTCATACCGGAGTAGCCCATGTCGGTGTCCTCGAGAGTCGTGATGTCCAGCTTTTCCTTAAGGAAATTGAAGCAGTACTCGGGGCTCATCTGCTGCACCAGTTTTGCGGGAGCAGTATTGAGCGATCTTGCGATCATGTTCCATGTGGGTATATCCTTCATAGACCAGTTGGCACTCTCGCCGTACTCCGAGTAGTTTACAGGCCACTGCTCTTCAAGACCGTCATTGTCCGCGTCAACACGGATAGGACTGTCGTTGATGAAGGACGAGAATGTGATGAGATCCTGGTCAAGCGCGGGTGCGTAGGATGCTATCGGCTTCATGCAGGAACCGGGGGAACGCATACCCTGTGAAACAAGGTTGTAGCATCTCGATTCCTTCTTCTTCGAGCGCGAGCTTACGTTGCAGAGCACCTGTCCCGTGTAGTCAACGCAGACAAATCCCGACTGCAGCTTATCCTTGTCAAACGTCCAGGTCTGGAAGTTCGACTTGTCGCGCATCTTCTTTTCCATTTTCTTCTGCATATTGATATCAACGGTGGTGTAGACATCATAGCCGCCCTGACGGAGCCTCTCCTCGGCAGCCTCGTAGGTGATACCCGTTTCCTCGGATATCAGGTCCACCGCCTGATTGATAGCGGCGTCCATGAACCAGGAAGTAACACCCTGATCCTCGGGTATCTCCTGCTCCTCCTCCACGCTGGTGAAGTTGGGATCGCCGTATACCTTCAGCTCGTCAGCCTGCTTCTGTGCAAGCTCCCACTCGTCATCGGAAAGCGCACCGTTGTTGAGCATATTGTCCAGCGCGTAGTTGAGACGCCGGCGGTTGTTCTTGGGGTGCTCCAGAGGGTTGTCGCGGTAGGGGAATGACAGCATACCCGCAAGCGCCGCGCCCTCGGCGTAGTTCAGCTCGGAGACGTCCTTCTTGAAGTAGAAGTTCGCCGCCGCCTGTATGCCCACGATATCATTTACCGATGTGGTAAAAGGTACAACGTTGAGGTACGCCTGAAGGATATCCTCCTTGGTGTAGACCTTCTCAACGTTTATTGCACGGAATATCTCTCGTATCTTACGCTCAACACCCTTGGTGCCCAGCGCGTCATCATCGTGAGTGATGTTCTTTATCGTCTGCTGAGTGATAGTCGAACCACCCTGCTTAACTCCCAGCAGCGTTTTGGCGATAGCCACGAAGGTACGCTTGAAGTCAACGCCGTCATGGGTGTAGAATCTCGCGTCCTCGGTGTAAACAAATGCGTCGCGCACGTGCTCCGGCACCTGATCCAGATCTACCCATACAGACTTTCTCACGGGATTCTTCATACCGTAATAGAGTATCCATTCCTCAGAATCGGGATCCTCCTCGTCGTAATCGGGATTACGATAGAAGAACCTCGACACGTTGCTGATAACAACTTCCTCATCAAGACTGATAGTAGTGGTAGTATCAGCAAAATTCAGGATATATATGGTAAGCGCTGTAGCAAATATCGAGCCGGTGATAATAACTATCATGATCACCGAAAGTATCAGCGTGCCGAATATCCTGAGTATACGGACAACGGGGTGGACGCGGTTTTTCTTTTTCTTGCTGCGTCTTTTACTGTCCGTACCCCTTGCGGGATACCTTTTCTCTTCCATAGTTCAAACCTCTCGTTTTGTTTGTCATTGTCAAGGGAAAAAAGCAGGGAGCGCCAGACGCCCCCTGCAATATTAGCGATCTTTTTAGTCCTCGGTCTCCTCTTCGACCTCATCGTCATAAGCCTCACCATCGGCAGGAAGCAAAGCCCTGATAGAAAGACTTATTCTCTTCTTGTCATAGTCGATATCGGTGATCTTAACATCTACCTCATCGCCTATTGCAAGAACGTCTGCAACGTTGTCAACTCTGCGGTCTGCGATCTGAGAGATGTGGATAAGTCCGTCAATGCCGTCGATGATCTGTGCAAACGCACCGAAGGAAGTAATGGATACGACCTTAACGGAAACGGTCTGACCGATCTCGTAGTTGTTCTTGAAGATCTCCCAGGGATTCTCAGATTCCTTCTTGTAGGTAAGAGAAACCTTGCCGGTCTCTTTGTCGATATCCTTGATAGTTACCTCGATCTTGTCGCCGATAGAAACAACATCAGAAGGATGCTTGATGCGCTTCCAACTCAGGTCAAGCTTTCTTACCAGTCCGTCAACACCGCCGAGATCAACGAATACGCCGTAATCGGTGATGCTCTTGACCTCGCCCACGATAACATCGCCGGCAGCAGCGGTCTCAAAGAACTTAGCCTTAGCAGCCTCTCTGGCCTCTCTCTCAACAGCGCGGATAGAGCCGACAGCCTTCTGCCTGCCCTCGTTCACCTCAAGCACCTTGAAGTCAACGGTCTTGCCCTTCATGCTCTCAAGCTCGCCGCCGCGCGGTACAGCCTGAGAAGCAGGGATAAACACTCTCACACCGTTAGAGGAAACGATAAGTCCGCCCTTAACGATATTGGTAACGGTACCGGTAAGCACCGCATTCTCTTCCTTAGCAGCAGCGATCTTCTCAAAGCCGAGTACAGCATCAACTCTCTTCTTGGAAAGCTCTACGGTACCCTTCTCATCGCTGGTCTGGAGAACGATAAGGGAAACGGTCTCGCCCACCTGTACTACGTCCTCGGGCTTCTTTGCGGGGTCATCGGTAAGCTCTCCGGGAAGAATGTAGCCGGTATGCTTGGTGCCGATGTCTACGATAACTTCGCCGTTTGCGTTGATAGCGGTAACTACGCCCTCTACCTTCATCCCCTTATGTATTTTTTTGAGAGTTTTCTCCATTTCCTCTGCAAAATTAAATTCTTCTTCAACATTGTTCAACATTTCACTCATGGCCTGTTGTACCTCCTTGATTATATAAGCCGGAGTCGAAGCACCGGCAGATAT
>CACXDI010000034.1 GCA_902766335.1 uncultured Ruminococcus sp. | reverse complement strand
TGACTGCATAAACTTCGTTTATGCTAAAAATATGCAAGTTTATGACGTGCAAAGGCGTTAGCCGGTGGTTGTGCGGTGTTGCCTTAATACCGCAGGGATAAGAGCATACATACTGTCAAAAAGAAAGCGGGGCGCAGAGAATGGATCATTTTGAACTGGTGAGCGATTACAAGCCGGCAGGAGATCAGCCGGAGGCGATAGACGCGCTGGTGGACGGTATCGAGCGCGGACTGAAGGAGCAGACGCTTCTGGGCGTCACCGGCTCTGGTAAGACCTTTACTATGGCAAACGTCATAGCCCGGGTCAACAGACCTACGCTGGTGCTGGCGCACAACAAGATACTGGCGGCTCAGCTCTGCACCGAGTTCAGGGAGTTCTTCCCCAACAACGCGGTGGAGTACTTTGTCTCCTACTACGACTACTACCAGCCGGAGGCTTACATTCCCAGCAAGGACGTCTACATCGAGAAGGACAGCTCGATAAACGACGAGATAGACAAGATGCGCCACTCCGCCACCACCGCCATAGCCGAGCGCCGCGACGTCATAATCGTGGCTTCGGTGTCCTGCATATACTCGCTGGGCGATCCTGAGGAATACCGCTCCATGGTGGTATCCATACGCCCCGGCATGGAGATATCCCGCGAGGAGCTCATCGCAAAGCTGGTGGGGATACAGTATGAGCGAAACGACATAGATTTCCAGAGAAACAAATTCAGAGTGCGGGGCGACGTGGTGGAGATATACCCCGCCGCCAACACCGACGTTGCCGTAAGAGTCGAGTTCTTCGGCGACGAGATAGACCGCATAAGCGAGATAAACGTAGTCACCGGCGAGGTGCTCTCCCGCCTGCACCATGCGGCTATATTCCCTGCCACCCACTACATCGTGGGCAGAGAAAAGATGCGCGAGGCTATCGAGGAGATAAACGCCGAAATGGAGGAGCGGGTAAAATACTTCAAGAGCCGCGATATGCTGATAGAGGCTCAGCGGATAGAGCAGCGCACCAGGTACGACATGGAGATGCTGGAGGAGATAGGCTTCTGCCCCGGTATCGAAAACTACTCCCGGGTGCTTGCGAGGCGGGCGCCGGGCTCGGTGCCCTATACGCTGCTTGACCACCTGCCGGACGACTTCCTGCTTATGGTGGACGAGAGCCATGTGAGCCTGCCCCAGGTGCGGGGAATGTATGCGGGAGACCGCGCCCGCAAGGAAACGCTGGTGGAGTACGGATTCCGGCTGCCCAGCGCCTTCGACAACCGTCCGCTGCGCTTCGATGAGTTCTATAAGCACATAAACCAGGCGGTGTTCGTCTCCGCCACGCCGGGCCCTATCGAAAAGGAGAAGTCGCAGCAGATAGTGGAGCAGCTTATCCGCCCCACGGGACTTCTCGATCCCGAGATAGACGTGCGTCCCACGGAGGGTCAGATAGAGGATCTGATGTTCGAGATAAACGCCCGGATAGAAAAGGGCGAGAGGGTGCTGGTCACTACCCTCACAAAGAAAATGGCAGAGGATCTTACCAACTACCTCAAGGGCTTCGGCATAAAGGTGCGGTATATGCACCACGACATCGACACCATAGAGCGCATGGAGATAATCAGAGACCTGCGGCTGGGAGAGTTTGACGTGCTGGTGGGCATAAACCTGCTGAGAGAGGGTCTTGACCTGCCGGAGGTGTCGCTGGTGGCGATACTCGACGCCGACAAGGAGGGCTTCCTGCGCTCCGAAAGCTCGCTGATACAGACGATAGGACGCGCCGCGCGAAACGCGGAGGGACGGGTCATAATGTACGCCGACGAGGTGACCGGCTCTATGGAGCGAGCGATACGCGAGACCAACCGCCGCCGGGAGCTTCAGATGAAGTTCAACGAGGAACACGGAATAGTCCCCAAGACGATAATCAAGGACATACGGGACGTCATAGAGATATCCACCAAGGAAGAGGTGGAGTACTCGGCGCGGCAGAAGTCGAAGCTCTCAAAGGCGGAGACCCAGCAGCTGATAGACAAGCTGACAAAGCAGATGAAGGAAGCCGCCAAGCTGCTTGAATTCGAGCACGCGGCTTACCTCAGAGACAAGATAAACGAGCTGAGAAACGGATAAGTACTAAAATTTGTACAGCAAATACGGAGTGATACAATGCAGAACGACAAGATAATCATACGCGGGGCGAGGGAGCACAACCTGAAAAACGTTGACCTCGAGATACCCCGCGACAAGCTGATAGTTATGACCGGGCTTTCCGGCTCCGGCAAGTCCTCGCTGGCGTTCGACACCATATTCGCCGACGGACAGCGCAGGTATATGGAGTCGCTGTCCAGCTACGCGAGGCAGTTCCTGGGGCAAATGGAAAAGCCGGACGTGGATTCGATAGACGGGCTTTCCCCCGCCATATCCATAGACCAGAAGACCACCTCAAAGAATCCCCGCTCGACGGTGGGCACCGTCACCGAGATATACGACTATCTCCGACTGCTCTACGCGCGTATCGGCGTGCCCCACTGTCCCGAGTGCGGACGTGAGATAAAGCAGCAGTCGGTAGACCAGATAGTAGACCGGGTACTGGAGCTTCCCGAGCGCACCAGGATACAGCTTTTAGCGCCTATCGTCAAGGGACGCAAGGGCGAGCACAAGAAGGAGCTGGAGCGGGCGAGAAAGTCGGGCTACGTCCGGGTGCGGATAGACGGCGAGGTATACGATCTGTCTGAGGACATCAAGCTGGACAAGAACAAGAAGCACATCATAGAGATAGTGGTAGACCGCCTTGTTATAAAGGACGGCATAAAGGGACGGCTCACCGACTCGATCGAGACTATAAACTCGCTGACCGACGGCATGATCGTAGTCGAGGTGGTGGACGGCGAGCAAATGGTGTTCTCCACCAACTACGCCTGCCCCGAGCACGGAGTATCGCTGCCGGAATTGCAGCCGAGAATGTTCTCCTTCAACAACCCCTTCGGTGCCTGCCCCACCTGCACCGGTCTGGGGGTATTCAAAAAGGTAGACCCCGATCTGGTGGTGCCGGACAAGTCGCTGTCGATACGGCAGGGAGCCATAAAGGCAAGCGGCTGGAACTCGCTGGGCGACGATTCTGTGGCGATGAACTACTACAAGGCTATCAGCCGGCAGTACGGCATAGACCTGGACAAGCCGGTGGAGCAGCTTGACCCCGACGAGCTGGACATCTTCCTCTACGGCACCGGCGGGCAGAAGCTTGATCTGCAAAGGGGCGTGGGCTGGTTCGGCGATCTTTACCACGCTTCATTTGAGGGAGTCATCAACAATCTGGAGCGCCGCTACAGCAAGGAGAACGCTTCGGATTCCGCAAAGGCGGAGCTGGAAAGCTACATGAGCGAGCACCCCTGCCCCGACTGCGGCGGCAAGAGACTCCGCCGCGAGAGCCTGTATGTCACGATTGGGGGCATGAACATCTATGACCTCACCACCCTGAGCGTCACCGAGGCGCTGAGATTCTTTGACGAGCTGGAGCTTGACAGCCGCGAGAAGATCATCGGCGAGCGGATAATCAAGGAGATAAAGGAGCGGCTGGGATTCCTCAACAGCGTGGGGCTGGAGTATCTTACCCTTGCGCGGTCAAGCGGAACCCTTTCGGGCGGCGAGAGCCAGCGGATACGCCTTGCCACTCAGATAGGCTCCTCGCTTATGGGCGTGCTGTATATACTGGACGAACCCTCGATCGGTCTGCACCAGCGCGACAACGACAAGCTTATAGCCACGCTGAAAAGACTGCGAGACCTGGGCAACACGCTGATAGTAGTCGAGCACGATGAGGACACCATGCGTGCTGCCGATTATATAGTAGACGTGGGCCCCGGCGCGGGAGTACACGGCGGCGAGATAGTCTGCGCCGGCACGATAGACAAGATAATGAAGTGCAAAAAGTCCTGGACGGGGCGCTACCTCTCCGGAACGCTCAAGATACCGATACCCCGGGAGCGCAGAAAGGGCAGCGGCAATCTCCTCACCGTCCGCGGAGCGCAGGAGAACAACCTGAAGGACATCGACGTGTCGATACCGCTGGGCACATTCACCTGCGTCACCGGCGTTTCCGGCTCCGGCAAGTCGTCGCTGGTCAACGAGATAATCTCAAAGCACCTGTCCAACAAGCTCAACCGCTCAAAGGACAGACCGGGCAAGTTCAGAAAGATAGAGGGTCTGGAGCATCTGGACAAGGTGATACACATAGACCAGTCGCCCATAGGGCGCACTCCCCGTTCCAATCCCGCCACATATACCGGCGTATTCTCGGATATCAGAGAGCTGTTCGCCTCCACCGCCGATGCCAAGGCTCACGGCTACAGCGCGGGGCGGTTCTCCTTCAACGTCAAGGGCGGGCGCTGCGAAGCCTGCGAGGGCGACGGCATACTGAAAATAGAGATGCACTTCCTGCCGGACGTTTACGTCCCCTGCGAGGTCTGCCGCGGCAAGCGCTACAACCGGGAGACGCTGGAGGTGCGCTACAAGGGCAAGAATATCCACGATGTTCTGGAAATGACCGTGGAGGAGGCTGCTAAGTTCTTTGAGAACATCCCCAAGATAAAGCGCCGAATGGACACTCTGGTGGAGGTAGGTCTGGGCTACGTCAAGGTGGGTCAGCCTGCCACCACTCTGTCGGGCGGCGAGGCTCAGCGCGTCAAGCTCGCCACCGAGCTTTCAAAGCGTGCCACCGGGCGCACCTTCTATATACTGGACGAGCCTACCACCGGTCTGCACTCGGCGGACGTCCACAAGCTGATAGAAGTGCTGCAAAAGCTTGCGGACAGCGGCAACACGGTGCTGGTCATAGAGCACAATCTTGACGTGATAAAGTCCGCCGACTATATCATAGACTTAGGCCCCGAGGGCGGCTCGGGCGGCGGCACGGTGGTATGCACCGGCACTCCCGAGGAGGTAGCGGAATTTGAAGGCAGCTACACCGGGGAGTATCTGAAAAAGATGCTGAAATGACAGGAGAAAGATATGGCATTTATTTCATTGATATTCGCCTTTCTGTTTATCGCAGCAGTGATACTCGGGGGGATCGGGATAACCGGGCTCGTCCTTCTGGTAAAGGGACTGAGTAAAAGAAAAGACCCCAGATATTTCGGAAGCAAGTCTCCCACCGCCACAGCTGTTGCCGGCGGGATAATGCTGGCCATTCCCGTGGCTGTCGTCGGCACAATAGCAATAGTGATAGGGGTATCGGCGATAAAAACACGGATAAAACGGCTCAGCTACACCGATTTCACTGATAAATGGAAAAACGAGCGGGTGCTGCCTGACAGGGCTGACGATGAAGCACTGGAGTATTTTCTGAAAGCCGCCGACGAGGGCGATAAGGAGAAGATACGCAAAATGTTCACTGACCAGCTCAAGGACGATGAGCGCCTTGAAACTCAGCTCGACGCATTTCTGGAGCGCTACCCCAAGGGTCTTTCGGAGATCGAGCATGAGAGTATGCACTGTCACGACGGCGGAGACTCGACAAAGACAACATTTTCGGGCAGCGTTGAGATCAAAGACGGCGACGAATACTACACGGTACGGATCACAGCCTGCTGTCAGAACGACGACAGCTCACAGATCGGGGTGACGGGCATAGCCGTGAATGATACCGCAGGCGAAGCGGAATACCTCTTTGAGAAAGAAGAACATGATCGTGACTACGACTGGAACGGCGGATACTTTATCGCCGCCAATGTGGGTACTGTGGACAAGTCCACGGCACGAAGGATAGACGGCGTTCCCTGCGTTTTTGATGACCACGGCAGCCTTAAGCGCAAGGACGTTATCCGGTGGATGCGGGAGCGAAAAGGCAATGCCTGGGGCTTTAGAGATCACTTCGGCGAGCCGAATGTGAACATGACCACCCGAAACAGCCCGTACAAGTCCTACTACTGGGAGCTTGAACCAAAGGACGGCGAGCCGCAGTATTTTCATCTCTCCGCCGATCATTACGACTACATAGATTTCAGTCTCTGCTACATCTGCGGATCAGAGGACGGCAGTGAGGAATGGTTCGACGACAACGGCGAGCTGAAACATGAGGAATAAAGCATGAGACAATTCACCATAGGCAAAAACGACGCCGGACAGCGGGCGGACAAGTTTTTACAGAAAGCCTGTCCCAGTCTCCCCAAGAGCGCCATGTACAAGTATATCCGCAAGAAAAGCATAAAGTTGAACGGCAAACGGCTGGAGATATCGCAGAAGCTCTGCGAGGGCGACGTCATCACCCTGTATATAAATGACGAGTTTTTCGCCAAGGCGTCAGACGAGCTGAGCTTTATGGCGGCTCCGGCGCGGGTGGATATCGTATACGAGGACGGGAATATCCTGCTCTGCGACAAGCCTGCGGGGCTGGTGGTACACGAGGACGAATCGGGCGGCGCCGACACGCTCATCGGGCGGGTGCTGCACTATCTCTATGACAAGGGCGAGTACGATCCCGCCGCGGAGCAGAGCTTCACCCCCGCCCTCTGCAACCGCATAGACCGCAACACTCAGGGTATAGTGGTCTGCGCCAAGACCGCCGAGGCGCTGAGGGTCATGAATCAGAAGATACGCGACAGGGAGCTTCACAAGACCTATCTCTGCGTCACCGTCGGCATACCGCCGAAAAAGCATGACCGGCTGACGGCATACCACGCCCGGAACGAAAAGACCAAGACGGTCACCGTCTACGACAAGCCGCAAAGCTTCACCAAGACCATGATAACGGAATACACCGTCCTTGCGGAGAACAAAAAGGCGGGGCTTGCGCTGCTGGAGGTAGACCTTGTCACCGGGCGCACCCACCAGATACGCGCACATCTGGCTCACGAGGGCTATCCTCTGCTGGGAGACGGCAAGTACGGAATAAACGCAGTCAACCGCACATACAATATAAAGACGCAGGCGCTCTGCTCCTACCGGCTGAGATTCGATTTCACCACCGACGCCGGCAGTCTGGGATATCTGAACGGCAGGAGCTTTTCGGCTGGGAAGGTCTGGTTCGTCAAGGAATATTTCCCGGGTGCCAAGATCTGATCCTTTGACCTTTTCGATGTTGAAATCGCACAAAAAGCGCCGGCGGATATTGTCTTTTGCAACAATAATTATAGACAAAATGTTAGCAAAGATGTAATTTTGCATAAAAATATTGAAACATCTTGGATTTTGTGATATAATATTATCGCTGATTTTTTGAAAATAAACGGAGGCTGCGCTTATGAAAGGCGATCTTCATTGTCACACCACTCTTTCCGACGGTTCGCTCGGCATAGAGGAGGTAATATTACAGGCTAAACGCATGGAGCTTGATTATCTTGCGATAACAGATCACGACACACTGTCGTCGTCAAACCGTGCGCACATTCTCGGAGACAGATACGGGGTGAACGTTATCCCCGCGGTGGAGCTTTCCGCCTGGGACAAGACCCGGGGCGAGAAGGTACACATACTCTGCTACGCGCCCCAGAAGCCGGACAGGCTCGAGGGTCTGTGCCTCAAGTCCTGCTCCATAAGGACGGAATGTGCCAAGGATATGATAGACAAGGTAATGGAGCGCTATCCTATCCCCAAGGACGCGGTGAGAATGTACACCAAGGGCTCAAAGAGCATATTCAAGCAGCACATCATGCGTGCGCTGGTGAATTACGGCTACGCCACCGAACTTTACGGTGAGATAAATGACAGGCTGTTCTCCTACCCGGACGGCGAGTGTCTCGTCACCCGCGAGTATCCCGACGTGAACTTTGTGCTCGATCTTATCCACGCTTCCCGCGGAGTTGCGGTAATGGCTCACCCCTTCCTTTTCGGCTACGGCAACATTGACCTGCTGGACGAGCTTATCGCAAAGGGCAAGCTGGACGGCATTGAGGTAGACCACTTCTCGGCAAACGAGGAGCAGCGCGAGATGCTCAGAAAGAGATGCAGGGAGCATGACCTTATCATGACAGGCGGCTCTGATTTCCACGGGCTGTACAATCAGGTGTCCACCTATATCGGCAGCTGCACCACCGACGAGGAGAATCTGGGCAAGCTGTTCGATCTGATACAGAAGAACAAGCAGTCGCTGAAAAAAGCGTCAAATCCATAAGGAGAAAAAAATGGCTAAGATATCATTCACACCACGCGGCGTATGCTCGCGGCAGATAAACGTAGACGTAGAGGACGGCATCGTTAAGAGCGTGCAGTTTGTGGGCGGGTGCAGCGGCAACACTCAGGGCGTCGCCAAGCTCGCACAGGGCAGACCCGCGAAGGAAGTTATAGAGCTGCTCCGCGGCACCGACTGCAACGGCAGAGGGACTTCATGTCCCGCACAGCTGGCGCTGGCGCTGGAGAAGGCACTGGACGAATAAAGGCACGGCGGGCGTTTGCCCGCTTGTTTTATATGTACGAAAAATCGTACAGTCAGGAGATAATAATGACAGGCAGAAATATATACAAGATACCGAGATACATAGCTCACCGCGGTCTGCATGACCGTTTCGGCAAGGTGCCGGAAAACTCGACGGCGGCGTTTTCAGCCGCGCTGGAGCAGGGCTTTGCCATAGAGCTTGACGTCCGTTTCACCGCGGACAGGCGGCTGGTGGTGTTCCATGACAGCGATCTGCTGAGAATGTGCGGCGCACAGGTGGAGCTGAAAGACCTCACCTATGAGGAGCTGAAAAAGTACACGCTGTATTCCTCCGGCGAGCATATACCGCTGCTTGCCGATGTGCTGCGGCTGGTACGCGGGCGGGTGTTCCTGCTCATCGAGCTGAAGGACTGTCCGGAAGTCCCCGACGCCGAAAAGCGTCTGGCGCATATGCTGAGAAAATACTCCGGCGAGTACGCAGTGCAGTCCTTTGACCCCCGCTCGCTGATGAAGCTGAGGCTCACCGCCCCGGAGATAATGCGGGGACAGCTGGTGTCATTCGCCGGAAGCAACAAGCTGCTCCGGGAGATAGCAGCCACCATGCCGGTGTGGAAAGCCGTCTCAAAGCCGGACTTTCTCTCCTGGGACTTAAAATCGGTGAGCATAGACTCAGCCTTTTCGGCAGCGGAGCTGGGAGCGAAGCTTATAACCTGGACTGCCGACAGCCGCGAGCTTATCGCCACCGCCGACACCTTCTCGGATTCGGTGATATTTGAGGATATTCCCGCCGATTATTTTATGGACATATAAAATTTATACACATTTCACGATTTCATCACATACTTAAAATATAATTATAGGGTATAGGTTTAAGGCAACACCGCACAATCATTGTGCGTCAGAAACGCCGTCAGATTTTTCGTCAGATTGCATAAAGTTGACGACGGCGGGCTG
>CACXDI010000033.1 GCA_902766335.1 uncultured Ruminococcus sp. | reverse complement strand
TCCTCGCCCGGGGGGGACGTTTGCGAAGCAAACTCCCGGAAATAAGCCCCGCAGGGGCGTTTTCCCAACCTCGGCAGCCTCGCGCGGTTGGATCCGCTGCTTTGCCCACGAAAAAAACTGCTGCACTTTTGATGCAGCAGCCACTTTCTTATACCATTTCTTTTATCGCTTCAAGCATTTTGTCCATTTGCTCATCGGTGCCTATCGTTATGCGCAGACGGTTGCCGATCTTCGGCTTGTTCCAGTAACGGACGTATATCCCCCGCTCACGCAGATGCGCGAATATCTCCTGCGCCGTGAGCTTATCGTGCTCCGCAAACAGGAAATTGGTGGAGCTGTCGGCAACGGTGAAGCCCAGCTCTCTGAGCGCCGCCGCCGTGCGGTCTCTGGTGGCGATCACCTTCGCGAGAGAATCGCGGAAATACTCCTCGTCCTGCAGCGAGGCTATGCCCGCGGCTATCGCCACGTTGTCCAGCGGGTAGGAGTTGTAGCTGTCCTTGACGGCGTACATCATCTGTATCAGCTCCTCGGAGCCGTATGCCATGCCGATGCGCATACCCGCCATGGAGCGCGACTTGGAATAGGTCTGGGTGATGAGCAGGTTCTCGTACTCGCTCAGCAGTGGCAGAGCTGACTCCCCGCCGAAGTCTATGTAGGCTTCGTCTATTATCACGATACAGTCGCGGTTAAGCTCGAGAAGCTCGCGGATGAAGTCCAGCCCGCGCCCGATAGATGTGGGGGCGTTGGGGTTGGGTATCACCACGCCGCCGTTGGGCTTGGCGTAGTCCTTGACGTTTATCCCGAAATCCGCGTCAACGGCGGGAGTCTCGAAAGGTATCTTCAGAAGCTCGCACCACACCGGGTAGAAGGAATATGTCACGTCCGGGAAGAGTATCGGCTTGTCGGAGTTGAAGAAGGCGCGGAACGCCGTCGCAAGCACATCGTCCGAGCCGTTGCCGATGAAGATGTTTTCGGGTCTGAGCTCCACGCCGTAGAGCGACGGCAGGTGCGCCGCCATTTCCTGCTTTAAGGGCATGGCGTCCATAGAAGGGTACATCCTCATGCTGTCGCCCCTTGTGCCCGCTATAGCGTCAAGAACGCCGGGGGCGGGGGGATAGGGGTTCTCGTTGGCGTTGAGCTTTATGATATCGTCAGACTTGGGCTGTTCGCCGGCGGTGTAGGGCTCGATGCTTATAAAATTCTTTTTCCATAACTTTTCCATAGTATCCTCGTTCTCCTCAGTCGGGTATATACTCTCTGATACGCAGTCTGATGCCGACTTCGTCCGCTATCTCCTGAGAGCGCTTTACCTTTTCCTCGCCGATGATATCCACCACGGTGAACATAACGTCGGGGACGTAGTTCTTTACCTCGCCGGCGAATTTCAGCATAGCCTCATAGCTGCCCTTGCCGAACTTCGGGCGGGTGACAGCGTTATACTCCTCCTCGGTGGGGGCGTTAAGGCTTATGGAAACGGCGTCCAGCAGACCCTCGAACTCGGGGGCGGTGGAGCGTCCGTTTATCAGATCGGACAGACCGTTGGTGTTCATTCTCAGCGGGGTCTTGGTGTGTTCACGCAGCCACTTAGCGACTCTCTTGAACATATCAAAAGCGCAGGTAGGCTCGCCGTAGCCGCAGAAAACTATCTGCTTATAGCTGTCAAGATCGCGCTTTTCCAGGTCTGCCACTACCTCCTCGAAGGACGGCTCATGTTCCAGCCAAAGCGGATCGGAGCCATAAGCGCCGTCGCCGTTCTGTCTGAGGCAGAAGGTGCAGGCGCAGGGGCACTTATTGGTAAGATTAAGATAAAGTCCCTCTCCCACCTCATAAGATATGGTCATTGCTTTTTTCATGCGATTATCCCTCTTTTAATGTTTTAATTGCCGTTGTATCCGTATTTTTCATCGCGGGTCAATAATACTTCTTTCCACCAAGATTCACGGTCTATAATGGTTTGGTCGTCAGTAGTGGATTTGAATATCTCCAAAATAGAATACTTGAAATAATTTTGGATATGCTCAAAAGTGAGTTTCCCAAGTTTCTCATTTCCGCCATGTCCTGTCTTTATGTAGTCTTTCCATCTGCCCCACAGCATATCCTCGCCAAAGGCAGAGCCCACATATCGTTTGCCGTTGGACGTATCTGTTATCAGATACACACCCTTTTGGTTTTCAAGCGCAGTTTTCCATGAGTCGGTGTCAATAACGCTTCTCAAGTCTTCCCACGAGATATTGACCTTATCGTATCCAGGGAATGTGAGCCTATGCGTTTCGCGTTTGATTTCCAGAACCTCAAGGTCATCAATACAGGTTTCAAGATATGGGTAGGAGTTTCTAAATTCTTTTTTATACTTTATGACAACCCTGCCGATGTATTCGGAATAAAGGTCAAGCAGCTTTGTGTCATATTTGTATCTGTTTGTTTCTTCTACCTTTTGAGCGCCAAGACTCTCATATATCCCTACAAATAGCCATTCGTCTGTATTGTAATATACAAATGATAAGATATATTTTCTCTCGAAGTTTTTCACCGTCTGGTCTTCTTGACCGTCCTTAAACTTACCGACCTCAAAATCATGTAACGATTCATATGGATCTTTAGGATTCTTGGAAAAATGAGCTTTATAGTTCAGAGTATCGCTGCAAACAGCGGGCATAAGTTGTGAAAGGGTCACCTTATTTGCCCCTCTTCATGATGATATCCACCATCTCGCCCACATTCTTCATGCCGGAGACCTCGCCCATCTTAAAGCGCAGACCGAACTCGTCCTCTACTGCGCCCACGAGGTTGATATGCTCGATAGAATCCCAGTCGTCGATGTCATCGGCGGTGGTAGAGGCGTTAACGGTGATGTCGTCATCGTCAAACACATCGCGGAAAACCTCGTTGAGTCTTTCGTATATCTGCTTTTCGTTCATAGTGATCTACTCCTTTATAAATATAAATGATTATCAAAGTTGGTCAAAACAGCGGGTGCAGCCGCGCGAGGCTGCCGAGGGTCAAGGGGCGAGGAGCCCCTTGCTAGGGTTTGGGGACAGAGTCCCCAATT
>CACXDI010000032.1 GCA_902766335.1 uncultured Ruminococcus sp. | reverse complement strand
CTGTCCGCCGCTGCCGATGACGCCCAAGACCTTCGCCTTGCCGCCGTATTCCATTTCTACTTCTTGACCTATTTTTAGTTCTGTCATGCGGGTTATCCTTCCTCGGTTATACGTGCGGTAAGCTCAGCACCCTTTGTAACCGTCTCGACGTTTATCTTGTTCTTGATGCAGAATTTATGCACGTAGGAATGTTCAAAGCAGCGGATCGTCAGCTCGGGGCACTCCCAGAAAGCGTTAGGCTCGATGTACTTGACGCTCTCGGGCAGGAACAGCTTGCGGAGCTTGGAGCAGCCGCAGAACGCCTGTGCGCCTATGCTGCTGACGGTGTCGGGAAGCTCCACCACTTCAAGATTTTCGCAGAAGGAGAAGGTGTCGTCGTCGATCTCCAGTACGCCGGCAGGTATCTTGATGACCGCCAGCTTTACGCACTGGTTGAATGCGCCGCGCTGTATCTTCTTGAGGGAGGGCGGCAGGTCTATGCCCTTGAGGCGCTTGCACTCTGAGAATGCGTAGTCGCCTATTGCCATCATCGTGGGCGGCAGGGTAATGGTCTTCATTCTGCCGAAGCCGTTGAATGTGAAGTTGTCTATCTTCGTGAATCCGTCGGGGATATTCACGCTGCCTGCAAGTCTGAATCTCGCAGCGTCTACCGGACGGAACACCTTGCTGTCGATCCTGAGGTTCTTGGTGGGATCCTCTGACGGCTTGTCCGATTCTTCCGCAGTTTCCTTGACGGTCTCCTCGGGCATCTCGGAAAGCTCGTACTCCCAGCCCAGCATATACGCGAAGCAGGCGACAACAAATTCCGCAGCCTCAAAGGTCACATAGCACTCGCTAAGCACGCAGCTGCGGGTCCTCATAACAGCTATATCCCTATCCGATTCGGCGACCATGAATTTTGCCGAACCAGCAAGAAGTGCGCACACGATAAGTCTGCGCTCTCTGTCATAATCCGGCAGGTAGTCCTTTACCAGAGCGATGAATCGGTGGATATCGGTAACTACCTCTGTACCGTATTCGTCGATTATCGCCTTCATTTGCTGCTGTATAGCTACAGCATTTTCAAAGCCTTCTATTTCCAGCGCAGCAAGAGTCCCGCAATTAGGGCAAACTCTTACGCCGGAGTCCAGCTCAGCACCGCATTTATTGCACTGCATGGTCAACTCTCCTATCATGGTGATATTATACAAAAATCATATAGACCAAACACAAATTTTGCCTACATATATCTATAGTATACCATTATTTTTAATAAATGTCAAGAGAATCGGGGATTAAAAAATAAATATTTTGCAAAAATTGTTAAATGATTTTTAATTTGTGCGCGTCGATTGATTATTCTCATGTTTTAAAGCTTGATGATACTCAAAAATGCCGCCCGGAGTCCCGTCCGGGCAGCCTGCGATCCCCGGATGAATTGATTAAAATATGATTTATTAATTTTTATTAATAACGGATTAATCAAATCAGTTGTGCAAAGCAGACAAGCGTAATTCGCTAAAACGTCAAAATAATATATAAACAGACAAATATTTCCATAACACCTTGATTTTCGGTCTGATTTCTATTATAATTTCTTCTGTTGAAAACTTTTCGGAGTTTTCTTGCATTTTGAAAATCAGAAAGGGAGTTAGAAGAATATGAAACAATTGAGGATACTGTTTTCCTCGGACGATCATCTGAAAAGAGCAGCGGAGGAGCTTTACAGCTCGGGACTGTTTGAAGTCCTGAAATGCGGCTCCGGCAGAATGGAACTGCTCACAACTATCCTGATATATGACCCTGACGCCATTGTCCTTATCGCGGGAAACGGCGTCTCCGACGATGATCGCGAACTTGTCCCCACTATAGCGGCTATCAGAAAGTCAAACAAGAATATAAAGATATTCGTAACGGTCAAGGGAACAATGAAAACAGATGTTCCTCTCCCTGAGGGCGTTGAGCTTATAAAATTCATATCTTCGAGGCAGGTTGCAGAGGACCTGCTTTTAAAAATGTATAATTCAGACATGACCCGTGAGCTTTCGACTGTCAGCCGCAGTATGGAAAGCATTATATACGAGATAATAGATGAACTGGGAATAACCGCCAACTATACCGGTCAGCACTACATAGCCGATATCCTTAAAGCGCTTATCAACGGCGAGATAACTGCCAACAGCAGCTTTTCAAAATGCGTTTACCCGATGATAGCAAAGAAATACAACGTCACGCCCTCCAGCGCGGAACGAAGCATACGCAGGGCGATCGACAGATCGTGGGAGCATATAGATAAAAACAGCAAGAACAAGTATTTCGGTATCGCATACGACGCCGGCAGCAAACCCGGCAACCGCGAATACATCATGATCGTATATGACAAGATCAGACGGATGTGGCTGTAATATTTACCCCGGGCAGACCGCCCGGCGGAGGACGCCGCCCGCTCTTAAAACGCGAATTTAAATGAGTCTGCGCAGCCCCCGCGTAACAGCAGGGTTTTCTCCGCAGACTCATTTTCAGCAATACGGTATGTGTGCTTTAAAGCTCGCAGACCATTATGTATTCTTCCTCGTTTTCGTCTGCCGTTCTGAATCCCACATTCTCGTACATCCTTACGGCGTAGTTTGCCTTCTGTACCGCAAGCGAGGCGCGGCTGTAGCCGGAATCCCGGAGCAGACCGAGCATACTTTGCATAAGGGCGGTGCCTATTCCCTGACCGCGGTATTCCTTATACAGAGATATGGCAAAGGAGGGCGTGTCATCGTCTATGTGACCGTAATCGTCCATTATGCGCACCCAGACGGCGCCCGCCACTCTGCCGCTTACCTCAGCCGCAAGACAGAGATCGCCCTTCCTGCTGCCGAAGCCTTCGGTGTAGACCTGAAGCTCCGGCTGATCGACTATCTCCTTCGGCGGCGGCGTGACGCCTTCGGGGATAAAGATAGCTTCGTAGAGGAAGTCCCGCAGCAGGGGATATTCCTCGGGACGCAGGGGTCTTATGGTGTAGTCCATACCATGTCTCCTTTCCTTCCGGACATTATACAAAAGGGGCGCCCGCAGCGCCCCCCTTTTTTGCTGCCCGTGCAGCTGTTACTGTTCGATGTTGTTGATAGCCGATACCAGAGCGCGGACGCCGGACACTATGATGTCCGAGTGTCTGCCGGCGCCCCAGCAGGTCTTGCCGTTGTACACGATAGAGATGTAGCTGACAGCCTCGCTGTTGGAGTGGCGCTCGAGAGCGTGCTCCTCGTAGGTCTCCAGGCTGAATTCTATCCCCAGCGCGTCCTTGAGGGCGTTAGCCACGGCGTCGAGACGTCCGTTGCCGTTGGCTTCGTATATCTTGTGCTCGCCGGTAGCCTTTGCCTCGGCGGTGATCTTCGCGGTTATGGTCTCGTCGGCGTTCTGTACGTAATGCACCTCGGAGATGTCATAGGGCTCCTTCTTGTTGAGGTAGCGTGCCTTGAAGATGTCGTATATCTCGGCGGGCTGAAGCTCGGCGTGTTTGTGGTCTGATACGCTCTTGACCGCGTAGCCGAAGTCCTCTGCCATTTTCTTGGGGAGAGTGTAGCCGTACTGCTTCTGGAGCAGATAGCCGATACCGCCCTTGCCCGACTGTGAGTTTATGCGGATAACGTCGCCGTCGTACTGCCTGCCCACGTCCTTGGGATCGAGGGGCAGATAGGGAACAGTCCAGTGCTCGGGATCCTTCTCGTCTCTCCAGCGCATACCCTTGGCGATAGCGTCCTGATGAGAGCCGGAGAATGCGGCGAACACCAGCGCACCTGCATAGGGAGTGCGGTCATAGACCTTCATGCGGGTGACGCGCTCGTATATCTCCACAAGTGCAGGCATATCGGAGAAATCGAGCTGGGGGTCAACGCCGTGGGTGAACATATTGAGCGCAAGCGTCACGATGTCAACGTTGCCGGTGCGCTCGCCGTTGCCGAAGCAGGTGCCCTCGATACGGTCAGCGCCGGCGAGCAGACCCAGCTCGGAGTCGGCTACGGCACAGCCGCGGTCATTGTGGGGGTGGAGCGAAACGATGACGTTCTCGCGGTACTTCATGTTCTCGCACATATACTCTATCTGGGAAGCGTAAACGTGGGGGAGGCTCATCTCGACTGTTACCGGCAGATTGATGATGACCGGTTTCTCGGCGGTGGGCTTCCATACGTCAAGAACTGCGTTGCATATCTCGAGAGCGAACTCCGGCTCGGTGCCGGTAAAGCTTTCGGGAGAGTACTCAAAGATTATCTTGCAGCTGCCGTCGGCGGCGTTGCGGTACTCCTCGCAGAGCTTGGCGCCGGTAACAGCGATGTCGATGATCTCCGGCTTTTCCTTGCGGAACACCTGCTCGCGCTGAGCCACAGATGTGGAGTTGTAGAGGTGAACGATAGCGTTCTTTGCGCCCTTTATCGCCTCGAAGGTCTTTTTGATGATATGCTCTCTCGACTGTGTCAGCACCTGAATGGTGACGTCGTCGGGGATCATGTTCTTTTCTATCAGCGTGCGGCAGAACTCATACTCTGTCTCGCTCGCTGCCGGGAAGCCTATCTCTATCTCCTTGAAGCCAATCTTTACGAGGTGGGTAAAGAACTCCAGCTTTTCCTCAAGGCTCATGGGGATTATGAGCGCCTGATTGCCGTCGCGGAGATCCACCGAGCACCATGCGGGTGCATGGTCTATGTACTCCTTCTTAGTCCACTTGAGACACTCGTAGGGCGGCATGAAATAGCCGCGGCTGTACTTCTGTGCGTTGTTCATAGTGTTTTCCTCCTCTTGGGGGCTTGCCCCCGTGTCATGAAATATATTACAATGTTCCGCCCCCTGGGGGCTGTGCGAATGAGTCGGGAGACAAACAAAAATACCCGCCTCCCAAAGTAAGAGACGAGCAAGCCCGTGATACCACTCTCATTCATGCGCCGCTCACGCAAAGCGCACCTCTGCGACATTCCTGCAAATGTCTGCCCTGTAACGGGGGCTGCCGTGCGCGGTTAATAAAAGGTTCACCGCACCTGCTCCGGGACGAGTTATTACACAGACCTGATACCGCTTCACACCGCCCGCGGCTCTCTGAAAAAAGGCTCCTGCGCTTTTCTTCCCATCAACGCATTTAAGTAACTGATATTCAATTGAGACCGCCCCGGCCGTCAGCCGAAGCAGACCGTCCGCCCGCGCTGCCGCAAACAGCCCCGGACGTCCGAAAGCAGATGACGGGGGTCGAACCCGCGTCCTCGGCTTGGGAAGCCGATATAATAGCCGTTATACTACATCTGCAAGCTACTATACCAGTATATCATACTATTTTGTAAATTGCAAGTCTTTTAACAGTTTTTTCATTTTTGCAGCGTGATTTTTCTTCTGTACTCGTTCTCAAAGCTGCCGGCGCACAGCTGCATGAGCCTTACTGCGCGGTTCTCAAGCTCCGTTATCCGCGCCGAGTGCTCCGATGACTGCTCCAGCTTTTTCAGCGAGGTGGATACCGGGATATCCGTGACCGCGGCGGCGAGTATCTCTCTGCCCCGCTCGTTCATGGCGAGTATGCGGATATGGGGCGGGCAGGGAAGCATATCCCCGGCTCCCCGCACTCCCAGAGCAAGGTGCAGCGCCGAGCGCCTGAGTCTCGCCAGAGTGCAGCTTTTGTTCTTGACCGAAAGCAGGAACTCCTCAAGAGTCGGCGGCGGGTCTGCGGCGAGTTTTATTATGCGGTCAGCAAGGGGCTCGCCCAGCTCCGGCAGCTGCATGAGCCGCTGCTTGCCGGCGGTGAGCAGACTGAAATATATGACGCTCTCGGCGGCGGCAGGGTCTATGGGGGTGAAGTCCGCCTTCATCTCTCCCGAGAGCAGCCTGCGCCGAAGCTCCATTCCGCTGGGATACTCTCCCGCCGAGCCGGAATCGTGGGCGGCGCCGATACGCTTTACCGGCAGGATATCCGTCCCGGGCTTCTGGAGCAGCGCCTTGATATACTCCACCGCCAGGGTGCTGTTGGGATTGGAAAGGACATCTGCCACGTCGCCGCCCGCCAGCTTATCTGCGGCAGCTGCTACGGCGGCGGGGTAGGTCATGCCCTGCTCCATAAGGCTCCTGACCTCCTGCGTGTCCGGCAGCCATAGGGAAGCCTCCGCCGCTTTTTTCAGCAGACCGGGATCGTCATGCTCGCTGCCGAAGGCGAGGACGTCGGTGCCCAGCTCCAGCAGAGTGCGCACCGCATACTTGGCAAAGACCTCCGCCGACGAGCAGGAAAAGGGGGCGGGAAGCTCCGCTACGAGGTCAGCACCGCCGGCGATCGCCATGGCGGCGCGGGTGTGCTTGTCGGTGACGGCGAGCTCTCCCCGCTGTACGGCGGCACCGCTCATGCAGCAGACGATATGCGTCGCACCCCGGCTGCGGGTCTGATCTATAAGGTATTTATGCCCCAAATGGAAGGGGTTGAACTCGGCAACTATACCCGCTGTAAGCATATGGCGGCTCCTTTTGTAAAATTTTTGTCAACAGACTTGAAAAACGTCACGTAAGTTGTTATAATTATAGTATATGTGATTTCACCGCATTTGTCAAGTATGCTTGCCTTGCGGAATCAAATTTGAAAGGACGAAAAAACCATGAAGATCTTAGTTGTAAACGCAGGTTCTTCCTCGCTGAAGTATCAGCTGCTGGACATGACCGACGAGTCTGTCATCGCAAAGGGCAACGCTGACCGTATCGGTATCGGCGGACATATCGCTCACAAGACCGGAGACGGCAGAAGCTTTGAGGCTGACTGCGAGTTCCCCACCCATACCGAGGCTTTCGAGAAGCTGGTAGAGGTGCTCACCACCGGCGACGCCAAGGTGATCGACTCCATGAGCGAGATCTCGGCAGTAGGTCACAGAATAGTACAGGGCGCGGAGGTATTCAAGGAGACCTGCCTTGTTACCGACGAGGTCATCGACAAGATAGATGCGCTGGCTGAGCTGGCTCCCGTACACAACCACCCCCACGCTCTGGCGCTTCGTGCCTGCAAGGCTGTTCTGCCCGAAGGCGTTCCCCAGGTGGTTGTATTCGACACCGCATTCCATTCCACCATGCCCAAGAAGGCATACCTCTTCGGTCTGCCCTACGAGGACTATGAGAAGTATCACGTAAGAAAGTACGGCTTCCACGGCACCAGCCACAGATTTGTTTCCGCAGAGCTTGCGAGACTTATGGGCAAGGACATCAAGGATCTGAAGATAGTTTCCTGCCACCTGGGCAACGGTTCCTCTATCACCGCTGTTGACGGCGGCAAGAGCGTTGATACCTCCATGGGCTTCACTCCTCTGGACGGTCTGACCATGGGTACCCGCTGCGGCGCTGTTGACCCCTCTGCCGTTGAGTTCGTGGCAAAGAAGCACGGCTTCGATCCCGACCAGATGACCGCTTACATGAACAAGCAGTCCGGCTTCCTGGGTATCTCCGGCATTTCCTCCGACAACCGCGACATCAGTGCCGCTGCTGCTGAGGGCAACGAGAGAGCTGCTATCGTAAACGAGATGTTCTCCTATGAGATCAAGAAGTACATCGGCTCCTATGCTGCTGCTATGGGCGGCTTGGACGCTGTTCTCTTCACCGGCGGTATCGGCGAGAACGACGCTCCCACCCGTGAGCGCTCCTGCGAGGGTCTTGAGTTCCTTGGCATAAAGATCGACGCCGAGAAGAACAAGGTACGCGGCAAGAACGCAAAGATCAGCACCGACGACAGCAAGGTGCAGGTATGGGTAGTTCCCACCAACGAGGAGCTGCTTATCGCCCGCGACACTCTCGCTATCGTGAACGCTAACAAGTAAGATCATCATAAAAGCGTAAAAAAACGGACTGTTCCTGCGGGGACGGTCCGTTTTCTGTTTGTCTGCGGCGTGAGGCACGGGAGGGCCCGGAAAAAGCCCGGACGGCATGGAGGGAGAAAAAACGTACAGTTTCCCCGAAACTGCGCAAAATGATACTTTTTGTCAGATATGTCAGAACCGAGCGCTATTCGTGTTTACAAATTAGTCAAAATTG
>CACXDI010000031.1 GCA_902766335.1 uncultured Ruminococcus sp. | reverse complement strand
TTTCGCCGACATCGCTCTATCAATATAACTGCCAATCACGGTAATGTTGTTCTTCTCGGCGTACTCCTTACATTCACGGAGCTGCCCCTCGATACTTTCTTCTCGCTGATGGTCGCAAGAGTATCTCGCATAAATAACTGCCTTCATCTATTACCTCCCTTTTGCTCGTGTGGTACAAACCCACCTCTGTCCCGCAGACACGGTTTACGTCTGCAATTCCATTATACCACACTTTTAAATTATTGTCAACACGCTTTAAAGCGCTAAATGGTGATTTTTGCTATTTTATTTTTTAGCAACATCACCATTTTTATCAGCAGTATCATCATCGGCTGGCTTGGCGTTATCAGCCTTTTCATTGAGATACTTTTGATACTCTGCTCTGCCCTTTTCGCTCTCAAAGTACGCTCTGATCGCAGGGTAGAAGCTCGCTGCAAGTGTGTTGATAGTATGTTGCGTTAATCTCTCCATACATTACTGCATGGGACGATGTTGCCAGCGCATTATTGGGGTCAGGCGTTCCCCTACTCAAAATGCTGCCCGCAAAAGCTGAAAGGCGAATACTTTTGCAGACAGCCTTAATTGTACATGGCTATCACCTCGTTGTGTTGTCTTTTATCAGCGCCTCAGATTTTTCTTTGGCGTTGATGGTTTCTGTTTTTCTTTAGTCTGCTGTCCAGCAGCTTTCCGTCTGCGCTCCTGCCCCACAAGGTTACTGATGTAATCGCCCTTGGAAATCTGTGCATAAGTCACCTGTATGTCGGCGTACACCGCTCTATAAGACAGCAAGCTCTGCTTGTACCCTTCGAGCTGTGATAAGAATTCTTCGTATTGCTTGCTCTTATTCCTCAGCTTGTCAACATCAGTTTCGGAATGAATATTATTCTCCTCCATAGACTTGCGAAACGTCTCCAACATTTGCAACTCATAGTCGGTCGGGTTCTCTGTGTCCTTGTATCTAAAATACTGCTCGGCGTGGTAGATGACCTCCTCACGCTTGGTCTGTTCAAAAGATACCTGATCCACTTCTTTTTGCAAACGCTCCAGTTCTTTTGAAATCTGCTGACTCTTTCCCTCGACCTCGCCTATTGAATTGATGTCTTTTTCATTCAGCACATAA
The DNA here is from genome assembly GCA_902766335.1 of uncultured Ruminococcus sp. Taxonomy (GTDB): domain Bacteria; phylum Bacillota; class Clostridia; order Oscillospirales; family Ruminococcaceae; genus YE71. Next base: position 921 of record CACXDI010000031.1, on the reverse strand, counting down.
AGTATCGCATACATTCTGTCAAGCTCATCGGTGAGGCGCTCGTCAAGCTGATAAATTCCGTCTGTTACCTCTGCATAAGCTCGGTACAAATCGCTGGTATCATACTGCGCTATCGAGAAGCCGCCCTCGACATAGTTGAACCTGATTCTCGTCGCAAGGCTCTCCTCAGTATAGTCCTCGCCTAACGTCTTTGTCCTGATAAAACGTTCCTGCCCCGGGGCTCTGACCGAAATATATTTTCCATGCTTAATTTCGTACCCCTGCGCTCTCAGCGTTTCAATAAGGTCATCGACCGACCGTACATGCAGGATCAACTCGTCTATCTTCTCACCTATCTGTTTCTTCCATGACGTTCCGTCTTTACGGTGCAGCCACTCATTATATGCGATGGTGCCTCCGCCCCTGCCCTTGCCTTTGTACGGCTCAATGCCGAAGATCTCGCACACCTCGTCTGAGATCTCTTTTGCATGATTCAAGGTGTGCCAGTTTGAATAAAGTTTCTTCCCGCTTATGTCATAGCTGTTCACCAGAATGTGCAGGTGTGTATTGTCGGTGTCGGTATGTGAAGCTATTACGCACTGGCAATCCATGCCGAACATTTTCTTGACAAACTCCCTGCCGATAACCATAGCCTTCGACGGGCTCACATTATCTTTAGGGTCGAAGCTGATGATGTAATGGATAGCCTTCACCCGGGCTTTGCCCTCTTTCGGGACTGGCGCATCGAAACGCTTGCCGCTGTGCTGCTCGTAAACAAGCTTCATAATATCATAAGCCGCTTTGGGGTCGGTAAGACAATTTAGTGAACTCATGTACTTACCCTCGGTCTTTTCTGGGTCAAGAATGTAATTCAGGCTACGATCGACGGTAGAGTGGATACATACTGATTTAAGATAAGGCATAGGCTCTGGAAGTTCTCCC
>CACXDI010000030.1 GCA_902766335.1 uncultured Ruminococcus sp. | reverse complement strand
GAGCGAAAAGACATTCATCTCCGACGGGTATCTGTATGTCACCTCTATAGCCGTTACCGACGGCGACGGCGCGGCGAGACTTTCGCTGTCCGGCATGACGGGGCTTGAAGACAACGTGGAGATAGTCTCGGGAAGAATGATGAAGCCCGGCAAGCGCTCCGACGGCGTGTACGAATGTGTCACCACCGAGAAGGCGCTCAAGGTCTCGGAGCTTGCCACCGGCAACGTCTACGAGATAGGCAACATCTTCGGCGCGGAAAGCACGATAAAGATAGAGATAGTCGGCGTCATTGACGTCAAGGAGGGCTGCGAGGCTTACTGGGCTGAGGGTATCAATCAGTATGTCGCAAACGTGTTCACCGACTATGACACTCTCTACAATGAGATACTGGACACCGGTGCGGTCAGCATTACAGAGATGTCGATAAACTACGCTATCGACTACCCCCGCATGGACATGAACGGTCTTGGCACTATCGAAGACCGTATCGAGGACGTAAGGCGGCTCTATGAGGACAGCAAGATATCATTCGAGCTTCCCGCCGCGAATATCCTCGCCGACTACTCAGACCGTGCCTCACAGCTGAGACAGACCCTGTGGCTGCTTGAGATACCGGTAATGCTGATGATACTGGTGTATCTGTTCATGGTGTCACAGCTCAACGTGGAGCAGGAGAAAAACGAGATAGCGGTATTCAAGAGCCGAGGCGCAAGCCGGGGACAGGTCATTCTGATCTACGCTCTGGAGTCGATATTCTTAGGCGTAGTCACGGCGGCGGCTGCACCCTTCGCGGGTCTTGCACTCTGCAAGATGCTGGGCGCTTCCAACGGATTCCTGGAGTTCGTCAACCGCAAGGCGCTGCCCGTTATGCTCACCATGGACGCATTTATCTATGCGGGGGCGGCGGTAGTAGTATTCTTCATCACCACCATGGCGCCCATTATCCCCGCCACCAAGACCACCATAGTAGAGCACAAGCAGTCCAAGGCGAAAAAGCGCAAGCTGCCCCTCTGGGAAAAGCTCTGCCTGGACTTTATCCTGGTAGGCGGCTCGCTGGGTTGGCTGTACTACTACAACAAGCAGCAGGTAAACCTCACTGCCGACGGCATCACCGACAGAGAAGCAGCTATAAACCCGATAATGTTCATCGCGTCGGCGGCGTTCATCGTCGGCTGCGGACTGTTCATACTCAGGATACACCCTCTGCTGATAAGGCTTTTCGCAAAGGTCTTCAAGAGAGTGCTCTCCCCTGCCGCTTATGTGTCCTTTAATAATATAGGAAGAACGGCTTCCGGCAAGGAAGGCTTCCTGATGATATTCCTGATACTCACCGTTTCGCTGGGTCTTTACTTTGCGAACACCGCCCGGGCGCTCAACCGCAACGCCGAGGAGAGAGTCTCCTACGGAGTAGGCGCGGACGTTGTTATCGCCGAGAACTGGGAGAACACGGCGGGAGAGAATCAGGCGGCAGAGCTGCAAAGCCGGGGCGACGCCAACCGCGAAGCAAGGGCGAACGGCGCTTCCAACAAAGAAATATACGAGCAGAACCATTCTGACGACAGCGAAGCCGACACCAAGTCGGAGGACGAGGACGAGGATACCTCGAATATCCAGTACACCGAGCCGCCTATTGAGCGCTTTGAAAAGCTCAATGGCGTAGAGTCGGTGGCAAGGGTATTCGTCAAGGAAGGCGTGCAGGTGGAAAGCTCCCGCATGAAGGTGCCGAAGCTTGCCAAGAAGAGCGACGACAATCCCTGGGCTAAGGCGGACGAGGAGGACGGCGCAAGGACTACCACTTCCACTAAGAATGTGGAGCTTATGGCGATATCGCCGGGCGAGTTCAGCAGGGTCTGCTGGTTCGACGACAGACTGCTCCCCGTTCACATCAACAACTACCTTGAAGCGCTGAGCGAGTACCCTCAGGGCGTGATACTTTCAGCGGCGTTCCACGACAGCTACGGGCTGAAGCTGGGCGACACGGTAAACATAAGCTACAGCGGCAACGAGCCCTTTGAGGCTACCGTGCTGGCGTTTGCCGAGTACTGGCCTTCCATGAATCCCTATGACACCGCCAAGGACGGCACCTACATGAACTTCGCGGTGCTGAACCTCGACTACGTCAAGATAATGACCAACGTGGAGCCTTATCAGGTGTGGATGAAAATGGAGGAGGGCGCTCTCACCGAAGACCTCTACAAGTCTATCGAGAAGTCGGATATCAAGCCTACGCTGCTTAAAGTGGCGAGCCAAAACATCATCAGCGAGAAAAATGACCCCATGCTCCAGGGCATGAACGGCGCTCTGACGCTGGGCTTTATCGTCATCATGATAATGTGTATCATCGGCTTCCTGATGTACTGGATACTCTCGATCAAGAGCCGCACGCTGCAGTTCGGCATACTCCGTGCCATGGGCATGAAGTTCCGCGAGATAATCGCCATGATCGTCTACGAGCAGATACTGACCTCGGGTGCGGCGATACTTTCTGCCGTGTTTATCGGCGGTATAGCAAGCGATCTGTTCGTGCCGCTGTTCCAGTACCTCTACACGGTACAGCAGCAGGTGCCGGGATTCGTGGTGATCCCCCAGCGGGACGATTACCTGAAGGTCTACACCATAATCCTCTGTATGCTGCTGATCTCCTTCCTGGTGCTCGGGCGCCTGATACGGAGCATAAACATCTCCAAGGCGCTGAAGCTGGGCGAGGATTAATAAATTATAAAGATATTAATATTATCGTATTAAACGTTTACCGCAGGAACAAATATTCTTCCTGCGGTAAATTTTTGTGAAAAAGTGACAAAAGAAGCCGCGTAAATTTGTGTTAAATTGATATTGGAATTAGCTTTAAAATCTAGTATAATATATGTGTACAATCACGCGCTGCCGGCAATTCCTAACATAATCAAAGGTTTTGAACGCCGGTCTGACGTGGAAATTATGTTATGAAAACATTTGAAACTGGAGGAACTAATAATGGAAAAGTTAAAGAAGATATCTGCCGCACTTATCGCTCTGACTATGGCTTGCGGTCTGATGGCATCCTGCGGCGATTCCGCTGACAACAGCAAGGACGACACCAAGAAGACCACCACTACTGCTGCCGAGGAGAAGGAGAAGGAGACCGAGGCTGAGTCTGAAGCAGAGGGCGAATCTGAGACCGAATCAGAGGGCGAAGGCGAGGCTGAGGCAGGCGCTGATGATCTTATCCCCGATCCCAGCTATCAGCACAACTATGAATTCGACGGCTATGACGCATTCCTGATGTTCTCCGATTTGGGCGGCTGGTTCTGGGCTAACATGAACCACGAGGGCAGCGTTCACAAGGAGGGCTTTGATGCTACCGATCCTAACGCTTACGGCTACGGCGTTGACGCTGATATCACCGGCGACGGCGAGTACACCGTTTCTATCACCAAGGATTCCATTTATCAGAACAACGGCGTTATCAATCCTCAGGCTCTTATCAACGAGGATGACGGCACTATCTTTGCTGCCGAGGGCGCACAGGTATTCTGCGTAGATATCGTTGGTATCTGCGACGGTGACCACATCTCTGGTCTTGCTGACGACGGCACTACCTGGGAGATGGATCAGCCCGCTAAGGAGAACAAGCTGAAGGACGGCGACAACCACTACGACGAGGAAGCTAAGGGCGACTACAATCCTGCTGACCTGACCGTTAAGCTGGTTTCCATTAAGTGCGACGGCGTTGAGGTTCCCTTCGATGAGACTAAGGTTCGCTACGGCAACATCGAGGACAACAACAACCGTTACAGAATAGAGATCTACAACAGCTACGGCACTACCGCTACCGATGGCTGCATTGATCCTTTCGCTATCAACTTCAACAAGACTCTTGAGGTCACCTTCACTATCGAGGGTCTGGGCGAAGTTAAGACCTTCCCCGAGGTTGAGCCTTTCGCTGCTGACGGCGCTGCTGCTCCCGCTGACGACGCTGCTGCTGAGACTGAGGCTGCCGAGACCGAGGCTGCTGAGGAAGACGCCAAGGCTGAATAATCAGACACTTGCACCGCTTTTGCGGACATGATAGACCATTTTTTGAGGGATACTTCCGGTTTTGCCGGGAGTATCTCTTTTTATCGCTGTATTTGTTAAGAAACTGTAAAACTTGAAGCCTGGGTATTGTCAAACGTCGGTTTTTGTGATATAATAATAAAGCTGAATCGTTCAGCGATAAGGATACTGGGATATAGCCAAGTGGTAAGGCAAGGGACTTTGACTCCCTCACTCGCTGGTTCGAATCCAGTTATCCCAACTTCATATTGGGGTGTCGCCAAGTGGTAAGGCAACGGACTCTGACTCCGTCACTTCAAAGGTTCGAATCCTTTCACCCCAGCCAAAATCGACCTTGTAAGATCTGTTCGTTGGTTTTACAAGGTCATTCTTTTCTGCCGGGAAACGGCAGATGCGGGCGCCCGGCAGGGCGGCGCGGACATTACAGAAAGGGAGCCTGACACATGAAGCTAAAAAGATTCGCAGCCTTTATTTTGGCGTTTGCCGCTGTAGGCGCCTGCGCCTGCGGGAACGGGAGTTCGGATAAGGACAGCACCGAAGATACTGCCTCTGCTGCCGCAAGCAGCGGTACTGCCGCCGAAAGCGACGCAGATCCCGAGCCGCAAAAAGAAAAGACCTACACCGATCAGTGCGCCGATATCCTAGAGGAGCTTGCGCCTAAGGAAATGCTGAAACGGCGCAAGGGCGTGGAGTACCCTACTTTCCAGGCGGTGACCTACTACTCCACCACCGCCGAGCGCGAGACTCCCGCCTGTGTGCTCCTTCCCGCCGGATATTCCGAGGACAAGGAGTATCCCGTGCTGTACATACTCCACGGCTACTGGTGTGACCAGACGTGGATGACCGCTCCGGGAGTTTTTGTAAGCACCATGCTGAACAATCTCATCGCGGACGGCAAGGCTGAGGAAATGATAATCGTCTGCCCCTACATCTATTGCAGCAAGGAGCAGCCCGCGTGTACCGCCATGGACACCCCCAACACTCTCGCCTATGACAATTTCATCAACGATCTCAACACCGATCTTATGCCCTTTATCGAGGAGAACTACTCGGTGGCAAAGGGCAGAGAGAACACCGCCATAACCGGCTTTTCCATGGGCGGCAGAGAGGCGCTCTACATCGGTTTTGCCGAGCCGGAGAAGTTTGGCTACGTGGGAGCGGTGTGTCCTGCTCCCGGCGTCATCAAGGGTACGGGAGACCCCTACAATCTGGAGCGCGAGCAGTTCTGCTTCACCGACACCACGCCTTACCTTGTGATGATAAGCGCGTCGCTAAAAGACAATGTGGTGGGGGATTCTCCCATGAGCTATCATGACGCCCTTGAGGAAAACGGCACCGAGCATCTGTGGCACACCATGGAAAAGACGGGGCACGACGCAAGCAGCGTAACTCCCCACCTGTACAACTTCCTGCAAATGGTTTTCCGGGCAGAGAGCGAATAGAAAAGATCAAGACCGCCTGTTTTACGGGTGGTACAGATATAGAAGTGTTTCGCCATAGTATTTCTTATGTAAGGTCAGAAGTACTATGGCGTTTTATTGACAATGCAGCTATGTTATGCTATAATTATTACTGACGAAAATCGAAATCTATTTAGGAGTTCAGATAATGAAGGCAAAAAAGGCTTTTAAGAAGATCGTCAGAGTGTTTCTGATTTTTTTTGCTATTCTGCTTTTACTTTGGCTGCTCGTTTTTATAGGCAGCAAGATCAGGTTCAAACGTGACAAAGCTTTTCTGGAAGAAAAAGGATACTGCGATCTTGTATCTGCCGGAGAATATTCCGTCAATGTGCTGATCTGCGGTAACGAAAACGGAAACCACCGTATTATCGCTATGGCAGGTTACGGTATACCTGATAGCTGTATCACAATGCGAAGAATGACTGCCGCTCTGGAATCTGATAATCAGGTGATCTTCATTGACCGTGCAGGATACGGCATCAGCGATGATACAACGCAGGATATGACAGTCGAAAAAATCGTTGAGGCATATAGAACGGCGCTGAAAAACGCAGGAATCAAAGCGCCATATGTGCTCATGCAGCATTCCATCGGCGGTGTATATGCGACATATTGGGAGAGCAAATATCCCGATGAAATCGAAGCGGTTACGATCATTGACGGTACTGAGCTTCAGGCAGTATCTCCAGTTGAACAGGATCAGGAATACAACGAAACCGCGCTGTATTACAGGCTTGTTAAATGCGGTTTGGGCGGCACGGGTAATCTGCTGCTGAAGCATTTTCTCCCGCCGAAGGATTGGCTGAGCGACGATGAACAAAGGGCGGAATACGCAATGGCATTGATGACCTATGATTCCCGTGCGCTGCTCTCAGAGAAGAAACAGGAGGTCCGGAATATCAATACGGCTTGGGAAACTATCGTAACAAACGATATTCCGAAAATCTATATCAGTACACAGTATTTCACTGCGGAAGCGATTGAAACAGACGTTATCCTGACAGATGAAATGATTGATAGGCTGATGTCTGACCGCAGAGAGCTGAAAGCGAATCTTGAGGAACAATACCAAAACGGCGAAATACCGAAGGATTTGTATGATGAGTTTCTTCCCGAACTGCCGAAAACGGAAGAGGAAAGCCGTCAGATGGCATTGGAG
>CACXDI010000029.1 GCA_902766335.1 uncultured Ruminococcus sp. | reverse complement strand
GCAGGAGGAGCCGGACGAGAACGACGTTGAGTGGTTCAACAAGTACACCGGCGAGATAACCGCCTGCCGTAACCACATGATAGAGCTGCAAAAGAAGCTTAATTCGTTATAATATTTTTGAAAGGACGTGTTGCTTTATGGCTAACAGAATGATTTTAAACGAGACCTCATACTTCGGTGCGGGAGCTATCTCAGAGATAGTGAACGAGGCAAAAAAGCGCGGCTTCAAGAAGATACTGGTGGTAACAGACCCCGATCTTCTGAAATTCGGCGTGACCAAAAAGGTCACAGACCTGCTGGACAATGCCGGGCTTTCCTATGAGGTTTTCTCCAACGTTAAGGCTAACCCTTCGGTGTTCTGCGTAAAGGCAGGGCTTGAAGTCTTCAAGGATTCAAAGGCAGATTCCATTGTTGCCATAGGCGGCGGCTCGGCTATGGACACCGCCAAGGCTATCGGCATCATCAGCGCGAACCCCGAGTTCTCCGATGTCGTATCCCTTGAGGGCGTAGCCGACACCAAGAACCCCAGTGTGCCGATCATCGCAGTTCCCACCACCGCCGGCACCGCGGCTGAGGTCACCATAAATTATGTTATCACCGACGAGGCCAAAAAGCGCAAGTTCGTCTGCGTTGACCCCCACGATATCCCCATTGTGGCGGTGGTCGACAGCGACATGATGAGCAGTATGCCCAAGGGGCTCACCGCCTCCACCGGCATGGACGCTCTGACCCACGCCATTGAGGGCTACACCCCTTTGGCTGCATGGGAGCTGACAGACGCTCTGCACCTCAAGGCTATCGAGATCATCGGACGCTCGCTGAGAGCCGCCTGTGAGAACGATCCCAAGGGCAGAGAGGACATGGCGCTGGGACAGTACGTTGCGGGCATGGGCTTCTCGAACGTAGGTCTGGGCGTGGTACACGGAATGGCTCACCCGCTGGGCGCTTTCTATGACACTCCCCACGGTATCGCCAACGCGGTGCTGCTGCCCTACGTTATGGAGTACAACGCCGAGTACACCGGCGACAAGTTCAAGTACATCGCCGAGGCTATGGGCGTTGACACGGCAGGCATGGATCAGGCGGCTTACCGCAAGGCTGCGGTGGACGCTGTACGCAAGCTCTCGGCTGACGTGGGTATCCCCGCCAAGCTGCACGAGATAGGCGTCAAGGAGGAAGACCTCCCCGCTCTCGCAGAATCCGCATTCGCAGACGTCTGCACCGGAGGCAATCCCCGCCCCTGCACCGTGGAGTCCATTCTGGGGATCTACAAGACTGCCTATTAATATCACACCGAACTTTAATACTAATCCCTAAAAGATTTGTCTGCTGTTCTTTTAGGGATTAGTATAAGATCATACCGCCGTTTTCTTTGTAGAACGGCGGTTTATTCATACAATGATAATTGACTTTATTACCCGATAGTGCTATAATTATAGTGATATATTATACATGGAGGAATCTACATGAAAACCATAACACAGATACTTTCGGAGAAGCTGGCTGCGGCGTTTGAGGGGTGCGGCTACTCGGCAGAGCTGGGCAGCGTAGGCACTTCCGACAGACCCGATCTCTGTCAGTTCCAGTGCAACGGCGCATTCGGCGGCGCAAAGCTCTATCACAAGGCTCCCCGCATGATAGCGCAGGAGGTAGCGGACAAGCTGGCAGACGACACGGATCTCGCGAAGGTAGAAGTCGTGGGCGCAGGCTTTATCAATATAAATGTATCGGACGCTTTCCTGCTGGGATATGTGGCAGATCAGCTCGGCGACGAGAACTTAGGCATACCTCAGGCTGAAAAGCCGGAGACTATCGTTCTTGACTACGGCGGGCCTAATGTGGCAAAGCCGCTGCACATCGGACATCTGCGCTCGGCAGTCATCGGAGAGTCGCTCAAAAGGCTTGCAAAGGCTACCGGCAGAAAGACTATCTCAGACGTTCATCTGGGCGACTGGGGCTTGCAGATAGGTCTGGTCATCGCAGAGTTAAAGGAACGTCACCCCGAATGGTACTGCTTCTCCGAGGGCTTTGACAAGGCGAGATTCGAGGGTCTGCCCCTCACCGCCGACGAGCTCAACGAGGTATATCCCTTCGCCAGCAAGAAGTCCAAGGAGGACGAGGAGTTCAAGGCTAAGGCTAAGGCGGTCACCGCCGAGATGCAGAAGGGCGATCCCGCCTACATGGCGCTGTGGGAGGAGATAATCAAGGTCTCCGTCGCCGACATAAAGAAGAACTATGACAAGCTGAACGTGTCCTTCGACTATTGGTACGGCGAGAGCCACGCCGAGAAGTTCGTGCCGCGGCTCATCTCCACGCTGACCGAAAAGGGTCTGCTGCACGAGAGCGAGGGAGCTATGGTAGTGGACGTGGCAGAGGAGAGCGACAAGGTCACTATCCCCCCTGTTATCGTCAAGAAGTCGGACGACTCCAACATATATGCCACCACCGATCTTGCCACAATAATCCAGCGTATGGAGGAATGGCAGCCCGACGAGATATGGTATGTAGTTGACAGCCGGCAGAGTCTGCACTTCACTCAGGTATTCCGCTGCGCCAAGAAGGCGGGGCTGGTGCCGGAGGAGGTCAAGCTGGAGCATCTGGGCTTCGGCACCATGAACGGCGCCGACGGCAAGCCCTACAAGACCCGCGACGGCGGAGTTATGCGCCTTGAGGTGCTGTTTGACATGGTCTACGACTACGCTAAGGGGATAGTTGACAAGTCCACCCACTCGGCGGAGGAGGACAAGGCGGACATCGCCCGCAGGATAGCTGTGGCTGCTATCAAGTTCGGAGACCTGATAAACCACCGGGCAAAGGACTACGTGTTCGATCTGGACAAGTTCATGGCGGCTGAGGGCAAGACCGGCTCCTTCCTGCTCTACACTATTGCCCGCGTCAACTCTATCCTCAGAAAGGCAGAGCTGCCCGAGGGCTTCAAGGCGGGCGGCATCTACACCGACTCGGAGCGCGAGGTGCTGCTGAAGCTTGCGCTGAGCGGCGAATCCTATGCCCTTGCCTACCGCGAGAAGGCTCCCAACATCGTATGCGAGGACGCCTATCAGCTGGCTTCGGCATTCTCGAAATTCTACCACGACAATCACATCCTTACCGAGGAGGACGAGGACAAGCGCCTGTCCTGGCTTGCCGTATGCGCGGCGGTCAAGACCTCGCTTGAAAAGCACCTGGACATCCTCGGTATCGAGACCGTCGATCTTATGTAAGATGATACAGCAACATCAGTAAGGCTGTCTGCAAATAAGAAATAACAGGAGAAATATGATAATGAAGAAACTGACATCACGGGCGGCAGCTCTGCTGCTTTGCCTGGTAATGGCGGCGGGCGCCGTTTCCTGCGGGGGCAAGACCTCCGACAGCAGCACGGCTGACACCGCTGCAGAGACCGAAGCTTCCGAAAGCACCGAGGTCATTGACCTCTACGAGCCGCCTATCGACATCGACTACGAGGGCGACGGCACCGCACAGGTCAAGGTGGACGGCACCAAGTTCACCGTCTCCGACAAGGAGCTTTGGATAAACGGCGTCAACACGCCCTGGAACATGTGGAACGACTTCGGCAACAAGGGCTTCAACTACGCATTCTGGGAAATGCACTTTGCGGAGCTGGAGGAAGCCGGCGTCAACGCCTCCCGCGTGTGGATAAACTGCAACGACATGGTGGGCGTTATCTTAAACGATGACGGCAGCTTCAAGGAAGTCACCGACAAGCACTGGCGTGACCTTGACGTGCTGTTCACCATAGCCAAGAAGCACCACATATACATCATGGCTACGCTGCTCTCCTTTGACCACTTCAAGGACGCAAACAACAACTACCAGAACTGGCGCAACATGATACAGTCCAGCGACAACATCGACAGCTTTGTGGAGGGGTATGTGGTGCCCTTCGTGCAGAGGTACGACAAGTGCGACTACCTCTGGAGCATAGATCTGATGAACGAGCCCGACTGGGTATACGAAAACGCCGAGTGCGGCAATATCGGCTGGGAGCACATCTCAGACTACTTCGCCCGCGCCGCCGCCGGTATCCACGAGAACAGCGACGTGCTGGTAACGGTGGGCTTCGGCATAATCAAGTACAATTCGGATACTTACGAGGGCAACAAGGGCTCCGACGAGTTCCTGCAAAGCCTTTCCGGCAACACAAATTCCTATCTGGACTTTTACTCCACCCACTACTACTTCTGGCAGTTCCAGTACTTCAAGTACCCCTTCAAGCGGGGACCCGTCAAGTTCGGGCTTGACAGCACGAAGCCTGCGGTCATCGGCGAGGTGGCTGCCAACGACTACAACGAGTCGGGACAGACGCTGGAGCAGAAATACGAGGACGCTCTCGGCAGCGGCTGGAACGGCGTCATGGCGTGGACGTCCAACGAGGTCGACGGCTGCGGCGGCATGGAGCAGATAGCACCCGCTGTCGCAAAGGCAGTAGAGCTTGCCGACGAGAAGATACACCCTCTGAAATAACAGGCGGAGAACGGTATGGAAAAGTCGCGGACAGTTAAAAGAAAGCTATTCTGCATGGCAGCCGGCTGGCTGTCGGGGATCGCGGTCTGCGCTCTTATGCCGTGGAAATATGTCATTATTGCTGCTGCGGGGATATTTTTCCCTGCGGCAGCTTTTGCGCTCTTCAAAAAGCCTTACCGCCCGAAGCTTGCGGCAGCTGCGATAATATCTGCCGGGATGATCCTTTCGGCTGCCCGTGTGGGGTGGTACGAAAGCCGCGTTGCCGCACCACTCAAAGACTGCTCCGGCAGCGAGATCGTCATGCGCGGCATAGTCACCGACAGGAGCGAAAGCTGCCTCACCGTCCGCGGTGAACTTCAGAACAACGGCGTAAAGACCTCCGTGACCTTTGAGCGCACCGGGAAGGACATCTCCCCCGGCGACGAAGTGCTGGTGCGCGGCGAGGTACGCACTCCGCAAAGCACGCTGACCTTCGACAAGGAGGACTACAACATATCGCTGGGAGTTTTCCTCGAAGGTGAGGGCGAGGCAAGGTTTAAGCTGCTGCAAAAGCGCCGGGATCCCTTTCTCGCCGCCGTAAATTCTGTCCGCAGCCGCTCGGTGGAAAACATTCGCCGCCGGCTGCCGGGACAGGAGGGCGCGTTCCTCACGGCGATACTCTGCTCCGACAAGACAGCGCTCACCGCCGTCACCCGATCGGCTGTCTACCGGGCGGGGCTGGGACATCTGTTTGCAGTGTCGGGCACGCACGTTGTCATTCTGTGCAGCTTTATCGGTATGCTGCTGGATCTGGTCAAGTTCCCGGCAAAGAGCCGGTCGCTGCTCATGCTGTTGCTCATCGTCAGCTTTGCGGTATTTTCCGGCTGTTCGCCGTCGGTGGTGAGAGCCTGCATAATGATGTCGCTGTGCGAAATGGGCGGCTTGTTCAACCGGCAAACGGACAGCCCCACCTCGCTGGGACTTGCGGCGATACTCATAACCGCCCGATGTCCCTATACCCTCTGGTCAATGTCCTTCATGCTGTCATTCACGGCGGCGTTCGCCATAGGGACCATAGCGCCCGCCATTTGCCGGCGCAGGATACAGGGCAAAACGGCACGCAGCGCCGTGGCGGTAATGTCTGTGAATGTCATGACCGCGCCCATTTGCGTCACCGCCTTCTCGGAAGTCTCGCTGATCTCCGCCGCCTCAAACCTGCTGATGATACCCCTCTGCTCGGCGTGTCTGTCGCTCTGTTTTCTGTATCTGCTGACCGGCTGCACGGTCACTCCCCTGCTTGCCGCGGCGGGGCTTGCGGCGCGGGTCATACTGAAGATCTGCGGGGTTATCACGGCTTCGCGGCTGAGCTTTGCGGGGACATACTTCCGGGAGCAGCTGCTGACCGTTGCTCTGATCGCGGCGGCGATGTTCATTATCTGCGCAGTCACCCGCAAGCGCAGGGAGGACGTGATCTTCACCTGCGTGACGGCGTACATATTCATGATATGCAGCTTTTTCATCTGTGACCGTCTGCCAAAGACTGACAGGCTGACCGTCTACCCGTCCGAGTACGGCTGCACGGCGGTGATCGAGCGGGGCGATGAGGTGCTGATCTTCGACAGCGGCGGCTTCTACACCAACGCCTACGCCGCGTCAAGGCTTGCCGAGTGCCGCCACCCGCAGCGCACATACATCTGCACGCTGAAAAGCAGACCCAAGGTATATGAGCGGTACGGCAGGGAGCTTGCCGGCGCGATCCGCTGCTATCCCGGAAGTCCCGCCTGTGCCGGCTTTACCCGGTTTGAGGGCGGGGAGCTTATAGTGACCGTTGACAGCGGGCGGCTAGTACTCGGCAGGGATTCACTGACGATAGACGGCAGAAGTTACGAGTATAGCGGGTTTACGGATATTTCTGTCTTTTATCTGAGATAGAGCCGGAACTGCTGCACGACGATCGCTTCGCTCTGTCTCGCAATAAAATCGGCGATACCTTATCGGGTATCGCCGGTTTGTGTGTAGCAAACGTCACGAGTGCGGGATTCGCCTTACGGCGAATTTAGGACATTTCCCTCGCTTCGCATCGGGAAATTTAAAATCGGCACTAGTGGGGTTCACGTTCATTTTGCGGGGGCGGGAATTGTCTTCCCTTTAACCTATATGGATATCTGAAGCCGATTTTAAAACGGTAGGT
>CACXDI010000028.1 GCA_902766335.1 uncultured Ruminococcus sp. | reverse complement strand
GAGAGCGGTATCGGCAGAGGCATGGGCTTCCGTGACTCCAACCAGGATCTGCTGGGCTTCGTTCACCAGATACCCGACAGAGCAAGACAGCGTATCCTCGATCTTGCTGCTACTCAGTTCCCGGACGGCGGCTGCTATCACCAGTATCAGCCCCTTACCAAGAAGGGCAACGACGCTATCGGCGGCGACTTCTCCGACGATCCGCTGTGGATGATACTTTCCACCGCTCAGTACATAAAGGAGACCGGCGACTACGGTATCCTGGACGAAATGGTCCCCTACGACAACGATCCCGCACAGGCTAAGCCTATGATGCACCACCTGGAGAAGAGCTTCTGGCACGTTGCAGAGAACGTTGGTCCTCACGGACTGCCGCTGGCTATGAGAGCAGACTGGAACGACTGTCTCAACCTCTCCTGCCACTCTGACACTCCCGGCGAGAGCTTCCAGACCTACACCAGCCCCAAGTACGGCGCAGACAAGTTCTCCAAGGTAGCAGAGTCTGTAATGGTTGCCGCTATGATGGCATTCATCGGCCCCGAGTACGTTGCGCTCTGCAAGTACAAGGGTCTTGATAACGAGGCTGCAAAGGCTCAGGCTGAGATAGACAAGATGAACAAGAACACCCTCGAATACGGCTTCGACGGCGAGTGGTTCCTCCGTGCTTACGATGACTTCGGTGAGAAGGTGGGCTCCAAGGAGTGCGAGGAAGGCAAGATCTTCATCGAGCCCCAGGGCTTCGCTGTTATGGCTGGTCTGGGTCACGAGGACGGCAAGGACAAGCTGACCATGGATTCCGTCAAGAAGTGGCTGGATTCCAAGTACGGTCTGGTGCTCAACCAGCCCGCATTCACCAAGTACTACAAGCAGTACGGTGAGATCTCCACCTATCCCGCCGGCTACAAGGAGAACGCAGGTATCTTCTGCCACAACAACGCATGGATAATCTGTGCCGAGGCTGCTATCGGCAACGGCGACAGAGCCTTTGAGTACTACAGCAAGATCGCTCCCGCATATCTTGAGGACATCAGCGATCTGCACCGCACCGAGCCTTACGTTTACGCTCAGATGATCGCCGGCAAGGACGCAAAGCGTCACGGCGAGGCTAAGAACAGCTGGCTCACCGGTACTGCCGCATGGAACTTCGTAGCTATCTCCCAGTACATTCTGGGCGTTATCCCTGACTACAACGGTCTGAAGATAGATCCCTCCATTCCTCACGAGTGGGACGGCTACACCGCTTCCCGTCAGTTCCGCGGCGCTACATACAACATCACCATAAAGAACCCTGACCACGTTTGCCACGGCGTAAAGAGCATGACCGTTGACGGCAAGGCGATCGAGGGCAACGTAGTTCCCGCAGCTGCAAAGGGCGCTACCGTTGAGGTAGAGGTAGTTCTGGGCTGATAAGGCTTTAGGCTGAAACTCATATACGAATAAGTTTAAAGGCTGCACTCCGCGGGGAGGGCAGCCTTTTTTTGCTGACTTTACGCCGTTCATGCCGCACAAAATAATTTGATCGCAAAGGAGCTGACGCTCCTAACCGAGCTTTTTCGATCACAGTCACGCTAAGCATTCGCGCCCGCCAAACAAAAAGTAAAAATTCTATGATATCTGTTGCATTTTATACTATGGTGTGTTATAATATAAAATTAGGAATGTCCGCCCGGACGGCGGGCAGCACTTTATAAAACAAAAAGGAGATATATCAATGCCAAAGCTTACTGACATCAATAAGATCCTTATCATAGGCTCGGGTCCTATCATCATAGGACAGGCTTGTGAGTTCGACTATTCGGGTACTCAGGCGTGCAAGGCGCTGAGAAAGCTGGGCTACGAGATAGTTCTCGTAAACTCAAATCCCGCGACTATCATGACAGACCCCGATGTTGCCGACATCACCTACATCGAGCCGCTGAATCTCGAAAGACTTACTCAGATAATCGAAAAGGAGCGCCCCGACGCTCTGCTGCCCAACCTGGGCGGTCAGTCGGGACTCAACCTCTGCTCCGAGCTCTCTAACGCCGGCGTGCTGGAAAAGTACGGCGTTAAGGTAATAGGCGTTCAGGTGGACGCTATCGAGCGCGGCGAGGACAGAATAGAGTTCAAGAACGCCATGAGCGCTCTGGGCATCGGTATGCCCCGCAGCGAGGTGGCATATTCCGTTGACGAGGCTGTTGCTATCGCCGACAAGCTGAAGTACCCCGTAGTGCTGCGTCCCGCTTACACCATGGGCGGCGCAGGCGGCGGCATGGTATACAACGTGGACGAGCTCCGCACCGTATGCGCCAGAGGCTTGCAGGCAAGCCTTGTGGGACAGGTGCTGGTAGAGGAGTGCATCTTCGGCTGGGAAGAGCTGGAGCTTGAGGTAGTCCGCGACGCCAAGAACAACAAGATCACAGTTTGCTTTATAGAGAACATTGACCCCATTGGCGTGCATACCGGCGACAGCTTCTGCTCGGCGCCTATGCTCACCATTCCCGAGGACGTTCAGGCTGAGCTCCAGGAGATGTCCTACAAGATCATCGAGTCTATCGAGGTCATCGGCGGCTGCAACTGTCAGTTCGCAAGAAACCCCGAGGACGGACGTATCGTAGTCATCGAGATCAACCCCCGTACCTCCCGCTCGTCGGCGCTTGCTTCCAAGGCTATCGGCTTCCCGATAGCTCTGGTATCCGCAATGCTCGCCTGCGGTCTTACGCTGGACGAGATCCCCTGCGGCAAGTACGGCACTCTTGACAAGTACGTTCCCGACGGCGACTATGTAGTTATCAAGTTCGCTCGCTGGGCGTTTGAGAAGTTCAAGGGCGCTGAGGACAAGCTGGGCACACAGATGAAGGCTGTGGGCGAGGTAATGAGCATCGGCAAGACCTACAAGGAAGCCTTCCAGAAGGCTATCCGCAGCCTGGAGACCGGCAGATACGGTCTGGGCTTTGCCAAGGACTTCAACTCTCTCACCAAGGAAGAGCTGCTCAATAAGCTGCGCTTCCCCACCAGCGAGAGACAGTTCATCATGTACGAAGCTCTCCGCAAGGGCGCTACCGTAGAGGAACTCTGGCAGCTCACCAAGATCAAGCACTGGTTCATCGAGCAGATGAAGGAACTCGTTGACGAGGAGCAGGCACTTCTCGGCATGAAGGGCGCAGTTCCCGCCGAGCCTGTTCTCAAGCAGGCAAAGCTGGACGGCTTCTCCGACAGATACCTCAGCTCTCTGCTGGAGGTCACCGAGGAGGAGATCAGAAACGCACGCATAGGCTTCGGCATCAAGGAAGCCTGGGAGGGCATACACGTATCCGGCACCAAGGACGCCGCTTACTACTACTCCACCTATCACCTTGACGAGGACAAGAGCCCGGTCAACACCGACAAGCCCAAGATAATGATACTGGGCGGCGGTCCCAACCGTATCGGTCAGGGTATCGAGTTCGACTACTGCTGCGTTCACGCGGCGCTGGCTCTCAAGAAGCTGGGCTTTGAGTCGATCATCGTAAACTGCAACCCCGAGACCGTTTCCACCGACTACGATACCTCCGACAAGCTCTACTTCGAGCCGCTGACTCTGGAGGACGTTCTTGCTATACACGACAAGGAAAAGCCGGTGGGCGTTATCGCGCAGTTCGGCGGTCAGACTCCTCTGAACCTTGCCAATGACCTGAAAAAGTACGGCGTAAACATTCTGGGAACCACTCCCGAGACGATAGACCTTGCCGAGGACAGAGACCACTTCCGCGCCATGATGGACAAGCTGGGCATTCCCATGCCCGAGGCGGGAATGGCTGTCAACGTTGACGAGGCTCTGGAGATAGCCAACAGGATCGGCTATCCCGTTATGGTTCGTCCTTCCTACGTTCTGGG
>CACXDI010000027.1 GCA_902766335.1 uncultured Ruminococcus sp. | reverse complement strand
TCCTCGCCCGGGGGGGACGTTTGCGAAGCAAACTCCCGGAAATAAGCCCCGCAGGGGCGTTTTCCCAACCTCGGCAGCCTCGCGCGGCTGCACCCGCTTTTTAGACCGACTTTGCTTGTTCGGTGACTCTGGGCTTCCTGCCACGTCTGCGTGACGGCAGCGGCGGATCTCCGCTCAGCGGCTTGGGCTTGACCAGCGCTATCTCCAGCACGTCGTCTATCTTCTCGGCGGTGATGAAATCTATCCCCGCCTTCACCTCGTCGTCTATCTCCGAAAGATCGCCGACGTTTGCCGAGGGTATCAGCACTGTCTTTATGCCCGCCTTGTACGCCGCCATGGATTTTTCCTTCAGCCCGCCTATGGGCAGGACTCTTCCGGTCAGCGTTATCTCGCCGGTCATGGCGATGTCCGAACGTACCGGGATACCCGACAGCGCGGATATCAGCGCGGTTATCATGGTGACGCCCGCCGACGGCCCGTCCTTGGGTGTCGCGCCCTCGGGAGCGTGTATGTGTATGTCTTTCTTTTCGTGGAAGTCCGGCTCGATGCCGTAGCGGTCAGCGAGCCTGCGGGCGTTGGATACGGCAAGCTTCGCCGATTCCTTCATGACGTCGCCCAGCGAGCCGGTAAGCTCTATCTTGCCCTTGCCCTCGAGCACCAGCGCTTCAAGCGGCATGATCACGCCGCCTACCGAAGTCCAGGCGAGGCCGTTGACGCAGCCCACCGACGGCTTCTTCATGTAGAAGTCCTCGGTGTATTTCTTGTGGCCGAGGTAGTCCTCGATGTTTGCAGCCTTGAAGCTCACCTTTGCGGTTCCGGCTACTAACTCCCGGGCGGTCTTGCGGCAGAGCTTGGCTATCTCGCGCTCTAACTTTCTCACGCCCGCCTCGCGGGTGTAGCTGTCTATCATGGAGTATATCGCGCTGTCATTTATCCGCATCTGCGAGGTCTTGAGCCCGTACTTCTTCATCTGCTTGGGGACAAGGTGTTCCTTTGCGATGTGGAATTTCTCCTCGCGGGTGTAGCTGGTGAGCTCTATGACCTCCATTCTGTCCAGCAGAGGCGGCTGTATAGTGTCGAGATTGTTGGCGGTGGTGATGAACAGCACCCGGCTGAGGTCAAAGGGTACCTCGATGTAGTGGTCAACGAACTGTGTGTTCTGCTCCGAGTCGAGAGCCTCCAGCAGAGCCGAGGACGGATCGCCCCGGAAGTCGTTGGACATCTTGTCTATCTCGTCTAAAAGCATGACAGGATTCATGACGCCCGCCTGCTTCATGCCGGCGATTATGCGTCCCGGCATAGCGCCGATGTAGGTCTTTCTGTGACCGCGGATATCGCTTTCGTCCCGCACGCCGCCCAGGGAAACTCTCACGTACTTTCTGCCCAGCGCTCGGGCTATAGACTTCGCCACGCTGGTCTTGCCCGTTCCGGGAGGGCCGTAGAGACAGATTATCTGCCCGCGGACGTCGGGAGTCAGCGCCCTTACCGCGATGTTTTCCAGCACTCTGTCCTTCACCTTGCGGATACCGTAGTGATCCTCGTCCAGAATGGCGGCGGCGTTGTCCACGTCGGCGGTCTCCTCGTCGAAGCTGTCCCAGGGGAGCGACAGGCAGGTGTCCAGGTAGTTTCTGACAAGCGCCGCTTCCTGAGAGTAGGAAGGCATTTTGCCCAGCTTGTCCAGCTCGTCGTTAAGCTTTGTGCGCGCGTCGTCCGAGATGTTGACGACAGCCATTATGCGGCGGCGGTAGTCCTCGATCTCGTCGGCGTCGCCCATCATGTCGGGGTTCTCGCCCAGCTCCTCCTGCAAAGCGCGTATCTGCTCGCGTATGTAGAAGTCCCGCTGGTTCTGGTTGACGGCGTTCTGCACCGTCTCGTGTATGCGTATCTCAAGGTCAAGGATATCCTTTTCCTTCACGAGAATTATCAGCAGTCTCTTTAATCTTTCGCTTAGTGTATCAAGCTCCAGCAGCACCTGCTTTTCGTGATAATCGGCGGGTATGCTGAATGCGATCGATTCATAAAGATCGTGAGGATCCTCGCTTGCCAGTACGTCATCTATGGTGTCGTTGGGTATATCCGCAACGATCTGGTCAACTATGCCGGAAAATTCCTCGCGCACCTGACGCTTGAGAGCTTCTATCTCCTCGTCCGGTGCCTGATCCGGTTCATAGGAATGGAGCAGTTTTGCATTTGCGACAGCGCCGTTGCCGCTGGTATTGAATGTCTCGATCCTAGCGCGGCAGATGCCCTCTATCAGACAGCGGTATATCCCGCTGTTGGTAGCCACCACCTGCTTGACCACAGCCAGAGTGCCTGTCTCATAGATGTCGTTGAAGCCGGGCTTCTCCACAGCTGTGTCACGCTGGGTCACTATTATAGCCAGTCCGTTGCCGGAGAGCGCTCTCTTGGCGGTGTATATGGATTTCTTTCTCCCGATGTCGAAATTGAGAGTCTGACCGGGCAGCACCACCAGTCCTCGCATAGGTATGCAGGGGAGCGTCACGCTTTCGCCTTTTTGTATCAAGGCTTCTATTTTTTCAAAATCGTTAAATTCTGCCATTATCATATTTCCTTTCCGTTTGTGCGTTTTGCTGTCTGTATGTATTTCTATATTATCATAACGGGCTGCTTTGTGCAACCCTCAATATTTGGTATCAGTACCTGATCCTAGCCGCCACGGTGATGTCTGAAAACAGCGCTCCGCCGTTAAACAGCTTGTATTGCAGCACAGCCTCAAAGCCGCCGGCGAAGGGCTTTACCAGCATATCTCCGCCCAGGACGGTGACGTCTATGTTGCCCTCCGATGTCCTGAGCACGGCGGGAGCGCGGGCTCCCGGCTCTATGTTCAGCTTGTAGGATATCTCGCCCCGCATGGTTATCTGCGAGCGTTTTGTGCCGAACAGTACGGTGCAGGATACGCCCTCGGCGGGCTTGTAGAATATCTCGGTGCCGCCGGTTACCTGCTTTACAAGGCACTCGCCGTCCGAGGTGGTGATATCACCGTTGGTATTTGTCTCTATCTGAATTTTTGCATTTTTGTAGATCTTATCAGTCAATGCCATTTTATCAGTCCAATCTGCACTGGGATATCTCAAAGCCTTCTTCGGTGCCCAGGAATCTGTTTACGTTTGCGCGGAAAAGCTCCACGCTGTCGGTGCAGTAAAGCTCGACTCTGCCCTTGCCGCCGGCGGGCTTCAATGCCTTCTGCGCCTCGAGAGCCTCAAGGGTCTGCTGTGCGGTGACAGCGCTTGAGGATATGAGCGTCACATTCTCGCCCATGTATGCCTGTATCACGTCGGCAAACAGCGGGTAGTGGGTGCAGCCGAGTATCAGCGTGTCCACGCCCTGAGCCTTGATGTCCTTCAGGTACTCCTCCACGAAATACTCCGCGGGGGGACAGCCGGGCTGAGTGTAGCCGTTCTCGGCAAGAGGCACCAGCAGCGGACATTCGCGGCTGAACACCCTGATGTCGGGGCGCTGCCTCGTTATCTCATACTCATAGCAGCCGGAGCGTATCGAGGCGGGGGTGGCGATCACGCCTATCCTGCCGTTTTTTGTAGCCGCACAGGCGGCGTCTGCGGCGGGGATTATCACTCCGCTGTAGCAGCATATCTTCGAGCCGGCGAATATCGGCACGCTCTGCATGACCGAGGACACGGTGCCGCAGGCTACCAGCAGCAGCTTTACGTCATGCTTTTCCATAAAGCGTATGTCCTGTCTTGCGTATGCCGCTATGGTGTCGCGGCTGCGGGTGCCGTATGGCACTCTTGCGGTGTCGCCCAGGTATACTATGTCCTCCTGGGGCATGAGCCTTATAAGCTCCTTTACGCAGGTGAGCCCGCCTACGCCTGAATCAAAAACTCCGATAGCGCCGTCCGCTAAATTTCCGTATAATGTATCAACCATTTCAGATCTGCCTCTCCATAGCAAGCTGTATAAGTCTGTCCTCCTGCTCGGCGGGAGTAAGTCCCGCGTGCTCCATGAGCTTGGGGTACATACTGATAGGAGTGTGTCCCGGCATGGTGTTTATCTCGTTGAGCACAGGTCTGTCGCCCTCGCAGAGGAAGAAATCGCAGCGTGCAAGTCCCTCGCAGCCGATAGCCTTGAAGGCTTTCAGCGCCACCTCGCGCACGCGCTCGGAAGCGGTGTCGCTTATGCGGGCGGGGATTATAGTCTCGCTGGAATCGCTCTCGTACTTGGACTCGAAGTCATAGAAGCCCTCGTTGGCGCTCTTTATCTCGCCCACCGCCGAAGCGAAGGGCTTGGAGTTGCCCATAACGGCGCACTCGCACTCGATGCCGGTGACGCCCTCTTCTATAAGCAGCTTGTTGTCGGCGGTGAATGCGAGCTTTATGCCCTCGCGCATCTCGTCGGCGTTGGTCACTCTCGACACGCCCACCGACGATCCGGCACAGCAGGGCTTGACGAACATCGGGTATTTAAGCTTAGCCTCTGCCTCTGCTATCACTTCTTCTATCTTGTCCATATCCCTGCGGCGCATGGCGACATACTTGGTCATTGGTATGCCCGCAGCCTCGAGGATGATATGTGTCATTTCCTTGTCCATGCAGTTCGCGGAGGATATCATATCGCAGCCCACAAAGGGTATGCCGCTCAAAGCAAGCAGTCCCTGAATAGTGCCGTCCTCGCCGTTCTTGCCGTGCAGCACGGGGAACACGCAGTCTACCTTGAGATCGCCGAAGCTGCCGTCCGACTCCAGCAGGATGAAGCCCTTGTGAAGCGGATCGGGGGAGAGTATGCAGGGAACGTTGTCGGGGTGCTGCTCCCAGGAGCCGTCCTCTATCTGCTCAAGATTGCCTATGTAGCGCACCCAGTGTCCGCGCCCGGTTATGCCTATGCAGATTATCTCGTACATATCCTTGGGTATGCTCCTCAAAACGTGAGCTGCCGATATGTTGGAAACGTCATGCTCACTGGATCTTCCTCCGAAGATCACTGCTACCTTCTGTCTTGCCATTACAAACTTACTCCTTTTTATCCGCGTGCCGCGGGTGCTATTTTATCAAATTCAATGCTGCCTCCGAAGATATCCAGGGCGGAGCCTATTGTGTAGTCTATCCTTTCGCCGCCCAGCTTTCCCAGCAGCTCTATGTCCTCCATTGAGGCGATGCCTCCCGCGTAGGTGCAGGGTATGGGACTGCCGGCGAGTATCTCTGCCGCGCCCCGTTCTATGCCGCGCTGTTTGCCCTCGGCGTCTGCGGCGTGTACCAAAAACTCGGCACAGCTGCCCGCAAGACGCTCCAGCGTTTTGGCGTTCAGCTCCACGTCGGTATATTTCTGCCACCGGTCGGTGACGATGTAATATCTGCCGTCCTCACGCTTTTTGCAGGAGAGATCGAGCACCAGGTGCTCGCGCCCCACCGCCTTCACCAGCGACTTCAGCCGTTCCTCGTCTATAGCGCCGCCGCGGAAAACGAAGCTTGTGACTATAACGTGGGAAGCTCCCATTTCGAGAAAGCTCCCGGCGTTGAGATCGTTTATCCCGCCGCCTATCTGCAAGCCGCCCTCGTAAGCCGAGAGCGCGGCTTTTGCCTGCCGTACATCGGCGTCATAGTACTCGCTGCCGGCGGGGTTGAGGATTATCACATGACCGCCGGAAAGTCCGCGGCTTTTGTAAAGTTCAGCGTAATGCTCCGCGCCGTACTCCGACACAAAGTTGTCTGTCGCCGCCGAGCCTGTATCCTTGAGCGTCGAGCCGACTATCTGCTTGACGCTGCCGTTATGTATATCTATGCATGGACGAAAACGCATTATACTTTTTCTCCGTTCACTTGGGTTCAAATATTATCAGCAGCACGCTGCCCCTGTCAGAGCTTCTCAGGCTGCTGCACAGAAACTGGGTGCCCGCTTTCTTGCAGGCGGCGCTTATCTCCTTTTGCAGCTTGATGTCCGGAATGGTGTAGTAGTCGCTCAGATCGGCGTCTGAGATATCCGCAAGCTCTGTATCCATATCGAAATACACCGCAAGGTCTGCGTGTCCTTTTTCCAACGCCGACTTTACTCCCTCGGTGATCTGTGAGATATCGGTGACGGGGAATAACTCGTGCTCTGCAAAAAGATACTCGGTGCTGTCCGTCTCGGGAGCGCCGTCCGGGAGTATGTGCCTTCTCGATATCTCTTCTCTGGTAATGTTGAAATACTGGTGCTTGACATAGCCGTTCTCCTTGTCGGGAACGGGATCGTCCCAGGTGGTGTCCACGTAGTACCAGCTGCCGTCAAGCTGCACGATGTTCCATGCGTGCTCGTCGCCTTCATCGTCGGTGGAATCTATTATCCCGCAGGGTATCCCCACCATATCCATGAACAGCTTGAAGGTGGTGGTATACCCCATGCAGATCGCCTGACCGTCTATCAGGGCGCCGTAGGGATCGCTGCAATGCTTGCCAGGTTTTTTTATAGCCCGAAGCTCGCCTTTGTCATAGGTGCAGTACCGTATCATCCAGTCGTGGAGCGCAAGCTCCTTTTCATAGGGAGTCATGTCCTCTGTCACGCACTGGTCTATCACCGCAGCCGCCTTGCTTAGTATCTGCTTCTGGAAGCTGTCCAGCGCCGAATCGTCGCCGGAGATATATGCGTCTGCGATCGGTGCGGTATCGAATATCCTGTCTGTATCAGGCGGCTCATCGGGTATGCTCTCGCCGGCTTCGCTGTCGGGAGCGCCGGAGCTGTTGTGGGAAACCGCCGTGACGCTCGTCTCTTCCGGAGGGCTGGTATTATCCTGCGTGCTGTCCTCCCTGCCGGAAGCGCTGCACCCGCAGGCTGCGATCATCACCAAAGCTGCCGCAAAAGCCAGACTTTTCCTCATACTGTCACCCCTTTCCCGCGACAAACGCTATTTAATCTATTATACACTATAATGCGGGAGATGTCAATAGTAAACGGCAAAAACAAAGCCGCACCCGCAAAAGGGGCACGGCTCGTGAGAGTTATTTCTTCTTTTTTGCGGTTTTCCGGGAGGTCTTTTTCTCCGGTTCCTTGGGCAGTCTGCCGTAAATGCGGGTGAGATCCTGTATCTCCGCGGCGAGCTGGTCTGTCAGCTCGCCGCCCTGCAATCGCCACTGCCAGTTGCCGCCCAGCGTCGAGGGTATGTTCATTCTCGCGCCGGAATCCAGCTCCAGGAAATCCTGCATCTGCGCTATGGCGGTGTCGGCGATGCTCGCCCAGGCGGCGCGTATCAGCCCCCGGGGTATCTCGCGGCTGCGCTTGACGTTCAGGTACTCGCGGCAGAACTTCTTCTCCTTGCGGGAGATAGAGTTTACCCAGCCCACGGCGGTCTCGTTGTCATGGGTGCCGGTGTAGCATACGCAGTTGGGCGAGGTGAAGTTGTGAGGCAGGTAGGTGCTCTCACCCGACGGATCGAAGGCGAACTCCAGCACCTTCATGCCGGGATATCCCGAGGCTTTGAGCATACGCCCCACAGCCTTGGTTATAAAGCCCAGATCCTCGGCGATTATCCTCTGCTCGCCGATCTCCGCCTTGACTGCCCTGAACAGCTTCATGGCAGGTCCCTTGCGCCATTCGCCTATGACCGCGTCCTCTCTGCCGTAGGGTATGCAGTAGTAGCTCTCGAACCCGCGGAAGTGGTCTATCCTCACCACATCGTAGGTGGTGCAGGCGGTGCGCAGGCGCTCTATCCACCACTTGTAGCCCTGCTCCTCCATGTATTCCCAGCGGTAGAGGGGATTTCCCCACAGCTGACCCTTTGCCGAGAAAACGTCGGGCGGGCAGCCGGCAACGTCTATCGGCGTCTTGTCCTCGTCCAGCAGGAACAGCTCCGGGTGAGTCCATACCTCAACGCTGTCGTAGGCGACGTATATCGGGATATCCCCGATGAAGTCTATCCCCAGTCCGTTGACGTACTGCTTCAGCGCCGTCCACTGCTTGTAGTATTCGTACTGCAAAAAGCACCAGAAACCGATGTCGTCGGCGTACTTTTCCCGCGCCTTGTCAACAGCGGGCTTTTCAAACATACGCAGCGGCTTTTCCCACTCGTACCAGCCGTCGCCGTCATGGGCGAATTTCAGCGCCATGAACAGCGCGTAGTCGTGGAGCCATTCGTTCTTTTTGGTAAACTCCGCGCAGGCGGTGTCTCCCGTCTTCTTGTAGTTATCGTAAGCCTTTCTCAGCACCTTGAATATCTTCTCGTATATCAGCCCATAGTCCACGCTGTCCGGCTCGCCCCACTTTATGCGGCAGAAGTCGGTGCGTTTGAGCAGTCCCTCATCGGCGAGGGTCTCCAGGTCAATGAAGTAGGGATTGCCCGCGTAGATAGAAAAGCTCTGGTAGGGCGAATCGCCGTAGCTTGTGGGAGATACCGGGAGTATCTGCCAGTATTTCTGCCCCGCCTTGTGCAGGAAGTCGGCAAAGGCGTAGGCTTCCTTGCCCAGCTTGCCTATGCCCTGACTGCCCGGAAGCGAGGATATGTGAAGCAGTATTCCGCTTGCTCGCATGATAACCCCCCTTATAAGGTCACGGGCTTTATCGCCCAGATGTTCTCGGCGTAGTCCTTGATAGTGCGGTCTGAGGAGAACTTGCCCGCCGAGCACATATTCAGCCAGCACTTGCGTGCGAAGGCAAGCTCGTCGCGGTATTCGGCGTTGGCTTTCAGCTTAGCTTCAACATAGGACTTGAGATCGCCCAGCAGGTAGTAGTGATCGGGAACGTGCCAGCTCGCGCCGTCGGTGAGGCCGGCGTACAGCTCCTTGAAGGTGCCCTCCTCGCCGGGGTGCTCGCGCTCCTCGCAGTCGGCAAACTCGCCGTCTATCAGCTTGTCGAGCACGCGCTTGATGTTCGGATCCGCAAGCAGCTCGCGGGGGTCGTAGTCGGGCATTATCTTCTCAAGATCTTCAACACGGGCGCCGAAGATATAGTTGTTCTCCTCGCCCGCTTCCTCTGCGATCTCGATGTTCGCGCCGTCGTAGGTGCCGAGGGTGACGGTGCCGTTGAGCATAAGCTTCATGTTGCCGGTGCCGGAAGCCTCGGTGCCGGCGGTGGATATCTGCTCGGAGATATCCGAGCCTGCCACCAGATACTCGGCGTAGGATACGTTGTAGTTCTGAACGAAGATCACCTTGATCCTGCCCTTTACCTTCGGGTCATCGTCTGCCTCTATCATCTCGCCTATGGCGTTGATGAAGCAGATTATAGCCTTAGCCCTGCGGTAGCCGGGAGCAGCCTTTGCGCCGAATATGAAGGTGGTGGGCGTAAAGTCGGTGATGCTGCCGTCCTTCAAGCCGTAGTAGATGTAGAGTATCGAGAAGGCGTTGAGCAGCTGTCTCTTGTACTCGTGGAGTCTCTTTATCTGTGTGTCAAAAATGGTGCCGGGGTCAACGGTGCCGATGTCGGGGCGGTCATTCTGCATGATGTATTCGGCAAGCTGACGCTTTTTCAGCTTCTTTATCTCGATGAACTCACGCAGCACCGCTTCGTCGTCGGCGTACTTTTTCAGCTCCGCCAGCTTGTCAAGATCCTTGACCCAGTCCTCTGAGCCCAGCAGCCGTGTGATGAGCGCCGAAAGCTCCTTGTTGCACAGTCTCAGCCAGCGGCGCTGGGTTATGCCGTTTGTCTCGTTGAGGAAGCGCCCGGGGTATAGCTTGTACCAGTCGGCGAGGGTCTCTGCCTTCAGTATCTCGGTGTGAATAGCCGCCACGCCGTTTACGTGAGAGCCAACATAGCAAGCCATGTTCGCCATTCTCAGCTTTCCGTCGCCGACGGGAGCGAGATCTGCTATCTTTTCTTTATCGAAGCCCTCCGGCTTTTTGGTGTAAAGCTCCGCCTTGAACTGCTCGGAGATCATCAGGCAGATATCGTATACTCTGGGCAGCAGCTTCGCCACGATCTTGACGTCCCACTTCTCCAGCGCTTCCTGCATTATGGTGTGATTGGTATAGTTGAACACCCTCTGCGCGATGTCCAGTGCAGCTGGGAAGTCATAGCCCTTTTCGTCTGTCAGTATGCGTATCAGCTCGGGGATAGAAATGACCGGGTGGGTGTCGTTGAGCTGTATCTGCACGAAGTCGGGCAGGGTGTCCAGCGAGCCGTGGATACGCTCGTGCTTGCGGACTATATCCTGCATAGAAGCCGAGGAGAAGAAATACTCCTGCTTTAATCTGAGGATACGTCCGTCCTCAAAGCTGTCATTGGGGTAGAGCACGGCGCTTATGCTCTCCGCTTCGGCGCGGGTCTTGAAAGCGTCGGTGAAGTCGCCGGCGTTGAAGTCGAAGAAGCTGAACCCGCTCAGCGCCTCAGCCTGCCACAGACGGAGAGTGCCCACATTGTCGGTATCGTAGCCGATCACCGGCATATCATAGGGCACAGCCTTTACGTCCTCGCCAATGGCGTAGTGGACGGTGACGGCGTCCTCCTCGCAGCGGACAGACCAGGGATCGCCGAAGCGCTGCCAGTCGTCCTCCATCTCCTCCTGCCCGAAGGTGGGGAGTATAGCCTGCTTGAAAAGACCGTACTTGTAGCGTATGCCGTAGCCGTCCAGCGGCAGATCGTGGGTGGCTGCGGAATCGAGGAAGCAGGCGGCGAGCCTTCCCAGACCGCCGTTGCCCAGCGCCGCGTCCTCTATCTCCTCCAGCTCGGAGAGGGAGCGCCCCGCGGTTTTCAGCGCGGATTCAACGGTATCGGTGAGCCCGGTGCAGAGCAGGTTGTTGTAGACGGCTCTGCCCACTAGGAACTCCATGGACAG
This sequence comes from uncultured Ruminococcus sp., assembly GCA_902766335.1. GTDB lineage: Bacteria > Bacillota > Clostridia > Oscillospirales > Ruminococcaceae > YE71. The sequence continues at coordinate 4,134 of CACXDI010000027.1, read as the reverse complement.
ATAGCAGGCGCGTCTGCCGTTAAGGTGGGCGGCGCGGCTCTTGTCCCAGTTGCTGCTGATCTCGTTCATGACCGCCGTGGACAGCGCGTCATGCAGCTGCTGGGGGGTAGCGTCCTCAGTCTTTTTGCCGTATTTCGTCAGGTGATAGGATATCTCCGATGCGAAGCCTTCATTTGTGATGTCAAATTTCATTTTATTACCTCCGTTATGTCAGTATTTTTGTAAACAGTCGATCGCAACTTCATACATTATACCATATTTCCACATAAATTACAATACCTCAGCAATAATTTTTTAAGCTTTTGTGAAACAGTTACAAATCTAACTGCTCCGTATTGTGGCACTGGACAGGGCGGCAGTACCATAAGAAGGGCGTTTTTTCTCGTTGACAATGCTTTTATATTGTGGTATAATTGATTTCGGAGCAAATGTCTTTGCGGACAGAGAAAGGAGAAAGAAAATGGATGACAACAGACCCTCAGTGCTTCGGGTGGAACATCTCTCGAAGCAGTATAAAAAAGGCGTCTATGCTTCAAGGGACGTCACCTTCGATGTGAAGGAAGGCGAGATATTCGCGCTGATAGGCCCCAACGGCGCCGGCAAGACCACGACTATCCGAATGATAGCCACTCTGCTCAAGCCCACCGAGGGCGACGCCATAGTGGGCGGCTGCTCGATAAAGACCGATCCGGCGGGTGTGCGCCGAAATCTTACATATCTCCCCGACGAGGCGGGCGCATACAAGAACATGAAGGGCAGACAGTACCTTAAATTCATGGCGGAGATGTACGCCGAGAACCGCGAGCAGGTGGCAGAGTACGTCAAGGCGGCAGAGGGTATCTGCAAGCTGGGAGACAGGCTGGACGACAAGATAGAGACCTACTCCCGCGGCATGACCAGAAAGCTGCTGCTGGCACGCACCATAATGTCAAAGCCGAAGATAGCTATTCTTGACGAGCCCACATCGGGGCTTGATATCATCAACGCGCTGGAGATACGCCGCATGATAAAGGAACTTGCGGCAGAGGGGATGAGCTTCCTGCTGTCCTCGCATAATATGCTGGAGATAGAGTTCCTCTCTGACCGGGTGGGGATAATCGCCCGGGGACATCTTCTCGAGGTGGGCAGACCCGCGGAGCTGGTAGAATCCTACCATGCCGAGAACCTTGAGGAAGTGTTCGAGATGGAAGTTATGAAGAAAGACGTTACGGGGTGGTGATGAGTATGAAATTTATGAGCCTTCTGAAAAAAGAGCTTCGTGAGATGCTCAACACCCAGACCATTTTTATGCTGGTGCTCATGCTGTTTATGATGTACGGCATGGGCGGTATGCTCAACAAGTCCGCCGAGAAGGCGAGCGAGGAGAGCAGCCGTATAACTATATGCGATCAGGACGATACTAAATTCACCCAGTCGGTGCTGAAATTCCTCGAGCACCCCACCAGCGACATGACCAACGAGGTCAAAAAGATAACGTTGGAGTCGGACGACTACGCCAAGGAGCTTGACCGCCTGAACATCAAGAGCTTCGTCATTATCCCTGAGGGCTTTACCGATAAGATAAACGCCGGCGAGCAGGCTGAGGTCACATACGTGAGTCAGATGACCTCCATGTCCATGATGTCCAACGTGAACGTAGGCTCCGAGACGGCGCTCCAGCTGATAAGCTCTGCCGTCAAGACCGCCATGTACTCAGACCTCACCAGCCGGGGCAAGCTCACCGACAAGGAGTCCAAGCTGATAGAAGCGCCTGTTACCGTGAACGAGCATACCATAGTGGGCAGCAAGAGCGAGAACATCTCTCAGCTGATACTCTACTCCAGCCTGTACAGCCGATCGCTGTTCATGCCTATGGCGGTGTATATACTTATCCTGCTGGGTTCACAGAGCATGATAAACGCCGTCAGCGCCGAAAAGCTGGACAAGACCCTTGAAACGCTGCTGTCGGCGCCTATATCCAGGCTTCACGTTATCAGCGCGAAGATGCTCGCCGCCGCCGTGGTGGCGCTGCTCAACGCGGTGGTATATATGATCGGCATGAACAACTTGAATCTGAGCCCCGCCGGAGATATCGGCGAGGAGTACTCAAAGATGATAGAGAAGCTGGGGCTGGTGTTCGACTTCAGGGCGTATCTGCTCATCGGCATACAGATGATGCTCACCATGCTGATATCCCTGTCGATATCCATGATACTGGGCGCATTCGCCAAAAATATCAAAAGCTCGCAGACGCTTCTGCTGCCGCTGATGTTCGTGACTATCGTGCCTTTTATGGCGTGTATGTTCCTTGACGTCAGCACCCTGCCGGGAGCGGTGAGATACCTGCTCTACGCCATACCCTTCACCCACACCTTCATGGCGTCCGACACGGTGATGTTCGGCAAGACGGAGCTTTACACCGCTGGACTTATTTATCAGGCGGTGTTCCTTGTTATCTGCATGACGATAGCGGTGAGGATATTCACCAGCGACTACATTTTCACCGCCGGTGAATTTATAGGACGCAAAAAGAAGAAAAAACATCCGGAGGAGGATATGTGATGAAAAGCCTGTTCAGAAGAACTGCCGCCGCGGTGACGGCAGTGGCAATATCTCTCGCTATGGCGGGCTGCGGAAATTCCGGCAGCGACAGCAGCGGGAACACAGCTCCCGCCGAAACGGAAGCTCCCGTGACGGTGACTCTGCCCCCTAAGGACGGGGACAGCGAGCCGGAGGAGACTACATCGGCTCAGGGCGATGTGTCGGAACTTACCACCGAGGAGCCGGAAAAGAAGCCGGAGGAGGAGCGGGTATACGCTCCCGCTATGTGGAAGGTCACCTCTCCTGAGGGCAAGTCTATGTATATGATGGGCAGTATGCACGCCCTGAAGGACGAGTGCTACCCGCTGCCCGGCTACGTGGAGAGCGCCTACCGTCAGGCGGACGTGCTTGCGGTGGAGTGCGATATCTCTGATTCCACCACATCGGTGAGCGTGGTGCTGCAATATACCGACAGAATGACCTACCCCGAGGGCGACAGCGCCAAGAAGCACTTAGACAAGGGCGAGTGGAAGGACATAGCGTCCTACATCGAGCTGCATGACGACGATCCCGCCGATTTCTCCCAGTATCAGCTGTGGTATCTCAGTCAGCTGCTGGAGGGCTACGCGACAGCCGACGCGGGGCTTGACAGCACCAAGGGCATAGACCTCTACCTGCTGAACGACGCCCACTCCACCGGCAAGGAGATATATGAGGTGGAGAGCGCCGAGGCGCAGATGGATCTGCTGGTGAATTTACCCGAGGAATACTACACCGTGACGCTGAACGGCTACTGCGCCGAGAATAACGATGATATCCGTCAGGAAATGGAGGATATGTACGAAGCGTGGCGCACCGGAGGCACCGACTCGCTGGAGGGATCCCTCGCCGAAAACGAGGATCTTTCCAAGGAAGAGAAGGAGGTCATGGAGCAGTACTATCAGGCTCTGATATATGACCGCAACGTGGGCATGGCGGAGGCTGTAAAGCAGCTTTTAGCCGACGGCAGGAACGTATTCTATATCGTGGGCGCGGCGCACTATCTGGGCGACAAGGGCATAATCGCCCTGCTGGAAGCCGACGGATATACCGTCGAAAGAGTGACAGAATAATACAAAGCCGCCGGACAGCAACGGCGGCTTTTTGGTCAGATTGAAAAATTTGTGTTAACGGCTTGCATTTTAAGAAATAATGTAGTATAATAACTGTATATTGTTTTATAGGCAAATTTTTGAAAGGAATGATCTGAAAATGCTGAATACCGAAAAGACAATGGATAAGATCGTCGCTCTCTGTAAGGGACGCGGCTTTGTATACCCGGGAAGCGAGATCTACGGCGGTCTTGCAAATACATGGGACTACGGCCCTCTCGGCGTGGAGCTCAAGACCAACATCAAGAACGCCTGGAGAAAGAAGTTTATCCAGGAGAACAAGTACAACGTAGGTCTTGATTCCGCTATACTGATGAATCCCCAGACCTGGGTGGCTTCGGGACATCTGGGCGGCTTCTCCGATCCGCTCATGGACTGCAAGGAGTGCCACACCCGTCACCGCGCCGACAACCTCATCGAGGACTTCGACGGCACAAACGTTGCAGGCTGGACTAACGATCAG
>CACXDI010000026.1 GCA_902766335.1 uncultured Ruminococcus sp. | reverse complement strand
CTGTCGCCCTGCAAGGGAGCTTGACGACGAGTGATGAGCCGTCAGTGCCGAGATTTGTCTGCTGTTCTTTTAGGGATTAGTATTACCCTGAGGCTGCCCGCCGCAGGGATCTTTTATTCGGGTATGATGTCGGTCACGTAAGCTGTGCCCTCACGGACGCAGAACTTTACCTCAAAGCCCGCGTAGGGAAAGCCGTAGACGCGCCCGGGATCGTCCTGGTAGGCGGGGCGGGGGTCTTCGGCGAGCAGCGCTTTGAGCGCCGACAGCTTTTCATCGGGCAGCAGCTCTGCCAGCCCGGCGGGGATATCAACCGCTACTCGGCGCTTTTCGCGGGTGTCGGTAAAGCCTCCTGTCGCTTCCGGCTTGCAGTCGGCGAGGGGCAGATAGGGCTTGATGTCGAATATGGGCGTGCCGTCCATAAGATCGGCGCCTGCCACCCGCAGGACTGTGCCCTTGTCCCGCGTGTGCTCCGTACCCAGGAGCTTCACGCAGGAAAGCCCCATGCTGTTGGGACGAAATGGCGAGCGTGTAGCGAATACCCCTACCCGCTCATTGCCGCCGAGCCGGGGCGGACGGACTGTAGGTGACCACTCCCCCGCGTTCTCAGAGAACTGCCAGATCAGCCACAGGTGCGACCACTCTTCTATTCCCCGGAGCGCTTCCGCCGCGCGGAATCTCGGCTCAAAGACTATAAGCCCCTCCAGCTGCTCCACCAGCCCGCTTTGCCGGGGTATGCCGAACTTGCCCGGCAGATCGGTGTGTATTCGGGCGATGACCTCTATCTCGAATCTGTTATCACTCATGACCGAATCTCTCCATTACCGCAAGTGCTGCGCGTATGCCGTCCACCGCCGCGGAGGTGATGCCGCCCGCATAGCCCGCGCCCTCGCCGCAGGGGTAGAGGTTTTCGGCACTCACCGACGTCAGCGACTCGCTCCGGGGCATACGCACCGGAGAGCTTGTGCGGGTCTCGGGGGCGGTTAGCACCGCCCCCTTGTCGCCGAAGCAGCTGAGCTTCTTTGAGAACGCCCGCAGACCTTCCTCAAGGGTGTCGGTGACGAAGCCGGGGAACAGCTTTCTCAGCTCATAGGCTTCGACTCCCCGGGAGTAGGTGGGGGATACCGACGCATTTTTAAGGCTGGGCTTGCCGCTAAGGAACCCGCCTACGGTGGTGGCAGGGGCGATGTAATCGCGGGTGGCTTGGTATGCCGCCCTCTCTATCTGAGCCTGGAGCTCCACGCCGCCGAACACGCCCTCGTAATCCTCGGGAGTGACCGATACCGCCACAGCGGCATTGGCGTTGTCGCCGGAGCGGGCAAACTCGCTCATGCCGTTGGTGACCACTCTTCCGGTCTCGCTCGCCGCCGCAACTACCGTGCCTCCGGGGCACATACAGAAGGTGTAGACCCCGCGTCCCGAAGCGGTGTGGTGCGACAGCTGATACTCGCCGACGGGGAGCATGGGGCTGCCCGCCAGCTTGCCGTAGAGCGAGTAGTCCACCGCCGACTGCTTATGCTCGATACGCGCCCCCACAGAGAACGCCTTCGGTTCAAGCTGTATGCCGGTGCCGTGGAACAGCCGCAGCGTGTCGTGAGCCGAGTGCCCCACAGCTGCTATCAGCGCCGCGCAGGGCTCCTCGCCCCGGCTGCTCACTACCGACTTCACCCTGCCGTCGGAGATGTTCAGACCCGTCAGGGGAGTGTCAAAGCAGACCTCGCCGCCGAGTGAGATTATCTCCCCGCGCATATTCTTCACCACGTCCCGGAGCACGTCGGTGCCGATGTGGGGCTTTGCCTTGGTAAGCACCGACTTGTCGGCGCCGAACTGTGCGAAGGTCTCAAGCACGAACCGGCAGCGGGGATCGCGGATACGTGTGGTGAGCTTGCCGTCCGAGAAGGTGCCGGCGCCGCCCTCGCCGAACTGCACGTTTGAGCGCTCGTCCAGCTCGCCGGTGCGCCAGAAGCGTTTTACCAGCGCGGTACGCTCGTCCACCGAGGCGCCCTTTTCCAGCACCAGCGGGCGGTAGCCGTACCTTGCCAGCAGCAGCGCCGCGAACATTCCCGCCGGGCCGAATCCGGCTATGATGATACGTCCCTCCGGCTTTGCCTCGCCGAACTGCGGCATTATCACGGCAGGCTCGGCATAGCGGCTGCCTTTGACCCGCTCGCAGATCTTCTTCTCGGCGGCGGGATCGTCAAGCTCGATGTAGACCGAGTGGACGAAGTGTATGCTGCCGCGGCGGCGTGCGTCCAGCGAGGTCTTGTGGATATCCGCGCGGACAGCGCCCCGGGCGTTCAGTCCGCAGAGCTTCAGCGCCCTGCCGATGACCTCCTCCGGCTTCATCTCCAGCGGAGCGGATATATTGTTGATTATTATTGCCATACGATCGTCCTTTCGTAGTATGCAGCGTCGGTGCGTTTAAAATAAAGGCGGGAAAAAAGCTTCCCGCCTTTAGTATGGTTCAGTTGGTGTGATCTTACTCGCCGTTTTACGAGGTGCTCGGCGCCGCGGTGCTGTCGCTTATTGTGACTACCGCCTCATGAGTGCCGATGTTCCATACGGTGTTGTGATCCTTGCAGTAGACGATCAGCTCGTGGGATATAGAGCCGGTGGACTCCGCGTCTGAGAGATCAATTATCGCCGTAAGATCCGATGCTTTCAGCTTGCTTATGACCTTAGAGGGTCCGATGAGAGTCACATTGGATATCACCTCGTTGTCGATAGAAGCGCTCTTGCCATCAGGGACGTTCACCAGATCTATCTTTGAAGCCTTGAGGGTGAAGGTCTTTGTCTCGTAGCTTGAGAGGTCAAAGTCTATCTCCACCATATCCTCGCCCGACTGGTTTATCTCGCCGTTTGAGAGAATGGAATCTATCTCGGTCTTGAAGGTCTTGCCCTTTGAGATGTCATACATTGAAACGGGATTGAGCAGCACGTCCTCGGTGTCCTCGGCGTCAAGCTGAGGCGTTATCACCTGAAGGGTGTTTGCCGAGAGCGAATAGGGCAGCGAATCAAGATCGAAGCCGGGGGGGACGTTTGAGAAGCTCGCCGCTAAGTTCATGGTGATCTTCTTGTATACCACGAAGCTTATGTCCACGCTGCTGAGTGACAGTGTGCAGTTGCTGCTGTCCAGCCTGTTGTCATCGGCGTCGTAGAGTATTATCGAATCGGTGCTGACGGTCATATCATCGTTCAGCAGCAGCTTGTCCGTGTACTGAGCCACTACCTTGTCTATCCGTTCAAGCTCCTTTTCAGGACCGCTTATCTCTATCTCCTCGGGATTTATAGACGTCTCCTTGAGGGTGAAGCCGTCCTGTGCGCTCACATTGGGAGCAGAAACGGTAAGAGGCATCTTTATGGTATCCAGCTGATCGAACTTTATCTCCTTGGTGGCGGGAGTCACCGAGACTATGGTACACTTATCCGCCGAGTGCTTAGACTTTACGTCTATATCCAGCTTGTAGGTGCCTTCCTTCGTAACCTCGTCGGTGTCTATGGTGGCGACAAGATCGTTGGCGGTGTATGTGCCTATCTCGTAGTTCATACCCTGTATCTCAACGTCCACCGTAAAGTCGCTGTATGAAAGGGCGCTCAGACCCTTGGCTTCCGCCGTGGTACCGCTTATGGAGAAGTTAACGGGCACGCCGACTATAGTCTTGTTCACCGTAGGATATTTCGTTATCGACATCGCAAACCAGATGATGACCGCGATGATGATAGAAAATATCTTCAGCATGAAGTCGGAAAGCTCGCCCTTCAGACTGCGCTTGAATATTTTTCTTTTAGTTACTGTTTTTTCCATCCTGAGATCATCCTTCCGACAAAGGTGCTGCCTGTGCCGTCCGACTGTGCGTCGGGTATCAGTCTGCTTTTAAGGAGCTTTGCAAGGCTCTCTCTGGAGAAGCCTCTGGTAAGCTCGCCGTTCTCGGCTACCGATATGGTGCCTGTTTCCTCGCTGACGACTATTACCACCGCGTCGCTGTTCTCGCTCATGCCTATAGCCGCTCTGTGGCGCGAGCCCAGCTGCTTGGCGATAAGCTCTTCCTTCTGAGGCTTTGGCAGGAAGCAGCCCGCCGCGAGTATCTTGCCGTTTCGCATTATTACCGCACCGTCATGCAGGGGAGTGTTGGGATAGAAGATATTCCCGAACACCGCCGCGCTTGGCTTACAGTCAAGAAGTGTGCCGGTATCTATCTGCTCGCCCAGTCTCGTCTTGCGCTCACAGATTATCAGTGCGCCGGTGCAGGTGTTGGAGAGGTTCTGTGCCGCCTCGCATATAGCCGCGATAGCGGGCGCCCAAGCCTCCTCGCTGTCGGCGGTATCGCCGCCGGGTATGAATGACAGATCGGATATCTTCGTCCGTCCCAGCTTTTCTATCATACGCCTGAGCTCCGGCTGGAACAGCACCACAATGGCGACGAGTCCCCACTGGAAGCAGGTCTTGAGTATATACCGTATCGTTTGAAGCTCTAAGAGTATAGACACCAGATAGAACGCCACCAGCAGCAGTATGCCCTGCACCAGCTGCATGGCGCGAGTCTCGCGCACCAGCTTAAAAAAGTGATATATAAGGAAGGAAAGCACGGCGATGTCGATAAGATCGTTTATTCCTATTGAGATCAGTACGCCCCATATGGAGTCAAGTATATCGCTGAATCCGGATATAGTGTCGAACATACCGCGTATCCCCCTTTCTTCTGCCGATAATATTTACACATATAATATTGTATCACAAATACCGCCATAGTGCAAGGGCTTTTGCGGTTTTTTTTATGAATTTTCTTTGTCGGATCGTCACAGCTCTGAGGACGCTGCCGGAGTTGCTGACATTTGCTCTGAAACGGACGCCGGCGGGAATTTTAAAATTTTTTTAATTTACTATTGACATTTGTGTGAAAGTGTTATATAATAGTTTTGTACGGTTGATTCTTTTTATACATTTTATTCAATTCGTGCTAAGCCGCTGCACTTCGGCAGGAAGTGCTAAAATATATTATGTAAGGAGCGAATCGTTTTGAAAGGTTATGATAACACCAAGATCAAAAATATTGCAATAGCGGGACACGCCGGTTCAGGTAAGACTACTCTTACCGAGGCGCTGCTTTTCTCGGCAGGCGTCACCGACAGACTGGGCAAGGTGGCAGACGGAAATACCGTTTCCGACTATACCGCCGATGAGATAGCCCGCAAGACTTCAGTTTACACATCTCTGTCCTGCTACGAGAAGGACGGCTTTAAGGTAAACCTGCTGGATACCCCCGGTCTGTTCGACTACGAGCAGTCTATGGTAGAGGGTATCTCCGCCTGCGGCTGCTGCCTGATAACCGTATCCGGCAAGTCGGGCGTTAAGGTAGGTACTCACAAGGCTTACAAGTATGCCAAGAAAATGGGCAAGCCCACCATGTTCGTTGTCACCAAGCTTGACGACGAGAACGCAAACTTCAACAACGTGTTCACCGAGCTGAAAACAGAGTTCGGCCCTACCGTTTGCCCGGTAGTAGTTCCCGTTATCGCTGACAGAAAGATAGTTTCCTATGTGAACCTCATCGAGATGAAGGCTTACAAGTACGAGAACGGCAAGGCTGTTGAGACGGATATGCCTACCGCCGAGGTATCCGAGAAAATGGAATACCGTATCGACGGTCTTATCGAGGCTGTGTCCGAGGCTGTGGCTGAGACCGACGAGGAGCTTATGGATAAGTTCTTCTCCGGCGAGTCTTTCACCCAGGAGGAGCTGGTGGACGGTATACATAAGGGCATGAACGAGGGTCTTATCACTCCCGTTACCTGCGTTGCCGCTGCCGATCTTGAGGGCGTTGATATGCTGATGAAGGAGATCACTCTCCTCGTTCCCGCACCCTCCGAGAAGGAGGATAAGCCCGCCATAGACAAGAACGGCGAACCCGTATCAGTTACCTGCGAGGCAGGCGCACCCCTTTCCGCAAACGTGTTCAAGACCGTTGCCGATCCCTTTGTCGGCAAGATGTCATATATCAGAGTACAGTCGGGCACCTTAAAGAGCAACGCCGAGGTTGTAAACGCCACCACCGGCAGCACCGAGAAGATCGGCAAGCTCTACTACCTGATAGGCAAGAAGCAGGTAGAGGTGAGCGAGGTAGGCTGCGGCGATATCTGCGCGGCTGTCAAGCTCTCCGCCAACACCGGCGACACCCTCTGCGACGCTTCCAGAGTAGTATCCTTCGCTAAGCCCAAGTTCCCCGCACCTACCTACAGAGTTGCGATAAAGGCTGCGTCCCAGAACGACGAGAGCAAGATCTCCGGCGCTCTTTCAAGACTGCTGGAGGAGGATATGTCTTTAAAGTACGAGCAGGATCCCGACACTATGGAGATGATACTCTCCACCCTGGGCGGTCTGCACCTCGACAGCGTTGTGGGCAAGCTGGAGCGCGACTTCGGCGTTAAGGTAGTCACCAGCGTTCCCAAGATCGCTTACAAGGAGACGATCCGCAAGAAGGTAAAGGTACAGGGCAGACACAAGAAGCAGTCGGGCGGTCACGGACAGTTCGGCGACGTTTGGATAGAGTTCGAGCCGGCTATCACCGACGAGCTGATCTTCGAGGAGAAGGTATTCGGCGGCGCGGTTCCCAAGAACTTCTTCCCGGCGGTAGAGAAGGGCTTGCAGGAGTGCGTAAAGCACGGCGTGCTTGCGGGATATCCGGTAGTTGGTCTGAAGGCTATACTGGTAGACGGTTCCTACCACCCCGTTGACTCCTCTGAAATGGCGTTCAAAATGGCGGCGTCCATTGCCTTCAAGGAAGGTATCCCCCAGGCTGAGCCCATGCTGCTGGAGCCTATCGGAAACCTGACGGTACTGGTTCCCGACGACAACACGGGCGACATCATCGGCGAGCTGAACAAGCGCCGCGGCAGAGTTCTGGGCATGATCCCCTCCGAGGAGGAGAAGGGCATGACGGAGGTCACCGCCGAGGTACCCATGGCTGAGATGAACGATTTCACGCTGACGCTCCGTCAGATGACACAGGGTCAGGGCACCTTCACCGTTGAAGTATCCCGCTACGATCAGCTGCCCAGCAATCTGGTAGCTAACGTTATAGCATTTGCGAATAAGGATTGATAGACTAAAAGAGAGCTGTCGCAGCAATTGCGGCAGCTCTTTTAACGTGCAGAAAGCAGCGGGTGCAGCCGCGCGAGGCTGCCGAGGTTCTTAGGGCGAGGAGCCCTAAGCAAGGGTTTGGGGACAGAGTCCCCAATTGCCCCT
>CACXDI010000025.1 GCA_902766335.1 uncultured Ruminococcus sp. | reverse complement strand
GGGCAATTGGGGACTCTGTCCCCAAACCCTAGCTTAGGGCTCCTCGCCCTAAGAACCTCGGCAGCCTCGCGCGGCTGCACCCGCTATATATGGATCACTTCAGCTGTTCTATTATCTCGTCATCTATCTTGTATGTATGCTCCTGTGCGGGGAAGCTCCCCGCTTTTGTTTCCTCTATGTATGCCTTGAAGCCTTCACGCATAGCCTTGCCGGCTTCGGCAAATATCTTCACAAACTTCGCGGTGTGACCCGTGTTCAAGCCCAGCATATCCTGATATACCAGCACCTGCCCGTCACAGCCCGCACCCGCTCCTATGCCTATAGTCGGGATCGTGAGCTTCTTTGTTATTATCTCCGCAAGCTTCGCGGGTACACATTCCAGTACCACCGCGCAGGCGCCCGCGTCCTGTATCTTCATGGCGTCGTCTATCAGCTTCTGCGCTTTGTCCAGAGTCTTGCCCTGTACCTTGTATCCGCCGAAAGCGTTCACCGACTGCGGAGTAAGCCCCAGATGCGCCACTACCGGGATAGAAGCGTCAACGATAGCACGTATCTGCTCGCATACCTCGGCGCCGCCCTCCAGCTTGACGGCATTGGCGCCGCCTTCCTTCACAAGACGTCCCGCGTTTATCACCGCGTCCCGGACGCCGGTCTGATAGGACATGAACGGCATATCCGCCACCACAAATGCGTTTTCGGCACCTCTTGCCACCGCCGCCGTGTGGTGTATCATATCCTCCATAGTTACGGGCAGAGTGTTCTCATACCCAAGCATGACCATTCCCAGCGAATCACCGACTAAGATCGAATTTACCCCGCACTCGTCCTCGATGCGGGCGGTAGTGTAGTCATACGCGGTAAGCATCGTTATCCTGTCGCCCGATTGCTTCTGCGCCATAAGTGTAGCCGCCGTGTTTTTCATTGTCAGCACTCCTTTATATAATGTTACGATCCCGCCCGATGCGGGTACCGTACAGCTTTATTGTAGCATATATGCCGGATCAAGTCAATAGTTTTTATTTACCCAAAAGCTTGTCCGTGACCTTATTGCGCTCGTCCAGATCCATTTGGCATATCTCCTCGTAGGTGTAGCCCGCGGCATTAACGTCCGCCTCGGTGACGCCGCCGGTCACGTACAGCGAGAATTTGAGCTGTGCGATATCGCTGACCATGGAGTTGTCGCCCACGTCAGACCATTCGCTCAGATCGGGCATATCCACGCCCTTACATTCCCAGCTGAAGCTTTCTATCTCGGTGACCGTCGTGCCCGCTTCCGTCTCGGCGGTGAAGGTCTTGAGATATCCGGTGCTTTCGTCAAAGACAAAGGTGTATTTATCCACCGAGTCGGAATAGACCTCCGTCACCTCGCCGCCGCTGACATCGGAGCTTACAAGCTCGTCGCCCTCGCCGATCTTGAGAAAGACGTTGCCGAAGCCGCCGCTCTCATCGAAAAGCTCGTAGCACTTGACCTCGGGTACCAGCAGGTAGGTCTCTCCGTCCACGGTGAGAAATTCTGTATAGATCCCGTCATGCTCGTTGGAGACGCAGCCGTCGCCGTCTCTGCCCCAGATATGGCAGGTGAGGTCAGAGCCGTATTTCGTGCCCTTCATCACCATAGTTATGTCATACTCGCCCTTGTCCAGCCCGTCGCTGAGCTGCCGGGCGAGGGTGTTTGCGGCAGGCTTGCTGTCCTCTGCCGGAGCCGCAGATGTCTCTCCCCCGCTGCTCCCGCTGCCGTTCCCGCAGCCGCAGAGCATTACCGCCGCAGCCGCGAGGGCGTATATCCTTTTGTTCATCGTATCGCTTCCTCTTTATTTTGTCTTGTACATTATCTTGGTGCGGATATCCTCGCTGTCAAAGCCCGACTTGAAGCCGTAATGCACCGCCAGCGGATACACCAGCATGGTAAGGGGATACACCCACAGCAGGTGTACCGACATATGCGCGATATCCATATCTCTTACGAACAGCGCTATCAGTCCCCAGAGTCCGAAGTTCATCACCTTGAAGGGCAGCACCGCCGAGCCTATGGCTCCCAGGTAGGACAGCAGCAGCATGACGTATGTCAGCGCCGCGGGTATCATGGCGATAAGCCCCAGCAGCAGACCGAAGCTGCGCTTTACGTTATCGCCCCGGACGTCATTTTTTATCCTCGCCTTGCTGCCTTCCTTCAGCCCGAAGTCCACAAGTATCATAGCGTATGTGAGCAGACCCAGTCCGCCGAACACCACATAGCCTGCCGTTTTCAGCACCAGCGTCAGAGCCAGCAGCGACAGGAAGATAAACAGCCCGAAAAATTCGCACTCCAGCCATTTGAGCAGCGCCTTTATAACGGCTCCGCGCCTGTCATAGCGCTCGTCCTCGGAGTAGTCGGCTGTCTCCGTTTCCGTTTTCTTTATCTCATCAGACATTCTGTCACACCTCAAAAAAAGTATCGCCCCCCGCAAGAGGGACGATACCATTATAGCATATCTTTTTTAATATTTCAAGTACTGCCGGAAAACCTTTACTTCTTGGTCTTGACCGTCTTCTTAGCCCACGCGGAGTAGCTCTTGAGACCGGACACCTTCTTGTAGGCGCGTACTCTGAACTTGTAGGTGGTGTTCTTCTTCAGCTTGGTGAACTTGTAGCTTACGGTCTTGGAGGACTTGATAGTCTTTACGGTCACCCACTTCTTCTTGGAAGCATTGTACTTCTGTACCTGATAACCGGTGCAGCCTACCTTCTTCCAGGTGAGCTTTACAGCGTTCCTGCCCTTGGTCACCTTGGTGATCTTGGGAGTCTTGGGCTTGGTGAGCACGCTCTTTTCATCGGAGTAGCTGCCCCATGCCTTGATGCCGTTTACCTGATTGTATGCTCTTACCTTGTACTTGTATACCTTAGCTGCGGAAAGTCCGGTGTCCTTGAAGGTGAGGTCAGAGGTAGTGCCTGCGGTCACCCACTTCTTGCCGGCGTCGTCATAGCGGTATACGCTGTAGCCTATAGCGTCGGAAGCAGCGTCCCAACCGAGGGTCACGTAGTTGACGCCTGCCTTTGCGGACTTGAGGTTCACCTTACTGGGCTTCACGATGCTGCCTATGATCTTGAAGGTGGTGCTTGCCGAGCCGGTGTAGTTGCCCTTGAGGGTAACCTTCACGGTAGCGGTGCCCGGCTCTATGTTGTTTTTGTACTCAACGTCATAGTAGCCCTTGGAGAGCACCTTGTTGTCGCCGCGTACCTTTATGTCAGGCTTGATCTCGCTGCCGGTGTACGGCTGATCCTCGATAGCGTCTATGGCAGGAGTGATCTTCTTGGGATTTACAGTGATCTCGACTGTGGCGGTAGCGGGAGCATATGTCGCAGTCTCGGTAGCGGTGATGGTGATTGTAGCGGTGCCCGCGCCCTTGATAGTCACCTTGCCGTTGTTGTCGGCGGTGGCAACTCCCAGTCTGCTGCTGGAGTAGCTGAGTACGCCGTTGCCGCTGGTCCTGGCGTTGAGGCTGAAAGCGGCGTCGCCGAAGGTCTTGGTGAACTTAGAGGTGACGGTTATCTTCTGAGCCTTCTTTTCTGCATAGCCGTCATCGGGAGTTATAGTCGTTCCGGAAACGCCCATAGAATCCATGATAGCCTTTATAACCTTGGGGTCTACCCACTTGCCGTTGCGGCGGTTTACGTGTCTGTGATGCTCGTTCCAGCCGGTAGCTGTGGAAGAAGAAAACTCGGCGTTGTTATCCCACAGCACGCAGGGGAGGGTGTTCTCCTTTGAAAGTCTGAACGCCTCTGCCGCCCACTGAGCGCGGGCGCTCTCGTTCTGCTTGTCGGAGATGCCCATTTCGTCAATGATTATAGGAGTGCCGCTGTCTGCCAGACGCTTGTAGGCGTTGAAGGAACCCTGGAGCGACGACTTATAGGAATCGCTGAACGCGGTAGCCTTTGCGCTGGTGTGATCCTTGCTGTCGCCCAGACACAGCTCATAGGGATCGTAGCAGTGTATCGAGCGGAGTATCTTGCCTACGTTGCCCGGATCGGAAGGCATTGTCGCCAGCTTGGCGCCGTTTATCGAAGCGGCATAACCGGGACAGATGATGTATCTGCTGGCATTGTTGCCGCCGGACTGACGGATGATATTTACCGCCGACTGGTTCAGCTCGTCTATAACGGCTACAGCGTCCTTTGCAGCGTCGCTGGGGTTGGTATCGCTTATCCACCATTCATCGCTGGTGCCGCAGAGTCTCGGCTCGTTGAGCGTCTCGAATATCAGTCTGTCGCCGTAATCACTGTATTCCTCGGCAAGCTGAGTCCATACGGAGTTTACAAATGCGAGTGAGTCTTCCTTGTGAGCGCTGTTGGGATAGAATCCCATTTTGCTGGTAGCAGAGGGGCTGCTCAGATTATCGTGGTGGATATTGAGGATAACGTGCATACCGTCATTGTATGCCCAGTCTACCACCTCGTGTACCCTGTTTCTCCACGCTTCGTCTATGGTGTAGTCAGAGGACATATGTTTGCCCCAGGTAACGGGTATACGGATAGTCTCAAAGCCAGCCGCGTGAACAGACTTGATAAGTGACTCGGTAGTTACGTCCTTCTGCCAGCTTGTCTCGCCGGGAGCGTCGAAGGTGTTGCCCAGTACCCAGCCGGCGCCCAGCTCTTTAAGATAAGCCTGGGTGGATTCAGGTATAGCGTCAGCGGAAGCCGACACAGGCAGGACAGCCGCCATAGAAGCTGCCATAGCCGCTGCGGAAAGAATGCTCAGTCCGCGTTTGAAAATTTTCTTCATTTGATCTAGTCCTTTCTATATAAAGATGTTAAGCGTCAGATCTGCCGCCGCGCACCTTTGTGCCGTATGCGTCGATAAGCTCGTTGAGCTTGTCTATCGTGCGTGACCAGCCTTCGGCGGAAAATTCCTCCTCAAAGGTCTCCTCAGGCTCTGTCTTTTCAAAACTCAGATCGCCGTACCATATGCTGGTAAGCAGGCGGGGCGGCTCGTCCTTTGAGCGCGGGTCTACCCGGTAGTTGAAGCTGCCGAACACGCTGCCTGTCCAGACGTTGCCGAAGCTAAAGTATGCGAAGGTAGGCACATCTATGTGTCCGTGGTACATGGGCGGTCACTTCCTTCCTTATAATATTACAGAAAGCATTGAAAAAATACACAATATTTGTTCTATTATTATATCATTTTTCACGCATATTGTCAAGTATTTTTTTGAGCCCTTGACAAAACTTGACCGAGATGATATACTGTAGTATGTGTATATCTCGGGTACAGTTGTACGTTGGGGGTGGACTTTGCATGAACAAAACTACAGGTATGGTGGTGGTGAGCGAATCGGCTCTGCCGGAGGTCATTATAAAGGTACTCCACGCGAAGGAGCTGAAAGCCGCGTCACAGCAGATGTCCTCGTCTGAGGCGTGCAGGATAGTCGGCATATCACGAAGCGCCTACTATAAATACAAGGACAGCGTGTTCAGATACGAGGAACAGTCGGAGGAGAACATATTCTCTCTGGAGCTGAGACTCATCGACAGACAGGGCGTGCTTTCGGCGGTGATATCCGAGCTTTACGAGCTGGGAATGAACATCATAAAGATCAATCAGAACCCGCCGGTGGACGCTGTGGCGACGGTGTCCATATCGGTAAGGCGTGACCCCGAGGGCGCGTGCAGCCGCGACAAGCTGCGCTCGGCACTGGAAAAGCTGGACGGCGTAGCGGCTGTCAAGGTGCTCTGACCCGCGGACGTGTAATAGTGTATTTAATTAATGAAAGGATAAGTATAGATGAAAAATGTAGCAGTTATAGGATACGGAGTGGTAGGCTCGGGTACAGTCGAGCTGTTTGAGAAAAACCGTGAGTCGATAAACCAGAAGGTGGGCAGAGACTGCGATATCAAGTATATAGTAGATCTGCGCGACTTCCCCGGCGATCCCTTTGAGGACAGAATGGTCAAGGACTTCAATGTAGTCCTTCAGGACGAAGAGGTAGAGGTAGTAGCCGAGGTCATCGGCGGTATCGAGCCGGCGTTCACCTTTACAAAGAAGGCTCTGGAAAGCGGCAAGAGCGTCGTTACCTCGAACAAGGCTCTGGTAGCGGCAAAGGGTGCGGAGCTTCTGAAAATAGCTCACGAACATAACGTAAACTACCTCTTTGAAGCTTCCGTCGGCGGCGGTATCCCGATAATCCGCCCGATAAACAAGTGCCTTGCCGGCAACTTTATCGAGCAGATAAGCGGTATCCTGAACGGTACTACAAACTTTATCCTTACCAAGATGATAAGAGAGCAGATGGACTTTGAGACTGCTCTGAAAATGGCTCAGGAGCTGGGCTATGCCGAGGCAGACCCCACCGCCGATGTTGAGGGCGAGGACGCCTGCCGCAAGATCTGCATTTTAGGCTCGCTGGCTTACGGCAAGCATATATATCCCGAGGACGTTCACTGCTCGGGCATCACCCGCATAACTCTGGATGACGTGGCTTACGCCGAGAACGCGGGCTATGCTATAAAGCTCATCGGCTCGGTGAAGGCTGTTGAGGACGGCAAGGTGACCGCGATCGTTTGCCCGAGACTGGTCTCCAAGGGCAATCTGCTCGCCACCGTTGACGGCGTATACAACGCTATATCCGTCACCGGCGACGGCGTGGGCGACGTTCTGTTCTACGGACAGGGCGCGGGCAAGCTCCCCACCGCTTCGGCTGTTGTGGGAGACATCATAGACTGCCTGAAGCACCCTGACCGCTCTATCATGATCTCCTGGGAGGACAACACCGACAAGAGCTATGTGGTGAAGTACAAGACCGTGGAGAACGCTATGTACGTGCGTATCCAGGCTGACAACGCTGACCAGCTCAAGCCCGCTATCTCCGAGATGTTCGGCAAGCTGACCTACATAGAGCGTGCCGGCAGACCCGACAACGAGCTTGCGTTCATCACCCCCACCATGGTAGAGAGCGTGATAGACGAAAAGCTTGCAGAGCTTTCCCACTCTGCCGAGATCAAGAGCAAGATCAGACTGCTTTAATAATAAGAATAATAAGCGGGAAGGCGCAAACCCTTCCCGCTTTTTGTTTTACAATCTTCCCGCCATATGCTATAATAAAGGCAATACCGCACAAAGATTGTGGTACAGATGCGCCGTCAGTTTTTTCGTCAGATTACCTAAATGAGGCGCAGGCTTGCCGGCGCAAGTCAAGCCGAATTTGGGTGATATGACGAAAAGAATGCAAGCAGATGTGCCGCAAAGCCGTCAGGCGGTCTTTGTGCGGTGTTGCCTAAAACCAAGGGTACTGCATTTGCGGCACGGCGGTTCAATCTGTTCCCTCGCAAGGGGGTGATAAATATGAGCGTTTCTGATGTGATACAACTATTACTTCTACTGACGAGCGTTATCTCACTTGTTGTGAACATATTTTTTCATATAAACAGAAAAAAATAACCGCCCCATCGACCAAAATACGGCGGTTATTTTTATAACTTCAGTATCGAGGGAGAACCGCTAAAGCCATAGGCTTGTGCAGTACCCTCTTTATATTTACATTATACACCCTGACAGCACATTTGTCAAGTCTTTTTTATACGATTGACATATGCCCGGGTTTGTGATATAATTACAGCCAAGGGTACTGCATTTGCGGCACGGCGGTTCAATCTGTTCCCTCGCAAGGGGGTGAGCATGATGAGCGTTATGGAGATCCTCACCTTACTACTTCTCATAACAAACATAGTTGCCCTCGTGGTGACGATATGCAACATAAATAACAGAAAAAAATAACCGCCCCACTCGCGACTTTGGGACGGTTATTCAATAACTAACCAATCGAGGGAGAACCGCTAAAGCCAAAGGCTTGTGCAGTACCCTCTTTATATTTACATTATACACCCTGACAGCACGTTTGTCAAGTCTTTTTTATACGATTGACATACACCCGGGTTTGTGATATAATAAAGCCAAAGCCCATGCTGCGCATGGACTGCCGGGCTTGGCGTCCGGCTTGCGGACTAGCGTCCGCGGCTTTATTGTTTCAATCGCAAAAATGCCCT
>CACXDI010000024.1 GCA_902766335.1 uncultured Ruminococcus sp. | reverse complement strand
GGAGACGGAGAGATTCGAACTCTCGAGCCCGTTTAAGGGCTAACGCATTTCGAGTGCGCCCCGTTATGACCACTTCGATACGTCTCCGTATTTTATTGATTGGAAATTTGCGAGAAAACTGCGAGACAGGCTTTTTAAAAACCAAATACCGAGCGGCTTGTAACCGCGAAAAATCAAGGACTTCCGAGATTTCGCCGTGACGAACCCGACTATGTTTCGAGTGCGCCCCGTTATGACCACTTCGATACGTCTCCATATTCTGCTTAAAAGCATAAGATATTATATCACAAAAAAGCCGTACTGTCAAGAAGAAGCACGGCTTTTAACATTTTATTTACAAGTCCCTGGAGCGCAGCTCCCAGAATGCCACAGCGCTCGCGGCAGCGACGTTCAGCGAATCCACACCGTGGTACATGGGTATCTTCACCGTGCAGTCGCAGGCGGATATGGTGCTGTCCCGCAGGCCCTCGCCCTCGGTGCCAAGCACCACGGCGAGCCTTTCCGCAGACCTCAGCCCGGGTGCGTCTATCGGCATGGTGTCATTCCGAAGCGCCATAGCTGCCGTCATAAATCCGAGCCCGCGGAGATATTCGATATACTCCGGCGATCCGCCGTCAAGATACGCCCAGGGCACCTGGAAAACAGTACCCATGCTGACACGTATGCTGCGGCGGTAAAGCGGATCGCTGCATGGACGGGTGAGCAGCACCGCGTCAAAGCCCAGCGCCGCCGTCGAGCGGAATATCGCGCCTATGTTGGTCTGATTCATTATATCCTCAAGCACCGCGACTCTCTTCGCGCCCGACAGTACCTTTTCCGGGGCGTCGGGGATTCTCCTGCGCATGGCGCACAGCGCTCCCTGGGTCAGCTTGAAGCCGGTGAGCTCCGTCAGCAGCTCGCCGGGGGCGGTGTAGACGGTGATATCACCGCACCGCTCTATTATATCGCTCCCCTGCCCGCCGATGTACTTGCGCTCCATGAGCAGCGACACCGGCTCATAGCCTGCGTCCAGCGCACGGCGTATGACCTTGGGGCTCTCTGCTATGAACAGCCCCGGCTGCGGCTCGTAATAGCGAAGCAGCTGTATCTCCGAGGTGCAGCTGTAGGGCAGCAGCTCCGGCAGCGAAAGATCGTCTATCTCGGTTATCGTTGCCATTGAGACCTTACTCCTTGCGGGCGTCGGCTTGGTACTTGGACTTCGCCATGCCGAGGTGAGAGCTTACGTCGATAAAGAACTCCTGCGCCGCCGCGTCATCATCGGAAGCGTAGGAACGTCCCTCCTTAGGCTCGCCGACTACGTTACCGTACTTGTCCACATACATGGTAGTGGGAGTCGACTTCACCCCCTCAAGGGTAGCGCCGCCTATAATGCTGTCAAAGGGCAGTCCTGCCTCATCTGCTATCTTCTTTGCCTCGTCGCCGTTGGTGTCGCCGTCTATGCACATACCGATCAGCGCCGTGCCTTCGGGGAGCATACCGCTGAGCTTGACCAGCGCCGGGAACTCCGCCTTGCAGGGCTCACAGTCGGTCTTCCATATATATATCATAGTGAGGTCATTCTCCGAGAATATCTCCTGGGTAACGGTCTCGCCGTTCAGCGTCTGAGCCGAAAATTCGGTCAGCGTACCGAAATCGCTGTTTATTATGCCTTCGCCGGGATTGAATCCGCCGTTTGCCGCCGGAGCGGTGTCAGTAGGCGCGTCAGACTTATTTTTAACTTCCTTGCCGCAGCCGGACACGGCAACTGCGATACACAGCGCAGCAGCCAATGCGGTCACTCTTTTTATGACTTTCATTCTTCATTTCCTTCCTTAGTTTCTGTCTCTCCGCTCTTTTCCGCGCACGCGGAGCAGCAGCCGTAGAACACCGTCCTCACGGGGTCTATCTTGAATCCGTGGCTCTGCTCAAGGTGAGTCAGGATATTATCCACCTCGTGACATTCCAGATGTATCAGCTTTCCGCAGCCCGTACACTTGAAATGATAGCAGTCGCACTTGTGACAGCTGCCCTTGTCAAGATATTCATAGCAGGCAGAGCCGGTATTGTCGGTGACATACTTAGCCACCACGCCGTCGCGCACCAGCTTGTCCAGGTGGCGGTAGATAGTAGCCGTTCCCACCGACTTGCCGTTCCTGCGGAAGTGCTCGCTTATATCATTAATATTGACGTGTTTTCCCGCGGTAGACATCATATAATCAAGTATATCGCTGCCCTGTTTAGTCTTGTAAGCCACTTTATACCTCCGTATCGAGCCGAGAACTTTTTACTAAACAAGTATACCACATACCGCGCGGTTTGTCAAATGCTATTGTCCGGCGACGGATTTGAGCCGCCATTTGCCGTTCTTGTAGCGTATTATGCAGACCGCCGCCGTCGCCACCCAGGTTATGGACGTGGTTATCCATATCCCACGCCAGCTGATGAAGGGTATGCGGGTGAGCAGCAGCGAGAAGCCTATCCTGCACACCACCTCTGTAAGACCGTTGACCAGCGCAAAGCCGGTGTCTCCGGTGCCGTTGAGAAAGCCCCGGACTATGTGTATGGCGCCCAGCGGGATATAGCAGCAGCCGGTGATGATGAGCGCCAGAGCGCCTATAGCTATGGTTTGCTTTCCGGTGACGAATATACCCACTATGCTCCTGCCGAACAATAAGAAGAGTATAAACATCACCGTCCCGAACACCGAGCCTATCTTGAGTGCCGACTTCATGCCGCGCACCGCACGCTCCTGCTTGCCGGCTCCGATGTTCTGTCCCGTGAACGCCGACACCGCCGCGTTAAGGCTGATATAGGGCTGCTGAACCAGCTGCTCTATCCTCATGGACGCCGTGTATGCAGCCATGACCGACTCGCTGAAGCCGTTGGTGACGCTTTGCAGCGCTATCATGGATATGCACACAAGCCCGTTCTGCGCCGCTATCGGCAGACCGAAGGTGACGCACTTTTTCATCAGCTGCGGGTCTGTATGCAGCTCATCGCGGCTGGGGCGTATGTCGGCGTTGGTCTTGAAGCAGTAGATTATACAGCTTGCCGCCGAGACTCCCTGCGCCAGCACCGTGGCAAACGCAGCGCCCCCCACGCCCATGCCGAACACTATGACGAACAGCAGGTCAAGACCTACATTGAGCACCGTTGACACTCCCAGGAATATCAGCGGAGTCTTAGTGTCTCCCAGCGCGCGCATGACCGAGTTTATCCAGTTGTAAGCCGCTATGCAGACCGTTCCCGCCGTGGCTATCCGCATATATGTCACCGAGCGGGCGATGAGCTTCGCCTTGACGCCCAGGAAGGTCAGCAGCGGCTTCGCAAGAAGCACGGCGGGAAGAGTGGCGATAAGCGCGAAGATGAGCGTCACCGCCGCCGAATTTACTATGGCAGAGCGCACTCTGTCCATTCTGCCGGCTCCGAAATGCTGTGAGATGAGCACTCCCGCGCCTATGGACAGACCTATGCAGAGGGCATAGAACAGATAGGTGATAGAGCCGGTAGCCCCCACCGCCGCCAGCGAGCTGTCGCCCAGACAGCGCCCGACTATCATTGTATCGGCGACGTTGTAGGTCTGCTGCAAAAGATTCCCCGCAAGCAGCGGCAGCGTGAACCTTACTATACAGCTTGTCTCGCTGCCCGCGGTCATGTTCATTTTCCCGGACATTTTCTTCTCCCCGATCTGTTGTTTTTTTCGTAACCTGTAATATTATAGTGCCGCAAAGCCGATATGTCAATCTGAAATATTGAGCAGACTATTAAAATATGAACATCAAAAGGCTCCGTCCGCGCAGCGCTTCGGGAGCCGTATGAGCTATTCTTCTGTATCCTCGTTTTCCGTCTGCTGACCCTCTATCTCCATATCGGTAGTTATGGTGCCGGCGTCATAGACAAGGTTGAACATCTTCCAATGTCTGCCTACCCTTCCCACGTAGCAGTTCATGCGGAAGGTCTCGCTGCCCTTCGAGCCTTCAAAGGTCACGTCGGTGACAACGTTGTAGGCTTCCTCTATCTGCGGGACAGAGCCGTATGCCGACTTGTACTCGGTCATGTCATAGGTCTTCATTTCCTCTGTCTTGAGCAGGCTGTAGTTTATGCGGAAGTCATCGCCGTACTCAGCCGCGAAGTCGGCGCAGTAGGCGTCCATGTACTGCTTGTCCGAGTAGCCGGTGTCCTTCAGATCCTGCTCTATGGACTTCCGTATCTCGGAGGGGAAGCAGGAGGAATACTTGTCGAAATCCCGGTCATTTATCGCCTTGAAGTACTTCTCGATGACGTCGGTGTTCTTCTCGGCAAAGCCCAGCGCTCCGGTGCCGAACAGCGTGCCGAACACCAGCAGTCCCACAACTATGGCGATGATGATGAGCAGCCGCACCTGCCTGGGGTCATGAGCCTTGGCTCCGCCCCGGCTGCGCTCCCGCTGCTTCTGCTTCAACGCCTCGTAGTATTCGTCCTTCTGCTCGGGAGTCATATACCTCACGGGCGTTTTGGTCTTGTATTTATCGGCGGCGTGAGTTTTCAGGTTGAGATCGCCGTAGCCGCAGTGCTCGCAGAACTCACCCTTATACTCCTTGCCGCATGACTTGCATATCTTTGACATATCGTCTTTCCTTTCTGACGTTTTCGGGTGCTTGTGCATACAATGATACAAGCATAAAGTTACGATTATATTATGCCACAAAAAAAAGAAATTGTCAACCACCGGCGGGAACGTGAAAATGTTAACAAAAGCCGGGGGCAAAAATACCGCCCGGGTAGTTAAATGTATGAAAAAACGCTCGTTTGACTAAAAACACTTGAAAAAAACATCTAATTATTATATAATAGATTGTATATTGTTTATTTGTTGACAAGGAGGTGACGCAGGTTGAAAAGGCTCAGAGGGATAATGCTTTCCCACAGAAAGAATACCGAAAACTCCGCTACCGTTGACCTTCCGCTGCCCGGGCGGGTGCGCATACCTATGGCTATGACTATGGGCGTCGCCTGCGAGCCGCTGGTCAAGGCGGGCGACTATGTAAAAGTCGGGCAGAAGATAGGCGACACCGACGAAGCCTTCGCAGCGCCCGTACACTCCGGCGTCTCCGGAACTGTCGCCGCTGTCACCGAATTTCGCACGGTGCCGGGGAAAATATGCAAAATGTTGGAGATAGACACCGACGGCTTGCAAACGGTATCGGAAGAAGTGAAGCCCCCGGTGATCACCGACAGAGAGAGCTTCATCAAAGCCGTGCGGGAAAGCGGCGCCTGCGGACTGGGCGGCGCGGGATTCCCTACCCACTTAAAGCTTTCCCCAAAGGAAAAGATAGATACGCTCATAATTAACGGCGCCGAGTGCGAGCCCTACATCACCGCCGACTACCGCGAGATGATAGAATGTCCCGACGATGTTATCGGCGGCATACGGCTGCTGAAGGATATGCTGGACATTGACCGCGCCATACTTGCCATAGAGGCAAACAAGCCCGCTGCCATAAAGAATTTCACCGAAATGGCAGACGGCGACGACTCGATAGATATTCTCACGCTGCCCTCTATCTACCCGCAGGGCGCGGAGAAGGTGATAATCTACAACGCCACCGGACGGATCGTCCGCGAGGGTGAGATGCCCTCGCAGCAGGGCGTCATCGTCATAAACGTGTCCACCGCGGCTTTCATCTACCGCTACACCAGGACAGGTATGCCGCTGGTGGAAAGGCGGATAACCGTTGACGGCAACGCCGTGGGCGAGCCTAAGAACGTGCGGGCTGTCATAGGCACGCCGCTCAGAGAGATACTGGAGTTTTGCGATACCGACATCGAGCATTTAAGAAAGCTGATAGCGGGCGGCCCCATGATGGGCATGAGCATCCCCGACATAGACCTGCCGGTGCTCAAGACCTCAAACGCGCTGCTGGCGCTTGACCACTTCGACGAGCGCGAGACCTCGGCGTGCATACGCTGCGGACGCTGCGTGAGGGTATGTCCTCTGGGGCTCATGCCCTGCGACATAGACCGCGCATACAAGATACGCGACATCGAGGAGCTGAAACGGCTCAAGGTTAGGCTCTGCATGAACTGCGGCAGCTGCACCTTCGTCTGTCCCGCCAACCGCAAGCTGGCGGAGACAAATCAGCTGGCGAAATCGCTGATACCGAGAGACAAGTAAGGAGGACGGAACTTCATATGAATAAGCTTGTAGTTTCGCCGTCTCCTCACGACGAGAATTACACAAAGACTTCCGACATAATGCGGGACGTGCTGATAGCGCTGACCCCCGCTCTTATAGCGGCTACCTACATCTTCGGGATCCGGGCGCTGCTGCTCACCATTGTCTGTATTTTGAGCTGCATCGCGGCGGAGTACATCTGCCGCAGGCTGATGAAGCGCCCCAACACAATCGGTGACCTGTCGGCTGCCGTTACGGGAATGATACTGGCGTTCAATCTGCCGGTGACGCTTCCGCTGCCGCTGGCGGTGCTGGGCTCCTTCATCGCTATCGCTGTGGTAAAGCAGCTGTTCGGCGGACTGGGACAGAACTTTGCCAATCCCGCCATAACCGCGAGAATAGTGCTTATGGTATCCTTCCCGGCGCAGATGACCCGCTGGGCGCTGCCCTTCTACTACAACGAGCCCTCGGATGTCATGACGGGGCCTACTCCCCTTGTGACCCACCAGGCTGCCTACATCAATCTGCTGCTGGGCAAGACCACCGGCTGTCTCGGCGAGACCTGCGCCATAGCGCTGATACTTGGCGGCGTATACCTTATCATAAGGCGGGTGATATCCCCGGCGGCACCTCTCAGCTTTATCGGCGTGCTGGCGGCGCTTTCCGCTATCGCGGGTGAAGACCCGCTTTACCAGATACTCGCCGGCGGAGTCATGCTGGGTGCATTCTTTATGGCTACCGACTACGCCACCACACCTGTCACCACAAAGGGCAAGCTGCTTTTCGGGGCGGGCTGCGGACTCATCACATTCATAATAAGAAACTTCGGCTCCTATCCCGAGGGCGTGTCCTTCTCGATACTGCTGATGAACATACTTACTCCATATATAGAACAGCTTACACGGGCTAAGGTGTTCGGTGCAAAGGAGGCGGCTGACGAATGATCGAAAAGATCAAGCCCACTCTGGTGCTGACCCTTATCTGCATAGCGGCGGCGCTGACGCTCACCTTTGCATATGAGCTCACCAAGGAAAGAGCCGCCGAGCAGAAGGCGCTGAAATTCTCCGAGAGTGCCGAAGCGCTCTTCGGCAAGACGGAGCTTACGCTGATCGATGACAACTTCGGCTGCGACGAGATCGAGACTATAGCAGTCACCAGCGACGGAAGAGTTGCCGTGCAAATGGTAGTTGACGGCTACGAAAAGGACGGCATTGACCTGCTTATCGGCTTTGACCAACAGGGGGCGATCTCGGGAATAGAGTTCGTATCGCTTTCCGACACTCCGGGGCTTGGCTCGAAGGTGCGGGATATCCCCTCCTTCCGGGAGCAGTTCATCGGACAGACCGAGCCGCAGGACAGCTTTGACGCGGTGAGCGGCGCCACCTTTTCCTCAAAGGGCATGAAGCACGCCGTAGACACGGCGCTCACGGTATACAACGACAACAAGGAGGCGATACTCGATGGCGGAAAATAAACGCTCACCGGTGCGGGAGCTCACCAAGGGTATCATCAAAGAGAACCCCACGCTGGTAATGCTGCTGGGAATGTGCCCCACCCTTGCTGTCACAACTCAGGCGATGAACGGCATAGGCATGGGGCTTGCCACCACATTCGTGCTGCTGGGCTCCAACATCGTTATCTCGGCGCTGCGCAGGGTGATACCCGACAAGGTGCGGATACCCTCCTTTATCGTAATAATTGCAAGCTTTGTGACGCTGATAGGCTTTCTGCTCGAAGGCTTTGTGCCTTCGCTCTACGACAGTCTCGGCATATACCTGACGCTCATCACGGTAAACTGCATAATCTTCGGACGTGCGGAGATGTTTGCGAGCAAGCACGGGATCGGCGTTTCCATACTGGACGCTCTGGGAATGGGGCTGGGCTTTACGCTTGCGCTGTTCCTTATGGGCTCGGTGCGCGAGATCTTAGGCTCCGGCAAATGGATGGGACTGACTATCCCGCTGATAAGCGAAAGCCCCATGCTGCTGTTTATCATGCCGGCGGGCGGATTCTTCACCCTGGGCTGCATCATAGCGGCGGTGAACAAGATAGCAAAGCGCAAGCCACCCTGCGAAGTGGGCTGCTCGGAATGTCCCCACGCGGAAAGCTGCGGCGGAAGGGCAGGTGACAAGCCGTGAAAACACTTCTCGTGATACTTATGTCGGCTATGCTCACCGACAACTTTGTGCTCTCAAAATTCATGGGCATATGTCCGTTTCTGGGAGTGTCTAAAAAATTGGACAGTGCTTCCGGAATGGGCATCGCTGTCACATTCGTAATGATCTGCGCCACCATAGTCACCTACCCGATACACCACGGCATACTGGTGCCCAATCATCTGGAGTATTTCGACACGGTGGTGTTCATACTCGTCATAGCGCTGTTCGTGCAGATAGTAGAGACGGTGCTGAAAAAGACGATACCCTCGCTGTATAAGTCGCTGGGCGTATACCTGCCGCTCATCACCACAAACTGCGCGGTGCTGGGCGTCACGGTGCTGAACATCGACAACGGCTACGGATTTTTGCAGTCGATAGTGAGCGCGCTGGGCGCGGGACTCGGCTTCATGCTGGCGCTGGTGATATTCTCCGGCGTGCGGAGGAAGCTGGAGTTCGCCGACATTCCCGAGACCTTCAAGGGCGTGCCCGCGACTCTTATCGCCGCGTCGATAGTCTCGGTCAGCTTTATGGGCTTTTCCGGGCTGTTCGGGTAAGGGGGCGCGGTTATGATGACATATCTTATACCCGTCCTGATAGTGGGCGGCTGCGGCGTGCTGGCGGGAGTCCTGCTCACGATAGTCTCAAAGCTGTTCTACGTCAAGGTGGATCCCCGGGTGCAGAGGATAAGCGAGGCGCTCCCTCAGGCAAACTGCGGAGCCTGCGGCTTTGCGGGCTGCGCCGACTATGCAAATGCCATAGTCAGCGAGGGCGCCGAGACCAATCTCTGCCGTCCCGGAGGAACGGACGCTGCCGGGAGCATAGCGGAGATACTGGGCGTGGCGGCAGCGGAAGTCGTGCCGATGACAGCAGTAGTCAAGTGCAGCGGCGACTGCAACGCCGTGAAAGAGGAATTTGAGTTCGGCGGCTTACGCTCCTGCAAGGCGGTCAAGCGGTACTTCGGCGGATCAAGCTCCTGCAAGTACGGCTGTATCGGCTTCGGAGACTGCGCTGCTGTCTGCGAGTACGGAGCAATAACCGTCAGGGACGGACTGGCGAGGGTGACTCCCCTCAAGTGCGTCGCCTGCGGCAGGTGCGTGAACGCCTGCCCCAACAATGTTATAGCTATCAAGCCTCTGGCGCAGCACACCATGGTGCTCTGCTCCTCTAAGGAGAACGGCAGAAAGACCCGTCTTGCCTGCCGCAAGGGCTGTCTCGGCTGCAAGCTCTGCGAGCGCAACTGCACGGAGGGCGCTATAACCGTGGTGGACAATCACGCGGTGATAGACTATGAAAAATGCACCAACTGCGGTATATGCGTCGATACCTGCCCCGCAAAGGCTATACACAGAGTATAAATATCCAACGAAAGCAGTAATATTAATGAAAAAGGATCTTTTAAAAGGCGCTGAGCACGGCATACCGATAGCGCTGGGATATCTTTCGGTGTCCTTCGGCTTCGGGATAATGGCTGTCCGCGCCGGAATAACGCCCGCACAGGCGACAGCTATCTCGCTCACGAACCTGACCTCGGCGGGACAGGCGGCGGGCATAGACGTCATAGCCTCGGCGGGTACGCTTATCGAAATGGCGCTGGTACAGCTCACCATAAATCTGAGGTATGCGCTGATGTCGCTGTCGCTGTCGCAGAAGCTGGACAAATCAAAATTCACGCTGCTCAAACGGCTGATAGCCTCCTACGGCATAACCGACGAGATATTCGCGGTCTGCTCGGCGCAGACCCAGCCGCTGACGCCCTCGTATATGTACGGCATGATCGCCATAGCGGTGCTGGGCTGGGTAGGCGGTACGGTACTGGGAGCGGTAGCGGGAACGGTGCTGCCGGAATCGGTGACAAACGCCATGGGCATAGTGCTCTACGGAATGTTCATCGCTATTTTCATACCGCCGGTGCGAAAGCACAAGAGCGTGCTGTTCACCGTAGCCGCGGCGGCGGGGCTCAGCATACTGTTCAGGTATGTCTTTACCGGAGTATCCTTCGGCTTTGCTATAATAATCTGCGCGGTGATAGCCTCGGCAGCGGCGGCGCTGCTCTTCCCTGTTGACGAAGCGGCGGAAAAGGAGGCGGCAGAATGAGCACAGCTGTATACATAGCCGTAATGGCGGGCGTGACCTACCTTATCCGTATGCTGCCCTTCACGTTTTTCCGGCGTGAGATAAAGTCGGGATTTCTCCGGAGCTTTCTCTACTACATACCCTACGCGGTGCTTGCCGCCATGACCATACCGGCGATCTTCTACAGCACCGGCAGTATCATCACGGCGGCGGCGGGAACGGCGGTAGCGCTGATACTCGCCTGGTTCGATCTCCCCCTTATCGCGGTGGCGCTGGCAGCAGCGGCAGCCGCATTCGTGACGGGATCATTCCTTTGACGCATAAAAATATTAACCCCCTGTGAGAAAAAATTTTCCGCAGGGGGTTGCTTTTTTGGAAAGGATATAGTATAATATTCTAAACGCTGAGACCACATTTTTCAGAAAGCGGTGATACCATGAAAAAAGATACCAATGACAAATTTTTAAAGCGTGCGGAGCAGCTCGCCGGGGAGCTTACAGAGCAGGAAAAGCTGGGGCTGCTCACCACCCACCACAACGCTGTGGAGCGGCTGGGACTGGACGAGTTCTTCATCGGCACCGAGGTGGCGCGGGGCTATGTGGGCAGGAGCGAGGACAAGCCCTCGACGGTGTTCCCTCAGCCTGTGGGACTGGCTGCCGCCTTTGACCGCGAACTCATGGAGCGGCTGGGTGAGATAGCCGGCGACGAGGCACGCGCATACTACAACCTCGACAAGAAGGGCGGGCTGGCGCTGTGGGGCCCCACGGTGGATATGGTGCGCGATCCCCGCTGGGGCAGGACTGAGGAAGCCTACGGCGAGGACGTATGCCTTGCGGGCGAGCTCACCGCCGCCTACACCCGGGGCATGGCAGGAGTGAACGCCGACGGCTATTACAAGACGATACCCACCCTCAAGCACTTCTGCGCCAACAACAACGAAGCTGACCGGGGCGGCTGCGACGCATATCTCCCGCCTCGGCTCAAATACGAATACTACTACGCCGCCTTTGAGAACGCCATTCGCTTCGGCGGTGCCAGGAGCGTCATGGCTGCTTACAACGCGATAAACGGTCTGCCCGCGATCATGGATCCCGAGCTGGAGAGCCTGCTGAAGCAGGAGTGGGGACTGTGGTTCGTGGTGAGCGACGGCGGGGATTTCTCACAGAACGTCATCGCTCACAAGTACACCGAAAGCCACGCGGAGTCCTACGCCCTGTCGCTGAAGGCGGGCTGCGACACCATGACCGACATAGACGAGCTGGTGAAGCTTTCGGCGGAAAACGCTCTCAGGAACGGGCTTGTCACCTGGAAGGACATCGACAGCTCGGTGGTGAACACCCTTTACGGGCGTATCCGTCTGGGACAGCTTGACAGCACGGAGTTCGACGGCATCGGCGAGGATATCATCGACTGCCCCGCCCACCGCGAGGTAAATCTCCGTGCGGCGAGAGAGCAGATAGTGCTGCTCAAAAACAACGGCATACTTCCGCTGGGGAAGGACGCCGGCAGGATAGCCGTAGTGGGAGCCCTCGCGGACGAGAACCTGTGGGACTGGTACACGGGATATTTCACCTACAGCCATTCGGCGGCAGAGAGCATGAGGGAAAGATTCGGCGATGTGGTCTTCGACTCGCTGTGGGACATTGTGGCGTTGAAAGCGCCCAACGGCAGATACCTCTGCGCTTACGAGGACGGCAGCATACGCGCCGACGCCGACGATATCACCGACGCCGCACAGTTCCAGCTCCAGGACTGGGGCGACAACTGGTGCAACCTTTTCTCGGTGAAGTACCAAAGATACGTCCGGCTGTCGGACGATGACAGTCTGAGGCTGCACAACAGCACCATATTCGACTGGTTCACCCGCGAGACCTTTAACATAAAGAACTACTGCGGACGCACCGTCATCGAGGAATTTCTGCACCACAGGCGGCTCACCGTCAGCGGCGACACTTCTGTAATAGCCGAGCACAGCACCGCTGTCACCGGCGGATACTGCTGGGATATCGAGGTAGTGAGCAGCGGCAAAGACCGCGCCGGAAGGATAGCCGCGGAGTGCGGCACGGTGGTATACTGCGTTGGCAATCACCCGGTGCAGACCGCAAAGGAGTGCTATGACCGCAGCACCCTCGCGCTGAACGTGCAGCCGGGCATGGTACAGGCTCTTGCGGCGGCGAATCCCCGCACGGTGCTGATGATGATATCCAGCTATCCCTACGCGGTCTGCGATGAATCGGAGTGTGCGGCGGCGGTGCTTTGGAGCAGCCACGCGGGAGCGGAGCTGGGCAGAGCCGTCACCGAGACGCTTTGCGGCGACTATGCCCCGGCGGGCAGGCTCCCCCTCACCTGGTACCGCTCGGAGCTTGATCTGCCGGACATCATGAACTACGACATAGCTTCGGCGGGAAGCACCTATATGTATTTCAAAGGCGAGCCGCTCTATCCCTTCGGGCACGGGCTGAGCTACGCCCGGTTTGAGTATCTCAGCATGGAGATGACCGAGACCTCTCCCGACGCGCTGACGGCGGCAGTCACGGTGAAGAACATCTCCGGCAGGGACGGCGACGAGGTGGTGCAGGTCTACTTTGCCCTGCCCGGCTCGGCGGTATCGAGACCGATAAAGAAGCTCTGCGGCTTCGAGCGGGTACACATCAAAGCGGGCGAGACGGTCACGGTGTACGTCCGCATACTCCGTCACGAGCTGCGGATATACGATGTCCGCGCCGGAAAAATGATAGTAGAGAGCGGCGAATACAGCTTCATGGCGGGGGCTTCGTCGGCGGATATCCGTCTGACCGAAAGCTTTGCCGTAAGCGGCGAGAACCTCTCAAAGCGGGGCGACTGCTTTGCCGCTTCGAGCTTTGACAGCGCCAAGGACATCAGGCTTCGCTATTCCCAAAAGCACCGCGCCGACTGCGTAGTGGTAAGCGGCTGGGGCGCGGAGCTGACCTACGGCGGGCTGGAGCTTGCCGGCGCCAAAGCCATAGAGGTGCGGGGGCTGTCCATTGTGATGAGCATGAAGCTGGGGATAAAGGCAGGAGACTTCACCGGCGAGACTGCGCTTCCTTCTGCCGTCACCCGCGATGATTTTTCGGTCATACGTATAGACCTGCCGGAGGATATCAGCGGCGACACGCTGACGCTGACTCCGGGGGAGTGGTGTTCTCTGCTGGATATACGGATAATCAGGTAATACTAATCCCTAAAGGGTTAGTAAACAAAGATCGGTGCTGACGGCTCAGCAATCTAGGAAAGCGACCGCAGTTGGGCTGTCGCCCTGCAAGGGAGCTTGACGACGAGTGAT